>NZ_CP015961.1:3006576-3307234 GCF_001659785.1 Dietzia timorensis
TGCGCCTGCAGAAGCCGCTGGAGGTGGGTGTGTTCCTACTCGCGGGGCTCTTCGCGATCATCACCGCACCGGTCGTGGCCAACCGCGTCTCCAACGTCGCCTACCACGAATCAGGACAGGTACGCCGGGATAAGTCCGATCCCCTCGAGGACGCCTGAGCCTGAGCGCTGCGCTCCAGGACGCTCTCGGCCACGAAAAAGCCGGGGAGCCTGCGAGAATTTCTCGCGGACTCCCCGGCTTGTTGGTTCGCTACTGTGCGGCAGGAACCTGGGCCTGCTGCCCACCGGCCGCGCCGGGCACCGCGCCCTGCGCGCCTTCCTGCCCCGGCACCTGCTGCTGCATGCCGCCCATCGGCTGCTCGGCTCCCTCTGCCCCGGCGCCCTCGGCGCCCGGCTGCTCGGTGACCGTGACGGTAACCGGGGACTCGTCCGACTCCGCCTCGCCGTGGCCTTCCTCGCCATGGGCGTCCTCGGCCGGAGCGGGCTCCGAGTACGACGGCAACGTGTACTCGCCCGTGTTCTCGGACGGCTTCTCGTTCGGTGGGTGGCAGGCGGCCAGGGCCGCGGCCAGCACGAGTGCGGGCGCGGCGATTGCCACGCGGGTGGAAGTCGAAAAACGCGAAGCCATGAGGCGCTCCTGGTAGGTCTCTTACAGTGGGCTTACGGCCATCTTATCGGCCGAGCCCCCGCGGCACGGAACTGGGCACAGTAGCGCCCCCTGCGGATCGGGGTGGCCGGAGGAGCCTAGCGGCCCTGCATGTCCTGGGTGACGATGACGATGATGCCCGGAGTCGCCCCGCCGAGCCCCTCGAAGCGCGGCCGCGCCTCGATACCGAGCTCGCCGGCGATCCGCTCGGCCTCGGCCCGTTCGCCTTCGCCCTCGCCGTAATACACTCCCGAGGTCGGAACGTTGCCCTCGGAGTAGTTGCCGACCTCCTGCACGTCGGCACCGCTACCGCGCAGGGTGCCGGCGACGTCGTCGGCGAGACCGGAGATCGTCGAGTTGTTGTAGACGCGGACCGGGACCTCGCCGGCGCCGGCGCTGTTACCGTCGGCGGAGTCCGCGCCGTTCTCGCCCGCCGCGGCACCGTCCTGCCCATTCTGAGCCCCGTCCGCAGGCGCCTCGGCGCCTGCGCCGCCTTGCTGGCCGGACCCGCCGGGCTGCTGTCCGTCGCTGCCGCCGGGCGCGGACCCCTCGGCGGAATCGGCACCTCCGGCGTCAGACGGCGATTCGACCACGGATTGGGTGGCGGGTTCGGCCGCCTCGTCGTCGTCCGAGCCGGTGAAGAGCTGGACGAGGCCGATCGCGATGGCGATGACCACGAGGGTGAGCAGCACCATCGCTATCGCCCGGTAGGGGACGCCGCTGGCGAGCTCGTCGGCGTCCTCCGACGGCTCGACCGAGGGATCGCCGGCGGGAGTGTCCCAGCCGGCCGCGTCCTCGGGGCCGTAGGTGCCCTCGGTGGGGCGATTGGGCTGGTAGCCGTCGTAGGCGTCGTATCCCGGGCCCTCGCTGCGCGCGTGGTGGCCGGCGTACTCGTTCGGGTCGCCGTAGTTGTTCGGGTCGCCGTACTCGTTCGGGTCATGGCCCCGCGGATCGAACTCGCCTGGGTAACGAGGGTCGCTCATCGTGTCCTCTCTCGTTCCTTCGCACATGGTGGTCGGCCATGTGGCAGCTGGCCGATAGATACGCCACGGACGGAACGGCGCGGGGGCGGCGAGCTGACTTCAAACACCTACCCGAACACTAAGCTAATCGAACCGCATTCCGGTGGAGCGTCCCGCGCGTGCCTTCTGCCTCGAGTCCCTGAGCCTGCGCAAACGCTTGACGAGCAGCGGATCGTGTTCCAGCGCCGCCGAAGAATCGAGGAGGGTGTTGAGGAGCTGGAAGTAGCGCGTGGCGTTCATATCGAACTTCGCGCGGATCGCCTCGTCCTTCGACCCGGCGAAGCGCCACCACTGTCGCTCGAAGTCGAGCATCGCGATGTCCCGCTCGGACAACTCCGCCGCGCCCTGCTCTGCGCGCTGCTGTGTGGGTGCGCTCATCGAGCCTCCTAAGCCATCGAAGCGACATCTGATATCCCACCAAGTTACACGCTTGTAAGTACCCGGGGAAAGTCCTCAGCGTGCCCGAATGCGGGTTTGCGGTCGGTGCTCGGGTGGCATGAACCCCGGGCGGGCGGGGTAAAGTTTCGCCCATGTCGATACGCCCGATCGTGATTGCCGGTGAGCCCGTTCTCCACTCGCCCATCCCGCCGACCACCGCGTCGGTGGCGGACCTGGCCGAGCTGCTCACGGACATGTTCGACACGCTCGCCGCCTCCAACGGGGTGGGCCTGGCCGCGAACCAGATCGGCGTCGCCCAGCGCGTCTTCGTCTACGACTGCCCCGACATGGACACCGCCGACGGTTCGGTGCTGTCCAAGGCGGAGCTCGACGCGCGCGGCTTCATCAACCGGTCCGGCGCCGTCATCAATCCGGTGCTGGAAACCTCCGAGATCCCGGAGACCATGCCGGACCCGGATAACGATTACGAGGGCTGCCTGTCGGTGCCGGGCGAGAATTTCCCGACCGGGCGCGCGTGGTGGGCGCGGGTCACGGGGATCGACGAGAACGGCGAGGAGGTCTCGGTCGAGGGGTACGGCTTTTTCGCGCGCTGCCTGCAGCACGAGGTCGGCCACCTCGACGGCTTGCTGTACACGGACGTGCTCGTCGGGCGCCACAAGAAGGCCGCCAAGCGCGCGATTCGCGACAATGGTTGGGGCGTACCCGGCCTGAGCTGGGACCCGGCGACCGACCCCGACCCGTTCGCGAATGACTGAGCACTCCCGCTGGAATGCCGGGCGCGAGCTGCGCGTCGGCGCGCGCGTGATGGTCCGCCGGCACCTTCAGGGCGGCGAGACCTCCCACCTGTACACCGATGTGCTCGGCGAGGTCGTGGGGCTCGAACCGCTGCGGGTGCAACCCAAGTCGGGGTCCGGCGCCGAGGTGACGATCGCATCCGAGGACATCGCGGTGCTCAAGGTTCTTCCGCCGCGACCGGTACTCGTGCGCGATATCCGGGCGCTGACCTGGGCTGCCGCCCGCGGCTGGCCGGGCACGGAGACCGAGATCGTCGGCGGCTGGATGTGCCGCGCCGGGGACTCGTGGTCCTACCGCCACGGCGCCGCGGTGCCCGTGCAACCGTGGGCCGTCGACACCGACCTCCGCGAGGTCGCCGCGTGGTACGCCGCGCGCGAACTGCCCGCGTGGGTCGAGCTGCCGCGCCGCCTCGTGGCCGCGGATCAGCTGCTCGTGGACGGTTCGCGTCTGACGTCGGACGCCGCCTCCGCGATGGAGGCCGCCGGATCCGGCGAACTCGAGGTGCGCACGGCGGCGCTCGATGCGCTCGTGCCGGCGGAGGCTGCTGCGGGCGGTGGCTCCTCTGCTACTACGGGCGCTCTCCCGCCGGGCGCGAGGATCGAGCTCACCGATTCCCCATCCGACGGATTCCTCGCCGCCTATCACGGCACGGCGATGCACAGTCGCGAACGTGTGGCGCCGACGCTCGCCGCGCACACCGACGGCGTGCGCTTCGCGCACCTACTCATCGACGGCGAGCTCGCCGCGATCGCGCGCGGCAGCCTGTCCGCAGCGGACTCCGGACCGGCCACGCTCGGGATTTCTTGTGTGGAGACTACGCCGGCTTTCCGCCGCCGCGGGCTGGCGAAGGATGTCGTCATCGCGCTCGCCGAATGGGCGCGGGGCCAGGGCGCCTTGTCTGCGCACCTGCACGTGTTCCGCCGCAACTCCGCCGGACTCGCGCTCTGGTCCGAGCTCGGTTTCGCCCCGCACCACCGCACGTTGCACGCGCCGATACCGCCGGGCTGAGGTTCTTCGCGTTGTCGCTGTGCCGTGGGTGCGCCGCGACCATTGACATCGGGGCTACGCTTTAACCATCAGCGCAGGTCGAGCTGAACGAACACAGCGGAGGCGAATCATGACCGCCGGAGAAAAAGACCACGTACCCACACCGGACCCAGACGACGAGGCCGCGGTCAAGGTCAAACACGATCACGATGACGACATGGCCGATGAGTGGGGCCGGGAATCCTTCCCCGCCTCGGACCCGCCGGAGTACTGAGCGCTCGCCGCCATCGCGGTGACGGCGGCGTCCACGCTTCTCGAAACGACGAAACCCCTGCCGGGGCAGAATTTACTGCACCCGGCAGGGGGTTCGTTGCGCAAAGGTTCGCCCGTTTTCGGAGCCCGTACACGTCTGGACGCCAGTTCGTACCGATAGACGCCCGTACACGCCCGAAAAAACTGGCGTCTATCGGTCGAAAGTGGCGTCCAGTCGACGACACTGTCGAGAGATCGCTCCCGACTTGGCGGCCGGCAGCGTGGCCGCCGCACCAAATTCCGCTAGTACGCGATCGCGGCGTCGTCCATCAGGATGTCGGTCGAGGCCAGCGCGAAGTCGAAGTTCGGCTCCGCCTGCGGAAGCAGCCACTCGAAGAAGAACTTAGCGAGCGAGACGTGCTTGGCTGCGACCTCGGCGTCGGCGTCCGAGGACTCCAGGCCAGCCTTCGCGGCGAGCAACCAGAAGTGCGCGAACGACAGGTACCCGAGAGCGCGGAGGACCGGGGTCGCTGCGGCGAGAACGCGAACGTCATTCTCTCCGGCCTGCGAGAAGGACTCCATCACGGACTTTTCGAGACGATCGGCGTAGCCGACCAGGGTCTCGCCGTAGGAGGTGAAGCCCTCGGGAGCGGAGGAACCGTTGTCCCGGACCAGCGCGAGGAACGACTTGAGGCGCTCGCCGCCGTCCCCGGCGATCTTGCGGCCGATGAGGTCGAGCGCCTGCACGCCGTTGGTGCCCTCGTAGATCGGCAGGATGCGGGCATCGCGCAGGTAGAGCTCCGCACCCGTCTCGTGGATGTAGCCCATGCCGCCGTGGATCTGGACGCCCAGGGAAGCGACGTCAACGGCGACGTCAGTACCAAAGCCCTTACCGATCGGAGTGAGGAGCTCGACGAAGCCCTCGGCCTTCGCGCGGTCCTCCTCGGAGGTGTTGGGGCCGTGCGCGATGTCGTACTGGAGGGTGATCCAGTGCATGAGCATGCGGTAGCCGCCGACCCACGCCTTCTGCTCGAGGAGCATGCGGCGCACATCCGGCTGCAGGATGATCGGATCCGAGCCCTTCGGGCGGTCGCCGCGCACGGACTTCGGCGCCTTGGACTGGATGCGCTCGCGGGAGTAGTCGAGCGCGAGCTGGGAGGACGCATCCGCGATGGACAGGCCCTGCATGGCGGTGCCGATGCGGGCGTGGTTCATCATCACGAACATCGCGGGCAGGCCGCGGTTCTCCTCGCCGACGAGCCAGCCGCGGGCGTTCTCGAAACGGATCTGGCAGGTCGGCGAGCCGTGGATACCCATCTTGTGCTCGATGCCATCGCAGTGGACGCCGTTGTTCTCGCCGACGGAGCCGTCGTCCGCGACCTCGTTACGAGGAACGACGAACAGCGAGATGCCGCGCGTGCCCTCGGGAGCGCCCGGGGTGCGGGCGAGCACGAGGTGGATGATGTTGTCCGTGAAATCGTGCTGTCCGGCGGAGATGAAGATCTTGTTGCCCGAGATGGAGTACGAGCCGTCGTCGTTCGGCTGAGCCTTCGTGGTGAGCAGGCCGAGGTCGGTGCCGGCCTGCGGCTCGGTGAGGCACATCGTGCCCGTCCACTCGCCCGAGACCATCTTCGGAACGAACTTCTCCTTGAGCTCGTCCGAGCCGACGCTGGAAAGCGCCTTGATCGCGCCGTTGGTCAGGCCCGAGTACATCGACCACGCGGACGAGGCGGCGGCGCTCGCCTCGTTGGCGGCGTTCGACAGCGTGTAGGGCATACCGCCGCCACCGAACTCCTCATCGTGGCCGATGGTGTTCCAACCGGCCTCGGTGAACTCTTCCCACGCCTTCTTGTAACCGGCGGGCGTGGTGACCTCGCCGTCCGCCCACTTCGCACCTTCGAGGTCGGCCTCGAGGTTGATCGGTGCGACGGCCTGTTCCATGAACTCGCCGTAACCCTGCAGCACGGAATCGAACGTATCCTGATCGATCTCGACGCCGGCTGCCTGCAGTTGGTTCACGGCATCGAGGACGTTGTGGACGGAGAATTTGATGTCTTTGAAGGGAACCTTGTAGCTCATACCGTCGAGTGTATCCCCATTCGCGGCGCACGAAGCGAACACCTTACCGGCGAGTACACCCGACATTACCTGCAGTTATTTAATGTTCGACATTAATCTTCGGCGCGGCGATACACTTCCGACATGTCTTCTCACAGCTCGCAGGCCCAGGACGCTCCCCGCTCCCCGCTCACTCTCGCGACGTGGAACGTCAATTCGATTCGCGCTCGCGCCGACCGGGTCATCGACTGGATCGGTCGCTCGGATGTGGACGTGCTCGCGATGCAGGAAACCAAGTGCAAGGACTCGCAGTTCCCGTACGAGCGGTTCGCCGAGATCGGCTACGAGGTCGCCCATTTCGGCCTCTCGCAGTGGAACGGCGTCGCCATTGCCTCACGCGTCGGTCTCGAGGATGTACAGACGGGTTTCCCCGGCATGCCGGGCTTTGCGAAGGATCCCGAGGCCGAGCAGGCAGGCGAGGCGCGCGCGATCTCGGCGCTCGCCGGCGGGATACGCGTGTGGAGCCTGTACGTGCCCAATGGCCGCGAGCTCACCGACCGCCACTACGGCTATAAGCTCGACTGGCTCGCTGCCCTGCGCACCTATGCCGAAAAGCAGGTCACCGATGACGCCGGAGCGCAGATCGCGCTGGTCGGCGACTGGAATGTGGCTCCCTTGGACGAAGATGTCTGGGACATGGAGTTCTTCGAGGGGAAGACGCATGTCTCGCAGCCCGAACGCGATGCCTTCACCGCGTTCGCGGACGCCGGTTACAAAGAAATCACCCGGGGTTTCACTCCCGGTCCCGGGGTGTACACCTACTGGGACTACACACAACTGAGGTTCCCGAAAAAGCAGGGCATGCGCATCGATTTCCAGGTGTGCTCTCCCGCCCTGGCGGATCGGGCTACCGAGGCCTCCATCGACAGGGAGGAACGAAAGGGCAAGGGCGCGTCCGATCATGCGCCGGTTATCGCCCGTTTCGCCTAGCGCGGAGGGCGGCGTCGCCGTTGGGGGAAAGAAGGTCCGGCGTCATACACGGGTGTGCGCCGGAAGGTGCGAAAGGGATGTCATGAGTAATTTCGAGCTTCGCCACTACATCGACCGGCTGCGCGCCGAGGGGTACACGGTGCGCGACGACCACGGCGAGGACCCGGACCTCATCGATATCAACGGCAAGGCCGTGGACACGTGGCGCGAGAACTATCCGTACGACCACCGCCTCGACCGCGCGCAGTACGACGTCGAGAAGTACCTGCTGCAGATCGAGCTGCTCAAGTTCCAGAACTGGACGGCGGAGACCAACCGGCGCCACGTCATCGTGTTCGAGGGGCGCGACGCCGCTGGCAAGGGCGGCACGATCAAGCGGTTCAACGAGTTCATCAACGTGCGGATGGCGCGGACGGTGGCGCTGGTCAAGCCGACAGAGACCGAGCAACACCAGTGGTATTTCCAGCGCTACATCGCGCACCTGCCCACCAAGGGCGAGATCGTGATGTTCGACCGCTCCTGGTACAACCGGGCCGGGGTCGAGCGGGTCATGGGTTTTTGTAGCGATGATCAGTACGAGTCGTTCATGCGGCAGGCGCCGGAGTTCGAGCGGATGCTGGTCAACGACGGGATTTCGCTCACGAAGTTCTGGTTCTCGGTGACCAGGCAGGAGCAGCGCACCCGCTTCGCGATCCGGCAGCTCGATCCGGTGCGGCGGTGGAAGCTGTCGCCGATGGACCTCGAATCGCTGGACAAGTGGGAGCTGTACACGAACGCGAAGGAGGAGATGTTCCGGCGCACCGACACCGAGTGGGCGCCGTGGACGACGATCAAGTCGAACGACAAGAAGCGGGCGCGCATCAACGCGCTGCGGTTCTTCCTCAACCAATTCGACTACCCGGACAAGGACACCCAAGTCGTGTTCCCCGCGGATCCGAAGATCGTGCAGCGCGGCAAGGATGCCGTCGGCGACTAGCTGCGCGGGCAGGCGCGGGCAGGCGCGGGCAGATCCGCCTGTGGGATCAGTCACCGCCGGCGCGGCCGCGCGTCCTGTGGACCTGGAGTAACCGGCGTAGCGGCGCACGCAGAAAGCCCGGCGTCATGGGCGCCCCCTATAGCATGGCTGGGGTTCGGCGCGCCCGTGCCCTGCTCCGCGCCCGCGCGGGGCGAAGGCGACCCCACCGGAAGGATCCCCTGTGACTCGGCCAGAGCCAGATTCCCCCCACGACCCGATCGGCGACCCGCGCGATAAGCCGCCGGCCGATCCGCGGGTCACGCCCGAGCAGGTCGGCGCGCACGCCGGCGCCGGAACCCCCGGCCCCCGCCGCCCGGGGGCGGTGTCGCGGTTCTTCGCGCGCCGCTCGCTGCTTTCCCTCGGGGCGGCCGGGCTCGCGCTCATCGTCGTGGCTTCGGTCGTGACGGCGATCGTCGTCAATCACAAGCCGGGCGAGTTGCCGGCCCCGCAGGTCATGGCCTCGCCGGGCGCGGTCGCCGAGACCTCCGACTGCGCCCCGACGGCCGAGGGCGCTGCGGCGAGCGGCGATTCGGGTCCGCGCGAGGGCATGGAAGCCGCGAGCGCGCAGAACTTCGCGGTCTCCACGGCCAACCCGCTCGCCTCGGAGGCGGCCTGCCGCGTACTCGCATCGGGCGGCACCGCCGCGGACGGGCTCATCGCGGCCCAGGCCGTGCTCGGTTTGGTGGAGCCGCAGTCCTCAGGGCTCGGCGGCGGCGGTTTCGCGATGTATCACGATGCCGACGATGACAAGACCACGACGTACGACGGCATGGAGGCCGCGCCAGGCGCCGCCGAGCCGACGGACCTCGCGCAGGTCTCCTCCGACGACGACGGTGCCCCGCAGCCCAGCGTCCGCGCGAGCGGCCGCTCGATCGGCGTGCCCGGCATTCCCGCGCTTCTCGGCGCGCTCCACGACGACCACGGCGATAAATCGTGGGAGGAGTCCTTCGCGCCGGCCACGACGCTGGCGGACGACGGTTTCGAGGTGAGCCAGCGCCTCGAGGACGCCGTCCGCGGCGCGAAGGACGATCTCAAGGAGGTCGACGCCGCGCGGGACTACCTCATGCCCGACGGGCGCCGCGTGCGCGCCGGCGACACCCTGCGCAACCCCGAGTACTCGGCAACTCTGGCCGCGCTCGCCGACGGACCCGACGCCTTCTACTCCGGCGAGGTCGGCGACGCCGTGCTCGACTCCGCGCGCAGCGAGGAAGGCGGCCGCACCCCGAGCCGCATGGAGAAATCCGACCTCGAAGACTACGAGGTCCGCACCGGCGATCCGCTGTGCATCCGCTACCGCGACGCGCAGCTCGTGTGCGCCCCGGACGCGCCCGAATCCGGCGGCACCGCCGTGCTCTCCGCGCTCGGCATGCTGCAGAACGTCGAGCTCCCCGCCCCGGAAACCCCTTCCGATGACGGCGGAGACCCTGCGCCCGAATCCGCCCACCTCATCTCCGAGGCGGAGCGTCTCGCGCTCGCCGACCGCAGCGCCTACTCGGCCGACCCCACTTTCGTAGAACCACCCGAGGGCGAAACGTTCTCCCTGCTCGACCCGGGGTACCTCGCCCAGCGCGCCGCGCTTCTCGACCCCGAGGAGTCGATGGATTCCGCCGAGCCCGGCAAGGAGCCGGCGACCACCGACGACAAGAAGGAGGAAGGCACCTCGCACATCTCGATCGTCGACGGCGACGGCAACATGGCGTCGATGACGACCTCGCTACAGTCGAACTTCGGCTCGTTCCACATGGCAGGCGGCTTCTTCCTCAACAACCACTTGGAGAACTTCGCCACCGAGCCCGAGAAGGACGGGGAGCCGGTGGCCAACGCGCTCGCCGGTGGCAAGCGTCCTCGCACCGCGATGGCGCCGACGATGGTGTTCTCGGCGCGCGAGGACGGCTCGATCGGCACTCCGTTCCTCGCCACCGGTTCGCCCGGAGGCTCGGAGATCACCTCGTACGTCGTCAAGAATCTCGTCGCGATGCTCGACTGGGGCATGGACCCGCAGTCGGCCGCGGACCTGCGCAACTTCGGCGCGGTCTCGCGCTCGGAGGCGATCGTCGAGTCGGGCTGGGGAGCGACGGACGGTTCCGATGGGGACGACCTCGTCGACGCGCTGGACGGGCCGGGCCCCGATCCGAAGGAGTCCTCGATGCCTAGTGGCACGGCGACGATCCTGCGCCACGACGGCGCACTCATCGGCGGCGCCGATCCGCGCCGCGAGGGCGAGGTTCGCGGGGGTTAGCTCCGACTCGATTGAGGGTTAGCGGGCGCCTGCGGGGGTCCTGCTCCCCTACCCCCTGGGAACTGTCGGGCCGGCGCTATAAAGTTCCTTTCATTCACGCTCCGAGTGGCGGGGCGCAGGGGAAAGGCAAGTGCCGGTCATGGCAATTCTGGTGAGGTGCGTCGCGGCGGTGTCCGCGCTGTTTCTTTTGGCCGCGTGTTCGTCCTCGGGCGGCGAACAGGGCACTGCGGTGACGACGGTGGTCAGCACCGTCACGTCGACGTCGGCGAAGCCCGCGGCCGCGAAGTCGAGTACCTCCGCGGGACCACAACCAGCTGCTCCCGCTGCCGTTTCGGAGGGAAGCGGCGAGGGCAAGGAGTTCGTCGAGTGCATCTACGGCGGCGGAAACTGGACCGGAATGGCCTGGTTTGCGGATGGATCGTATGGGACTTATCCCGAGTGCGAGGAGCTGCGCAGGGAAGTGCTTCGCGAGAACCCGTATCGCTGCCCGCGAACGGACCACCAGGTGCCGGATCCGTCCTTCTGCCAGAGTCAGAACCGGCCATCGCGTAGTTCGACCCCAGCTCCGGCCCCGTCGCAGCCCGCCGCACCCGTCACGTCGTACGAGCCGGTTCCCACCGCGACGGCGGCCCCTGCACCCGCTCCCGAGCCGGAACCGGAGCCGAGCGCCGCCACCGGCCCACTACCCGCGACCGACGCGGGCTATTAGCGCTACCCCGCGAGCGCCAGGGCGCCCGCGACCGCGGCGCCGGTCGTGGCCATGCCGAGCCCGGTGCGCCACACGCCGACGCGGATCACGTCATTCGCGATCAGCGCGGGCAGCACGAGCGCGACCACGACGAACCCCGTGAACACGGCCTGCCCCGTCTGCTCAAGAACGATCATCTGCGCGGCCATCGTCACGATTCCCGAGATAAGGATCCCGAGCGTGAGCCGCTGCTTTCCGAATACCGGCAGGTAGTGGCACGCGAGGGTAACGAATCCGTAGGTCACGGCGACCGCTCCGAGAAGCACGAGCGCCGGAACCCAGCCCGAGATCGTGAGCACCAGGATCGCCGCCGTCACGTATCCACCCGACAGCAGTCCGAGGTAGTCCGAAAGCAGCGCCGCGACGATCACCGATACAAACACGGCGATCGCAATACGGTTGAAATCGATCTGCTCCGTCCCCGACAGCGCGTCCATCGACAGGGCCTCGGCCCCGAGCAGCGCCTTCGACGCAAGTGTGACGCCGAGCGCGAGAGCCCCCACGCCTGCGACGATCGCGACGAGCGGCACCAGCGTCCGCATGACTCCCTGGCGCTTGAATTCGTGCGCGATGAGTCCGGGAACCATGAACCCGACGATCGTCATCGTGCCCCACTCGAATCCGCGCTCGAACAGGTACTGCGAGACGACGACCTCATACAACAGGCCGAGCACCATGCCCATGAGCACGCCGAGCTCGAACGCGCGCCGCGAGGACAACACGAAGAAGCGCAATACGAGGTTGTAGAGCAGCCAATAGCTCACCAGCGACAGCACGATCGTGGCGATCACGTTGAGCGGCTGGACGAGTGCGCCGGCAAGGTAGCCGACGGAGATCAGCCCACCGAGGGAGATAAAGGTGAGCCGGTGGAAGGCGTACGAGGCGACGACGCCGATAAAGAACGCCACGGCCAGGTAGTACTCTGCGACGTCACCGACAAGGCTTTCCATCAGTTCTGCCCCGCCTTCACCTTCTGCCGCCGGGCGAGCACCTTGAGCGCTGCCTCGAACTTGATGAACTCGGTCTTCGGGGCGGGCGTGGTGATGCCGAGCGCCGCCATGTCGTCCTCGTCGTGCACGTCGACGCCGTACTCGGCGAACTCGTGCTCGTATTCGGAGAGGAGCTCGCGGTCGAGCTTGGCCTGGATGAGCTGCTCGTCGGGGCCCTCGGGTTGGCGACCGGCGCTCTCGAACGGCACCTTCTCCGCATTCTCGAAGTACTCGATGAGCATCTCGGCCTGCGCGGAGTGGATGTTGACCATGCCGACGATCGCAACGTCGTCGCCGGGAACGGAGTGGACGAGGGAATCGAGAAGCTCGGCGCGGCTCGGGTTGGTCGCGGCGCCGAGGCGCAGCACGTCCTCGTCTTCCCAGCCGTTGCCGACGATCTTCTCGGCAACGGGCCGCTCGAGATCGCCGAGCAGCGCGAGCTTGGCGAAGTGGTGGTCGACGTCCTCGCACACGATCTCGGCGAAGAGCTCGGCGCGCGTGCCGCGGTCACTACGATTGTTGAGGAGCCCGATCTTTGGGCAGCCCTCGGGCAACATGTTGTCGACCTCGTCCAACACGGAGATCGTCGATTCCTTGTCATTGACCGCGAACGCCGGCACCCAGTGGACGCGCTTACCGTCGATGGGAATCGTGTCGACGGTGACCATGCCCGGATCCGGCTCGGCCGCAAGCATCCCGCGCAGCGCGGTCTCGGTGTCGATGTCGAGGAGCTTGCAGATCTCCAACCCGACCGCGACGTTCTCCTTGAACTGCAGGTAGCGGTACGCGCCGACGTGCTCATCGCTTACCTGATCGGTGTCGGCGACGATGAGTCGCGTGTTCGCCTTCTCGCACTCGGCGCGCATCACCTCGAGCACGTCGGGGTTGTGCTCGCCGGTGACGACGACGCCGCCGCGCGGCATGGTCGAGCACAGCGACTTGGCGATCTCCTCGAGGGTCTCGCCCATTTCCTCGGTGTGGTCGATGCGCACGTTGGTGATCACCACAATGTCCGCCCGGACGATCTTGTCCTGGCAGAACTTCTGGTACTCGGGCCGGACGGCCATGCACTCGACGACCATCGCGTTGACGGACTTGTTGATCCACTTACCGAAGATCGAGAACTGCTCGAGGATGTTCGGCGCGTATCGACGCATGATCGGGTGCTCGCTCTTGTCGGGGGCGAGTACGCAGGCGTAAGTGCCGGTGGTTTTCGCGACGGTCGTGCGACCGGATTCGTGGAGGGCGCCGTGAATGAGCCTGGTCACCGTGGACTTTCCGCGGATCCCGTTGACGTGAACGATTGTTTCCAGGTCGCGGAGCCGTGCGCGATGGCTCCGGAAGTGCAGCGCGGTGGTACATAGAACGCCGGTGAGGAAGACGGCGGCTATTACCAGGAGGATGACCACGAGGGACCTTTCGATCGAATGCGAAGGGCCAAGGGGAAGGCCCGGTTGCGTGACGACCGACAGAAACACCCGGGGAGAACGTGCGAACGAGGGAGCACGCTTCCGGCGTCAATTGCGAGTGCGCGGCGGCCGCGTCACGACGCCAACGGACACTACCGAGCGCACCGCAGGGCACAAGAGCCGCCGAATGAACGGAGAGCGAACGCCCGGAAAGTAAAGGCTTCCCTTATTTATTCGAACTAGGTCCGCGATCCCTATAACTGCGAAAGGAACAAATGTAGAGGACTGTGTACTTTTAATCGAAATGTAACCGTGATCTTCGGCACAAGCATCGACGCAGTGGGCTAGCGTCCGCGCGCGACGAGTGGCTTGTACTCGGGAAAGCGGCCGAGGTAGCGCTGCACATAGCTGCAGACGGGGGCGATCTGTGCGCCGTCGAAGCGCAACCGCGTAAGCACCATCGTCACGAGTAACCGCGCAATGCCCTGGCGACCGAAGTTCACCTCGACAACGGTGTGCATCAGCCTGTAGATGGTCGGCCCAGACAAGCTCGACGGTTCGATCTCGTAGCCGACGAGACCGAGCATCGTGCCGCCATCCCACAGTTCGAAGCGGGCCTTGTCGGTGTTGTCGACAAGCGTCAGCGAAGCAGTGCCGCTCATGGTGCCTCCCGGAGATAGCGACGTTTCCGGTATCGTACCCACGCCCGTTACGCCCGGGGAGCGCTCGCGATAAATTCGGCTATCGTCGCTGGCCACGCGTTTACCTCTGCGGGGGTGGAGGCCACCTCGAGCGCAGCCGACGAGAGGACGCGGCGCAGCGCGCGGGCGGAGGACTCCGGGTGCGCGGGGTCGTCGATCCACGAGAGAAGCAGGGCCGGCATCGTCAGCTGCGCGACGTCATCGGCCGGGGGCAGGTCGGTGGCCGCGGCGCCGCGAAACGCAGAGGGAAGCCATTCGTCGCGCACATCGGGCAGCACGAAGGGCCGGTTCGGGTCCACCGCGGGCGGCTGCGGCGCGCCGCGTTCCCTCTCGCCGAAGGCCTCGCGTCCGAGCCGCTCAACGAAGTCCGCAGCCTCTCGGTAGTTTTCCGACTGCGCCGCGCGCGTGTCCCAGATCGTCGGTGGGATACCGAGGGTGAGCGAGGCAAAGCGTGCAGGGTCCATCGTCGCCGCGGTAATTAGCGTCGCGGTGCCCATCGATTGGCCTATACCGTGCACGCGCTCGCCGGGAAACACCTCGTCGAGCAGGGCGAACAGGTCCTCGGCCAGCGCATTCCACGTGTAGTCGCACGGCTCGCGAGTGCCTGTCGAGGCGCCGTGCCCGCGGGCATCGAAGCGCAGTACCCGCGCGCCGGTCAGCGCCGAACCGAGGTCGAGCGCGAATGCCCGGTCCCGCGCACGGGAGGAGGTGAGCCCGTGCAACTGCACGACCGCAGGCCCACCCGCGGGCCCGCGCAGATCGTAGGCGATCTCGACTCCGGAGCCGGGCAACCGAATTTTCTTGTCCGTCATATTCGGGGACCCCTGCCGTAACTATGCTCCCCTAGATTTCGGGGAATGAGGCTTACCACCATAGCGCGCATGGACCTCGCCGCCGGAACTGTGCACCGCTATTCGGTGCAGGTCCGGCCGATTCCGGGCACCGAGGTCCCGGTGTCGTTCGACCAGGAACGCCACGTCGCGCTCGGCTCACGCCCGGGGTCCTGGATCGCTGCCGCCTTCCGACCGACGATCCCCGCGAGACGCGACGAGCTCGCGCGGGCGTGGCATGCGGTCATCGCCCGCCACGGAACTCTCACCACCGTGTTCTCCCCCGCCCTGGACACTTCCGCCCATGACGGCGGACGCCCCACCTTGACAACTGTAGAGGTGCACCCTGGAGCGTGGGTCACACCGCAGGCGGGGCCGGGCGAGGATCCCCGCGCGGTGCTGCGCCGGGAGTTCGACCGCGAGTGCGATCCCTTCGCCGCGCCGTCCTACGCGCTGTGCCTCGTCGAGCACGACCACTGCGCCGCAGGCGCGGATCGGCCCGGGGATTCGCGACCGACCGTCGTCATCGGCTTCGACCATGCCCACGTCGATGCGTGGTCCCTCCTCGTCGTGGCCCGGGACTTCGCCGCGTGCCTCGCCGATGTCGCGCGCGGCGCCGCCTGCCCTGGCTCGGAGCTCCCGCCGGCGCCGGCGTTCGCCCGGCACACCGCGGAGCTCGCGGCCCAGCGGGTCGCTCCGGAGTCCGTGCGGCGCAGGTGGGAGGAGATCATGGCCGCGGGCGGCGGGGAGATGCCGGTGTTTCCGCTGCCGCTCGGGGACATCTCGGTCCCGCGGGACGAGGTAGTCGAAGTCCACCACGTGCTCGATGCCGCCGGGGTGGAGCGACTTGCCGCGCACGCGCGCTCGGCCGGCACGCGAATGCTCGCGCTCGCCGTTGCCGAGATGACCCTGGCGCTGCACGAGCGCGGGGCCGCAGGCCTGCGCGCGGTGTTCCCCGTCCACTCCCGAACCGGCGACACCTGGCACGATTCGGTCGGATGGTTCATCACGAACTCCGTTCTCGAGTGCATCTCCGACGACCCGCTGGAGTGTGGACGGCGCATCACGGAGGCCATCGCGCTCGGCAACCATCCGCTCGAGCCGATTCTTCGGCCCTGGGGCGGGATGCCGCACACACCGGGCATGTTCGCGCTGTCGTGGCTCGACCATCGGCGGCTGCCCGTGGACATCGACCCGGCACTCGAACCGCAGCACGTCTCGGCGCGAATCCGCACGACCGGCGTCATGGTGTGGTTCGTCGTCAACGACACCGGGCTGCACATGCGCTGCCGTTACCCGGACACGCCGCAGGCCAGGGCCGGTGTCGGCGGGTGGCTGCGAGCGGTGGGCGCGGGCCTGGATCGCCGCGCGGACGCGTTGCTGGAAGCTTCGCCGAAGCTACACCCGGAGCTGCACGAATAGCCCCCGAAGCGGCGATAATCGCCCGCAACGCCGAAATTCCTTCGAAATCCTGGGCCGAGCGGTTAACTTGAATGAGACGTTGCTTGTTGTGCGTCCCGTTGACGTTCGAGGTTTCGGAGAGGTCGTGCGTAGTTCACCGAAGGCCATCATCGCCATCTCCGTCATTCTCGGAGCGGCGCTGGCGGTTCCCGTGTGCGTGTCGATTCTGTTGTGGGACGAGCTCCCCGAGTTCATCGCCACACTGTCCGATGTGGACGGCAACGCCACGAGCTGGATGGCCAAGGGTCCCGCGGTGCTCACGCTGTGCGGCGGGATCTTCGTGTGCGGACTCATCGCGTGGGCGTTCGCCTACACCGAGAACGACGGCCACCACCTCTTCCCCGCGGTGAGCGCGGTCGATGTGTTCTTCGCGGTCCTCATGTCCGGGTTGGGCACCGAGATCCTTCGCGTGCAGGCGACCTCGGAGTTCTATGCGCCCACGACGATGGGGATCGTGCTCAGCGTGCTCAGTGCCGCCGTGCTCGGCATTCTCGTATTTTATCTCCTTGTCACGAGGCCGGCGCGAACGAGCGCGTAGTATCGGCGACGACAGTCACTCCGACGTCATAACTGAATATGGAATCTTTTATCGCACGGGAGTCCCGTAAATCTGCCCGGGGCTGAGAGGACGGCAGCGTAGCCGTCGACCGTAGAACCTGACCGGGTAATGCCGGCGTAGGGAGTTTTCTCACCATGAGCGATTCATTCGCGACCGCTGATTCCGCCGCTGCCTCCGGAGCCCTCGCGGGTGCCCGCGAGCCGGGCGAGGCCAAGAACACCGCACCCGTCGATGCGGTGACGTGCGGACCGATCTATTCTTCGTCGAAAGCATTCGTCGACGTCCCGTGCGAGGACGCCGGCGACTGCGGCACGCTGCACATTCCGTGGCGGCGCATCGAGCTGACCAACGACTCCACTTTCGACGTCTACGACACCTCCGGCCCCTACACCGCCTACGCGGAGGACGGTTCGGACTGCCACGATCTCGCCGACGGGCTGCCGCGGCTGCGCGAGGGGTGGACCCACCCGGTCCCCTCCGGCGGAGCGTCGACCCAGCTGGCCTGGGCACGTGCGGGATTTGTGACGCCGGAGGTCCGGTTCATCGCTGCCCGCGAGGGATTCGAGCCCGAGTTCGTGCGGGCCGAGGTCGCCGCCGGCCGCGCCGTCATCCCGGCCAACCACAAGCACCCCGAGTGCGAGCCGATGGTCATCGGCAAGGCGTTCATGACCAAGATCAACGCGAACATCGGCAACTCGGCGGTGACGTCCTCCATTTCCGAAGAGGTCGAGAAGATGGTGTGGGCGACCCGCTGGGGCGCGGACACCGTAATGGACCTGTCGACGGGCAAGGACATCCACGACACGCGCGAGTGGATCCTGCGCAATTCGCCGGTCCCGATCGGCACGGTGCCGATCTACCAGGCGCTGGAGAAGGTGAACGGCGATCCGGTGAAACTCACGTGGGAGCTGTACCGCGACACGATCATCGAGCAGTGTGAGCAGGGCGTGGACTACATGACCGTCCACGCGGGCGTGCTGCTGCGGTACGTACCGCTCGCGGCGAAGCGCGTCACGGGGATCGTCTCGCGCGGCGGCTCGATCATGGCCGCGTGGTGCCTCGCGCATCACCAGGAGTCGTTCCTCTACACCCACTTCGGCGAGCTGTGCGAGATCCTGCGCGAGTACGACGTGACGTTCTCGCTCGGCGACGGCCTGCGTCCGGGATCGATCGCCGACGCGAACGACGAGGCACAGCTCGCGGAGCTGCGCACGCTCGGCGAGCTCACCGGCATCGCCAAGTCCTACGGCGTGCAGGTGATGATCGAGGGTCCGGGCCACGTGCCGATGGACAAGATCGTGGAGAACGTGCGGCTCGAGGAGGAGTGGTGCGAGGAGGCGCCGTTCTACACCCTCGGCCCCCTGGCCACCGATATCGCGCCCGGCTACGACCACATCACCTCCGCCATCGGCGCGGCGATGATCGCGCAGGCGGGCACCGCGATGCTCTGTTACGTGACCCCGAAGGAGCACCTCGGACTGCCGAACCGGGACGACGTGAAGACGGGCGTGATCACCTACAAGATCGCCGCGCATTCGGCGGACCTCGCCAAGGGGCACCCGAAGGCACAGGAGCGGGACGACGCGCTGTCGACCGCACGGTTCGAGTTCCGCTGGCGCGACCAGTTCGCGCTCGCCCTCGACCCGGACACTGCGGTCGAGTACCACGACGAGACGCTGCCCGCGGAGCCTGCCAAGACGGCGCACTTCTGCTCGATGTGTGGGCCGAAGTTCTGCTCGATGCGCATCTCGCAGGACATTCGCGAGTACGCCGCAGAGAACGGGCTCGACACGGTCGAGGCGATCGAGGCGGGCATGGCCGAGAAATCCGAGGAGTTCGCCGAGGCCGGTAACCGCGTGTATCTGCCGATCGACGCGAAGTAACAGCTCGGGCGCGGGCGCCTTCGGTTAGGCGGCGCCCGCGCCGGCGACATCTTCGGGTCGGCCGTCACGTTCCACGTCTGGGCGGTTCCGCAGCCACCCGACGGCGAGGACAAGCGTCGTCAGCGCGGCGAGGCCGGTGAGCACCCAGAGCAACGCGCCCTTCCGCCAAGGTGCCTTCACAGAAACTTCCACATCCGCTTCGCCGTAGACCGCGGACGGCGATGAGAGCGCAGGCGGGCCCAACTCTGATACCGCAAGCTCGAAGGGCGCAGGGGCCGAGGTGTAGAGCACGTCCGTCGTCATGGCGGATGGGTGGCGCTGGGTGGCGATCGATCAGCGGACGGGGCATATCGTCTACGTGCTGTAGCCGGCTGGGCCGGGCGGGACGGGATCGAGTCGGGCTTGGGTGGCTGGGGGTGGCCGGGGCTGTTTACCGCTGGTTCTTGAGCTTCTCGACGACCCCGATGAGCTCGGCAATCTGGCGCTGCGGCTCGTCGCCCTGCGCGCCGAGGCTCGCGTTGTAATACAGCCCGTCGCCCATGAGCAGGATCGCGCGCGCAATCGCCGGGTCCTCGACCTCCGCGGTGATGAGCTCGAGCCAGCGCTCCTGCGTCTGCGCGAACGCCTCGCGGCGCCGCTCGGCGGGAAGCGAATCGAGGCGTGTCGCCGCGATAATCGCGTGGTCGAGCGGCGAATCCTCGAACACCGACGTGCGCAGATAGTACGCAGACGGCCCGTCCGGCGCCGCCGCCATCTCCTCCGCGTCCTGCTCCGATAGCGCGACGAGGCGCTCGAGCAGGCCCTCGGCCAGCGCCGCCTTATCGCGGAAGTGGTAGAGCAGCCCGCCCTTGGACACCCCGGCGCCGGCGGCAACCTGCTCGAGCGTGGCCGCCTTCTCGCCGTGATCGATGAGGATCCGCTCGTACGAATCCAGGACCTTCTCGCGCGCCGACTCTGCTGCCATGTGAGTCACGATACAAGCCCTTGCGCAATACCATCCAGCCGGTACAGTTGACCCGAAAAGCAAAACCGTCCAGACGGTACAGTAGTCGTGACGGGCCCAGCGCCCCGTCGAAAGTTGCAGGAACCATGTTTACCACCGCCCGCATCACCGCATCCCGCGAGACCGCGAATCGCGCCGGCGCCACGCGCCGTTGGCTCGCGCTCACCGTGCTCATGCTCCCGGTGCTCCTCGTCGCGGTCGACAACACCGTGCTCGCGTTCGCGGTGCCCCAGATCACCGAGCAGCTCGGCGCCTCGGGCACGCAGATTCTCTGGATCGTCGATGCCTACCCGCTGGTGCTCGCCAGCCTGCTCGTGCCCATGGGCTCGTTCGCCGACCGCTTTGGCCGGCGCCGCATGTTGCTCATCGGTTCGGCAGGGTTCACCGCGGTATCGGTGCTCGCGGCGTTCACGCCGTCGGCAGCGTGGCTCATCGCAGCCCGCGCGGGCATGGCGGTGTTCGGCGCGGCGCTCATGCCGGCCACGTTGTCGCTGATCCGCAACATCTTCACCGACGCCACCGAGCGGCGCACGGCCATCGCGATCTGGGCGGCGGCCTTCGCCGGCGGCGCGGCCCTCGGCCCGATCGTCGGCGGGTTCCTCCTCGAGCACTTCTACTGGGGCTCGGTGTTCCTCATGGCGCTGCCCGTGATGGCGCCGCTCCTCCTCGCCGGCCCCGCGCTCATCCCCGAATCCCGCGACCCCCATCCGGGCCCCGTGGACGCGGTGTCCATCGCGCTCTCGCTCGCGACGATGACCCCGCTCGTCTTCGGTATCAAGACCTTCGCCTCGGGCGGCTCCCCGGTGATCGCCACGTCCGCCGTCATCCTTGCCGTGGTTGCGGGTACGACGTTCGTGCGGCGCCAACTGGGGCGCGCCAACCCGATGCTCGACGTGCGGTTGTTCGCGCGGCCGGCCTTTACCGGAGCCGTGCTCGCCAATCTGCTCGCCATCTTCTCGATGGTCGGCTTCTTGTTCTTCGTCTCGCAGCACCTGCAGCTCGTCAGCGGCCTCTCCCCCATGGCGGCCGGCGTCATGCTGCTCCCGGGACTGGGCGCGTCGGTCGTTACGGGTCTGCTGGCCGTGCGCTTGGTTCGGTTTATGACGCCGGGCGCGCTCATCACGCTCGGCCTGCTGCTCAACGCGGCGGCCTACGTGGTGGTGGCGGCCGCGGCCTACATGGCCAGCGACATCGGGCTGATGCTCGCCTTCGCGATCCTCGGCGCGGGCATCGGCGTCGCCGAAACCCTTTCGAACGACGTGATCTTGTCGTCGGTACCCTCGCACAAGGCGGGCGCGGCCTCGGCGATCTCGGAGACCGCGTACGAGACGGGGTCCGTGCTCGGCACGGCAGTGCTCGGGTCGATCCTCGGCTTCGTCTACAGCTCGGTGGTCTCGGTGCCCGCTGTTGCGGGGGACGCCGCATCGGCCGCACGCGAGACACTCGCCGGCGGGCTCGGGGTGGCCTCGTCACTCGGCGGGCCCGAGGGCGCGGCGCTCGCGGATTCCGCGCGCCACGCATTCGACATGGGCTCGATCGCTACATCCGCGCTCGCGTTCGTGCTGATGCTCGGCGCGGCGTTCCTCGTGCACAAGACGATCCGCCCCAGCGAGACCGGTGAAGCCAGCGCCACCGTCTCCACCTGCGACGGCGACGCGGCAGCCGAGGCGGCAGCCACCGACGCGACTACATCCGAGGACGCCGCCGCGGGCTCGCGGATCTAGCCTGAAAGACATCCTCATGCGTTTTTGAGTAGACACCGTCTACAGATTGCGGGGATAGAACCTCCTGCGATGAACCACGGCTGAGCGACGAAAGAGCGGCCGGGTGGAATTCCACCCGGCCGCTCTTTTTCCTCTGGGACACTTGGCCACTTGGCCGCTGGGCCGACTTGGCCACCTAGCCCGAAGACACACGCCCGGCCGAATTCACCACGGCCAGCCTATGTTTTTCCGCCCAGACGCGGTGTTTTCGGGCGCCGTGCGCACTACTCGCGGCAGTAAGTCGGCGCCGCCGCGAATCAGGCGTCGCGCTTGTACAGCGCGAACAGACCGCCCACCCACAGGAGCAGCGCGAACGCGAGGAACCACAGGATGTTCGCGGGATTGTCCAGCGACTTGGTGAACTCCGAGCCCGCCGAATCCATTGCCCAAGCCATGCCGTTCTGGAACGGCATCCAGGAACCGATGGCATCGCCGATGCGCGGCAGATTCGACAGCACACTTTCGATGATGAACACCCAGCCGATGACCAGCGTGATAGTGCCGGCGACGTTGCGCAGCAGGAAGCTGATACCGACCATCGCGACCATCGCGATGGCCATGTAGGCGGTAAATCGCAGGTTCGCCAGCAACGCGTCCCCGCTCCACGGGGCAAGCGAATCCGAACCGGTGACGAGGTAGGTGAGGATGAGCGCGAGGAACGTGAACACGAACGAGATAACCGCGCCCGCGACGATGAAGAAGCCGGTCTTGACCAGGTAGACGTCCCAACGCCGCGGCGCGACCGCGAAGACGTTCTTGATCGTTCCGCTGCGGTACTCACCACAGATGAGCACGATCGCCACAACCCACACGAGCATCGACGGGAAACTGCCGAAGGTGGAGGCGACCATGTCACCGGCGGAGAATTCCATCTGGGCCGAATCGCCGTTGGCGTCCTCGATGTCGAGGGTCTGGAGGTAGCTCATCAACCCGGCCATGCCGAGCGTGATGACCAGCGCGATAGCCAGCAGCACCCACGTGGACAGTACGGACTTGGATTTGATCCACTCTGCGCGAAGAAGATTCATCGCCGGCCTCCTTGCTGGGGGAAGTTCTGCTGTCCGGGGGCGAACTGCTGCCCGGGATTCACGGGACCGCCAGCGCCCTGACCGGCGCCGGCCTGGCCGCCGCCGACCTGGCCGGCATCGTCGGCGATCGGCTCGCCCGTGCGGTACTCGACATCGTCCTGGGTCAGCGCCATGAACGCCTGCTCCAGGCTCGGCTGGTCGAGGTAGAGCTGGTGCAGCAGTACGTTGTTGTCGAATGCGAGCTGGCCGACCTGCTCGATGTTCTTGCCCTTGACGGCGATCTGCTGCGCCTCGCCCGTCGATTGCGGGTCGAAGCCGTTGTGGCGTAGGACCTCCGCGAACGCTGTCGCGTCCGGCGTGCGGACGAGGATCGTTGCCTCCTGGGTGGCGACGAGGTCGTGGACCGAGGTCTGCGCACGGAGCTTGCCCTTACCGATAACGATGAGGTCCTCCGCCGTCAGCGCCATCTCCGAGAGCAGGTGGCTGGAGACCAGCACGGTCCTGCCTTCCTTGGCGCGGGCCTTCATGAAGTTGCGGACCCACAGGATGCCCTCGGGGTCGAGGCCATTGACGGGCTCGTCGAACATGAGGACCTTGGGGTCTCCGAGCATCGCGGAGGCGAGGCCGAGGCGCTGGCGCATGCCGAGCGAGAACCCGCCGACCTTCTTCTTCGCGACCTGCCGAAGGCCCACGAGGTCGAGCACCTCGTTGACCCGGGAGGCCGGGATGTTGCCGTACGCCGCCTGCGCCTCGAGGTGCGCGCGCGCCGGGCGACTCGGGTGCACCCACGTCGCATCGAGCAGCGCAGCGGCGACCCTGGACGGGTGCTGGTGATCCGCGAACGGCTTGCCGTCGACGAGCGCGTGGCCGGTAGTCGGGTTGTCGAGGCCGAGGATCATCCGCATCGTGGTCGACTTACCTGCGCCGTTCGGCCCGAGGAAGCCGGTCACGCGGCCGGGCTTCACGCTGAACGTGAGGTCCTGCACGGCGGTTTTCTGGCCGTATCTCTTCGTTAGATTGCTAACTTCAATCATGGTGACCAGTGTGCACGACGGACCCGACCCCTGTCTGGCGGCGCGGCCCGGTGGTGACCGGGCTCACCCTGTAGGCCCACGCGCCAGGGCCTCTGCGGGAGTCGGCCGCTACGCCGGCAGGTGGCGGCCGAGAGCCTCTCGAAGCTCGGCGAACGCGCGCTCCGCCCCCTGCTCCTGATACATGACGGTGTCGGCCATCGTGTACCCGTGCGGCGCGTCCGGGTAGATCGCGCTCGAACTCTGGAGACCGGCGTCGCGGGCGGCTGCGTCCAAGGTGGCGGCGTTCTCCGGCGTCATACCCGGGTCGTTGTCCGCATGGCCGAAGAGCAGCGCGGCCCGGGCCGAGGCGATGGCGAGGTGCGGGCTGTCGGAGTCGCCCGTGACGAGCCCACCGCCGTGGAAGCCCGCGGCGAGCGCGACGGAGTCCGGGTGGCGGCCGGCCGTACGGAGCGCGAGGCGCGCACCCATGCAGAACCCGACGGTCGCGACCCGGCCATCGCGCACCTCGGCGAGCGAGCGCAGGCCGCGGACGTAGGCGTCGACGTCTCGCTCGGCGCGGTCGGTGTCGAGCCTTCCGATGCGCGGCTTCGCAGCGGCGATCACCTCGTCGCGCCCCTCGGGGGTGCGCATGTCGGCGCGCGGCGCGAGCTCGGCCACAGAGCCCTCGCGGTGGAAAACGTTCGGCGCGAGCACCGCGTAGCCCCACCCCGCGATGCGCTCACACATCTCGGCGATCTGCGGGCGCAAGCCAAGCGCATCCATATAGAGGATGACGCCGGGCGCCGCCTCTTCCCTAGCGGACGCGAGATACGCCTCCGCAGGACCGTCGGCCGTCTCGACACTGATGTATCCCATGGGCGACACCGTACGCCGCGCGGCAACAAAAGAACCGCCGGCCGCCACCCGAGTGGGCGGCAGCCGGCGGTGCATTGTCGACTGCGTTGGAGGCGAACCTAATTACGCAGCCGGGGCGTCCTCGGCGGGAGCATCCTCGGCCGGAGCCTGCTCGCTGATCCCCTCGAGCGAGCCGGTGAGCTCATCGAGCGAACCGGTCACGCTGCCGAGCGGGCCGCCATCCGGGGTGATGCGGCACAGCTGGTTCTTGCCGGCGCCCTCGCCCTCTTCCGGCGCGAACTTATTGACGGAGAAGGCATTGCCCTTGCCGTCGACGCTCACGTGGTTCGGGGTCTGGCCGAGCTCGGCGTTCGGGCCGGCCGGGAGGTCGCCGACCTGCTCGAAGGTCGTCGCGTCGTAGACGGTGATGTTGTTCGCGGTGCGGTTCGAGACGTAGACGAGGCCGCTTGCGTCGTCGTACTTCGCGTTGAGGGCACCCTCGCCGGTCTCGAAGTTCTCGACGACCTCGCCGGACTCCTCGTTGACGACGACCGCGCTACCAGTGGTCTGATCGATGGCCCAGATGTTGCCGTTCTCGGTGTCGATCGTGACGCCGGAAGCGGCCTCGACCGAATCGCCGAGATTGTAGGTGGTGACCTCGTTGTCATTCCGAGTGTCGACCTTCGCCGCGTGCGGCCCGCCGAGGTCGACGGTGTAGAGCGCGCCGGTGGCCGGGTCGAGGTCGAGCGAGACGGTGTTCGCCAGCTCGGGCAGCTCGATCACGGTCGGCTCGGCGTCGAGGTCGGTGCCGTCGAACTCGTAGATGACGCCGGAGTCCGTCGTCGGTGCCGAGACGTACGCCTTCCCGGTCTCCGGGTCGACGGCAACATCGCGGGCGTGGTCGACGAGGCCCGCGTCGAACTGCTTGACGAGGTCCAGGGTCTTCGCGTCGTACACGGCGACGGTGTTGTCGCGGGTGTTGGTCGTCCACACGAGACCGTTAGCGTCGTCCACTGCCACACCGTAGACGGCGGTGCGCGCGCCGCTCGCCTCATCGTTGACGGCGGGGTCGACCGAGTCGAGAACCTCGAGGGAGTCCGCGTCGACCTTGGTGAGAGTCGACTCGGTCACCGGAGGACGGCCGACCGAACGGGTGACGAACACGGCGTTCTCGGTCTCGCTGTATGCGGTTTGGTAGAGCCCGGCGTCGAGCGCCACGCACTCCTGCGCGAACTGGGTGGCACCGATCGAACCGGTTATCTGCCCCAGCGGGTTTTCCTGAGCGTTGGCCGCCGACATCGACAGGGCGGAGCCACCGCCGACGACCATGGCTGCGGCAAAGAGTCCGGCGAGCGCTCGGCGTCCGGCGATGCGAGATGGTGATGCGTACATATGACCTCAACTCTTGGTGCGAAAGTGTGGTCTGCGGACTACCCGCAGATGAACGCCCCCTCGCTGACAAGACAACGGCTTCGCGAGCTCTGGCGGGCTTTTGCCCTCCAACATTGCTCTCGTCAACGAGTAGAGCGAACGCCCCTGACCGTAGGCGAGCCTTGCCTTAGTTTTCAACGAACGCTTGCTTTTTCCTCAGCTCGCATTGACCCAATTCGGACCGAGGCGGAATTGGCGCCACCACGGGCTCCGGACCGCAGTAATCGCCAACCCCCTGGAGAAACGCTTTTATTTCGAGCGCCAAACAACCCGCACGCACGCCAGATAATTGAGCAGGATTTTATCTGTGATCTGCGACACACATAAGTTTTCGCTCTGTCCGCACTTTCACTTCTCTCACTTGGGTGCCAACCTGCCCCTACTTTCCCCATGGCTCGAACGGCCGTTAGCCAGGGATTGTTCGGCTGGGATCAGCCGATCCGCGAAGCTAATCCCGGGAGCTCCCGGAGCTGGTTGTCGCGTTCCACCTCGAGCCGCCCTGCAATGTCGAATGTTTCCTGCAAGCGGGGCGCCGGGTCGCCGCTACCGCGGAACGTCAGCTGGCTGAATGGCCAGTCGGAGCCGAAGACGATGTGGGATGAGTCGGTCACCGATAGCGCACTTCCCATCGCCGACGGATGGGAGCTCAAAGCTGTGTCGTAGTAGAAGCGCGAGAGAAGTTCCTCGGTGTGGAGCAGCGACACCTTGGGCAGGGTGTCCGGCCATATCTCCCCGACCGGACTGGCCGAGACCACGCCGAGCCTGCCTGCAAGAAACGGCAGCGTCCCTCCCGCGTGAGAAAGCTGAAACCTGATGTCCGGGTAGCGATCGAGCACGCCCGTCGTCATCAAGAGTATTGCCGCGCGGGTGGTGTCGAAGGTGAACTCTGCGAGGAAATCGGGCAGTGGGAGTTCGGGTTTTGCATCGGCGGGAATGGACGCCGGGTGGATAAACACGTACGCCTTTCGGCGATTGAGCTCGGCCATGAGGGGCTCGAAGCGCGGATCGCCGAGATAGATGCCGTCGTACGCGCTGAGCAGCGTGACGCCGTCGAGGCCTCGCACGTCGAGCGCGTGGTGGAGCTCGCTGATCGAGGCGGCGACATCGGGCATCGGCAGGGTCGCGAGAGCGCCGAAGCGATCGCCCTGGCGTGCGATGAGATCGGAGGCGTAGTCATTGCAGTACCGGGCGAGGTCGTGTGCCTCCGCGCCTCGCACGAACGCGACCGCCGGATCCGAGACCGACAGAACCTGGGCCTGGATGCCCCAGTCGTCCATGAAGGACACCGCGGCCTCGGGTGACCACTCCGGGAGCGGATATCCGCCGATGAGAAAGTGACCGTGCGCCAGCAGGGATTCGCGGTATCGGGGAGGCAGGAAGTGGGCGTGCATGTCGATGCGGTAGCGCCCGGCCGGAGGATCCGCGGGGGCCGGGGTGTCGGCTCCGGCAGTGTCTGCGGCCGCGGTGGCGCCCGCGAACACCGTCTTGCCCGCGATCGCAGCGCCTGCGGTGACAGAAGCGGCACGGATCATGCTTCGCCTGGTGATGATGTGATCGTCCTGGTTCATGAGATCCCCTTTAGTGAGATTGCGCGGCGACCGCGCGCGGTGTGCGCGGGTGACTGCGCAAGCCGGGAGGGATGGTGGTGAGAAAATCGACGGTTCGGCGGAACGATTCGTCGTCGCCGGGAATAACGACTCCCCACACGAACCTGTCCGGGCGGAGCACGACGATGGAGCCGGCCATGACTCCGTGTTTATCGAGCCAGCGGGATACCTCGGAGTCGGCGAGCTCCAGCGGAAGCACGCCGGGGCCGACCTCCGCAGACCTACCGGCCGGAAGAAGATCGACCCACGTCGGCTCGGGCGTCGTAGAGTCCTGGCGCTCGGAGAGGCCGAGCAGGCGACGCGGGTCGACGTCAATCCCGATTACCGACCAGCCATGACCGATGGCGTCGTCGAAGCGGACGGCGTGTCCGTGCGCGTCGCGCACGGGCGGCTGCGGGAACAGCTGTCCATCGAGGGCATGGACAGCGCGGGGAAGACCAACGAAAGTGCCCCGCCGGAAACGGGGGCGCGGCTTCATCCGCGACTGGCGGAGCCACGTCGCCGCCCCCGGCGTTCGGCGCGCTACCGGGATGACCCGGTCGCGAAGCGTCGTGAGTACCGGGTTCCCCGTGCTCACGAGGACCTTGTTGAGCACCGAGAGGTTCATCATCGCCTTGGCGTGCGGACGGCGCTCGGACTCGTACGAGTCGAGGATGACGGGATCCGCGTGGCCCCCGATGACCTCGGCGAGCTTCCACGAGAGATTGTCGGCGTCGCGGATCCCGGCGTTCATGCCCTGGCCGATGAACTGCGGGGTCATGTGCGCGGCGTCGCCGGCAAGGAACACGCGGCGGTCGCGCCAACGATCGGCGACGAGAGCCTTGAACGTGTACACGAGCTGCCGATCGAGAACGACGCTATCGGTGTCGACGAAATCGGCAAGAAGCTCCAACGCCTTGCCGGGTTGTTCGAAGTCCTCGGTGGCGTCGTGGTCGTGGAGCATGAACTCGAAGCGGTGGCGATTGAACGGCTGCGGGCAGCTCACCACGGGCAGTTCGGGGTCGCAGTGGAAATCGAAGAACGGCAGGTGGGCGAACGGTTCGGCTCCCTCCTTGGCGCGCAGATCGATGACGAGCCAGCGCTGCGGAAACGCTTTACCCGACATCGAAATCTGCAGAAAGTCCTCGCGGACTGCCGACCGTCCGCCGTCACAGG
The DNA here is from genome assembly GCF_001659785.1 of Dietzia timorensis. NCBI lineage: Bacteria > Bacillati > Actinomycetota > Actinomycetes > Mycobacteriales > Dietziaceae > Dietzia > Dietzia timorensis. The sequence continues at coordinate 3,035,414 of NZ_CP015961.1, forward strand.
CGACAAGGTATCTGGCGCGGAGCTCCTGCTGGGACCCCTCGGTGAGTCGAGGGGACGATTTTCCGTAATCCGTACCGGTGCATTCCTGGTGGCGGGCGGTGACGCCGTCCGCATCCTGCTCGAGGCCGACGAGCTCGCGCCCGCGGAGAACCTCGACCTGCGGGTAGCGGCCGAGCGCGTCCTCGAGCCTGCCCTCGAATGCCGGTTGGTAGAGGAAGTTGGCGGTGGGCCACCCGTAGGTGCGGCGCGGATCGTGGATGACGGCGAGCGTCGAATCCCTCTTGCGGAGCCAACGCACGGGCAGATCGGCGCGCATTTCGCGGTGGAGTTCGTCCACGAGGCCTGCTGTTTGCATGATCCGCAGGCACTGGTCATCGGTGTAGACCGCACGCGCCATCCCGTAGCGTTCGGGCTCTCGCTCGAGAACCGTGACTCGAAGGCCGCGAAGGGCCATGAGGTGAGCCATCATCAGCCCGGTCGGGCCGAGACCGACGATGCAGACGTCGCAATCGGGGGTTTCGGGTTGTGCGCTCATCGAGACTTACCTCCCTCTCCGAAAACGAGCGCTTCGTCGTCAACAAGAAGGGATTTCGCCCCGAAACCCGCCTGCACGAGACGCTGCGCGATGACGCCACCGACCTGGGTGTGGCCCCAGATCGAGATCGAGTCATAGGTACGCGGCGCCCACGTTTTCTCGAGTTCGGGCGTGAAGACAATGGGGTCCCAACCGAGCTCCCACTCGAAGCCCGACGGTGTGATCGCATAGAAGGACAATTCGCGATCGTTGGTGTGCTGACCGACGCTCCATTGCATCTTGAAGCCGTGCGCGATGACGCGCTCGTAGGCGGCGAGCATGTCGTCGAGGGACTCGACCTGCGTGTTGAAGTGCTGCACAGCCGTAGGGATCGGGTTGATTCGAAGGCGCTGGAGGCCGGCGATGGCGATGGAATGGTGCCGTTCGTTGACGCGCAGGAAGCGGATGCGCATCATCAAGCCGGAGATATTCTCGTGGATCCAGTCCGAGAGCCGGGCGTTGAAGATGGCGTCGTAGTAGGCGCGGGTACGTTCCGGGTGGCGGGCGGTGAGAGCGATGTGCCCCATGCCCCCGTCGCCGGTGACAAACCCCTGTTGCAACATCCGTAGAGGCTCGGTGGTTTCGGCAGCGCGGACGAAGACCTCCGAGGCGAGGCCGTTGGGGCCGGGGAATCGATAAAGCCGATCGACGCCGCGGAGGGCGCATTCCTCGGCGGACGGTTCGGTGACGGGGAGCCCGGCGGCTCTGACGCGGGCGAGGATGGTGTCGAGAGTGTGGTGGTCGTCGGCCTGCCAACCGACGGCGACGACATCTTCACGAGTGCCACGACGAACGAGCACGCGACACGTGCGCTCGTCGAGACGGAAGCGCATGGTGTCGCGCGTGAGCTCGTCGACGTGCAACCCGATCGCGTCGGCACCGAATCGGCGCCAGTCCGCGAACTTCATGGTGTCGACAACCAGGTAGCCGAGCTTGACCGCGCCGAACAGGTCGGCATCGGGGGCCGGGTGCTCTTGGGTGGTTTCTGCGTCGATGCTCATCGGCCGGCCTCACCGCGGAGGAAGTCAATGGCCATCGTGTTGAACAAATCCGGCGCTTCCCATTGGACCCAGTGTCCGATTCCCGAGGCCAGGTATAGATCGGCGTGGGGCATGGTGTGCGCGAGGGCGGGTCCTCCGGATGGGCGATTGATCTTGTCCTCGGTTCCCCACATGACGAGGGTCGGGACCTCGCAGGACTTGAGGCGACGGTCGCGGGTGATATCCATACGCCACAGAGTGCGCAGCGCGTTCTTGCCGGAGGGGCGACGCAGAGGCGGGTTCTTGATGACCTCCGGGTCGAGGGAATCCTGGTAGCGCCCCTCGATGACGTCGTCGGTGACGCTCCCGGGGTCTGCGACGAGATACGTGCGGATGAAGTCGTCCATCTTCTTCCGGCTCGGGCCATCGCCGCCGTAATAGCCCAGCAGCGCGTTGAGCCCCTTGGTCGGCGGAGCCTTGGTGGTGCCTATTCCACCGGGTCCGTTGAGCACCATGCGGTTCACCCGATCCGGACGATCGAGAGCCAGGCGGAGCGCCGCGGCGCCGCCGTACGAGTTGCCCACGAGGTGCGCTTTGTCGATATCGAGTTCGTCCAGCAGCCCTCGAATCGAGGCGGCGAGGTCACCGAAGGGATCGTCGTGCTCGATGTGCTTGGTCGACTTGCCGTAGCCGGGCATGTCCGGGATGTGGACGGTGAAGTGTTCGGCGAGCGCGTCGATGTTGCGGCTCCAATTCGCCACACCACTGGCGCCGGGGCCACCGCCGTGCAAGAGGACGACCGCCGGTCCACTCCCCGTGGAGCCGACGTGGAGGTCTCTCGCCCCTACTCGAATCGTGCGTTCGTTGAGTGCTGCCATGAGGTCCTCCGGGTGGCGCTCGATCCTTAGTTGATCGTTCGATCACTTTCTTTGATCAAATGATCAACTAATGTGTTGAGCGTGTCAAGGATGGAGTTCCGACGGCAGCCCCGACCGCGGGAATCGGCCGAATACACTTGCTGGAAGAAAGTGGCCCGGCGATACATGGAAGCGAGGAGGACGAATGGCGCGTGAGGCTGGAGCGCAGAACTCCGCTCGAGTAGTTCCAGGTGCCGGGCACGAGAAGCGGCGCACAAAGACGCGGTCAGCACTTATTTCCGCGGCGATGCGGTTGCTCGCCGAAGGACGACAAGGCGTTGGGATTCGGGAGATCACCGCCGAGGCCGGCGTCGGATTCGGCTCATTCTTCAATCATTTCCCCGGAGGGAAGGACGAGCTGTATTCGACGGCGGTTCGCGAGATTCTCGACGCGTTCGCGCTTACCATCGCCGAGGCCACGTCCGATTGCTCCGACCCGGCCGAGGTATTTGCACGTTCATTTCGCCTGACCGGCAGGCTCGCTATCAATAACGCCGCGCTGATCACTCCCGTGCTCGCGAGCGGCACCGAGCTTCTCGTAGAAGACTTCCCGCTGCGAACCGCTGCTCTGAACGACATCGCAGAAGGCATCGAATCCGGCCGCTTCGCGCCGATGGACCCCGAGGTTCATCTCGCCTCCGTCGGCGGTGCACTGCTCGGGATGATTCGCCTCACCGCGCATCGTCTCGGCGCCGGTCGAACGCCGATCAGCGAGGACGAAATCGATCTACAGGCCGAATCCGTCCTTAGGATGCTCGGCCTGAACGCGCAGGACGCCGCCGACGTCGTTTCCCGAGACTTGCCGGGCGAGGACGAGATCAATTGGGACGCACTGAGGCTTCCTTAGCCCAACTAAATCGGATAACAGTGGACACATGGAACCGCCGATTTTGGACATCTATTTCAGCATCGCCACGCCGATCGCCATCGCGATCGTGCTCATCGCAGCATTGGCGCAATACCTCAACCATCCGAGAACTCGGATGGCGGCACTCGCCATCGCCGCGCTCGGCTTTGTGGCGGCATTCTTCGCACCCGCCGTGCTGATTCTGTTCGGCGCCGGCTACCTCGCCTGGGCGCTCTACGCGCAACGCGGCGGACGCCCGAAACTGTCGGGTTCCGGCGAGCAATAGCGCCCTTCGCCCGCAAGCGCTCGCGCTAGTCGTCGAGCGGAGGGCTCGATGCCTGCGCCCAGAAGCGCTTCGGGATCCGGCCCGCGAGCCGCGCGAGGTACCCCGATTCCACCGCGAGCCGCATCGCCCGCGCCATCTGCGCGGGCCGCTCGGCGCGCGTCACGGCCGTCGCAAGTAGCACCGCATCACAGCCGAGTTCCATCGCGAGCGCTGCGTCCGACGCGGTACCGATCCCCGCATCGCACACCACGGGCACGCCCGCATTTGCCACGATGATCTCCAGGTTGTGCGGGTTGCAGATGCCCAGCCCGGTACCGATCGGCGCACCCAGCGGCATGACGGCGGCGCAGCCGACATCCTCCAGGCGACGCGCCACCGTCGGATCATCGGTCGTGTATGGCAGCACGACGAAACCCTCGTCGACGAGTTCCTCGGCCGCCGCCACGAGTTCGATCGCATCGGGCATCAGTGTCCGCTCGTCCGCGATCACCTCGAGCTTGACCCAGTTCGTGCCGAGCGCCTCGCGCGCCATCTTCGCCGTCTTCACGGCCTCGCGCGCGCTGCGGCACCCGGCGGTATTCGGCAGCGTGCGGATCCCGAGTTCACCGAGAAGCGGCAGCAGACCGGCGCCGTTGTAGCCAGCGCGCAGGTCAACCTTGCGGATCGACACCGTCGTCAGCGCGGTGCCCGAGGCGATCAGCGCCTCACGCAGAATCTCCTGGTTGGAGGCGCCGCCGGTGCCCATGATCAACCGCGACGGCACTTCCTCGCCGGCAATGACCAGCGGCGGCAGCGCATCGCCCGGGTTGGCATCGGTTTCCGCCGAGCCGGCGGCGAACTCGTTCCCCACGCCGCTATCCGCCCTGCACCGCGGTGAGCACATCGACCTGCGCATCCGCGCGCAGCGACACCTTCGCCCAGCGCGCCGCGGGCACGACATCGTCATCAACAGCAATCGCCACGCCCGCATCGGGCAGGTCCAGAATCCTCGCGAGATCCGCAACCGTCGACCCGGCCGGCACCTCGCGCGCCTCGCCGTTCACGCGTACAGCGATCGTGCCTGTTGCCACATCAAAACTCATTTGCCCTCACGTCCTTTCTCCCCGCGCATCATTCGCGCCGGATGAGCAGCCGCAACCGCCTCTGATACGACCGCATCGGCTCCCCCTTCAAGGTAGGCCAGGATGGCCTCGGCCGTCACGCTCGACAGCGCCACCCCGTTCCTGCCATGTCCCGTGGCCGCGATGACCAGCGGCGCCACCGATTCTCCGCTTCGGAGTAACTCCTGCGGGATCGGCCCGATGTACGGCAGGTTATCGGCGGACATAGGCCGCAGGCCGGCGATGGTCTCGCGCAGCTCGTACTCGCCGATCGCGGGGAATACGGTCTCGGCGTCGGCGAGTAGATCACGCACGCCGGCCACGGTGACCTGACGGTCCTCGCCATGCTCGTACTGCGTCGCGCCGACGACCAGGCCGCCATCCCGCGGAACGAGATACAGTGGCCGGCCACGCACCTGCGCGCGCACGACGTGCGTGGGCGCAGGCTCACAGCCGGGGCGCTCGAATATCCGCAACACTTCGCCCTTGACGTTGCGCACGGGCAGTTTGGTAAGTCGGGTCGATCCCTCACCGGCGGCGATGACGATCGCGTCAAAGCCTTCACCCGCCAGATCTCCCAGCGCATCGATGCGCCGGCGCACGAACATCCCACCTTCCGCCGCTGCTCCCCTACGGAGCGCGCCGAGCAGTCGCCGGTTGTCGATCGATCCCTCGCCCGGCATGTAGTAGGCGCTGCGAATCTGGCCGGTCAGTCCTGGTTCGAGGGCGCGCATGTGCCGGCGCGTAATACGCACTACCGGCTGGTCTGCTGCCTCACCCAGCGTCGCCGGGTCGACGGTGTCCGCTCCGCTCTGCGGTTCGCGGCCCGTCGTCTCCAGCGCCCAGTCGAGGGCGAGGTTGAGGTCGCGGGTATCGGCATCGTCGCAGCCGAGCAGCAGACATCCGGTGGAGGTGAGGATACGCCCGCGAGTCCACGGATCCGCGTCGCCGGCCGCGCCCTCTCCGCCCGGCGTTCCCTTCTCGTACTCTGCCAGCTCCTCGAGCAGCGCGGGCCACGCGGCCAGCGCCTCGAGACCGAGGTGCAGCGCCTCCGGCTCGCCCGGCCACGCTTCCGAATACGGCGCGAGCATGCCGCCTGCGACCCACGCGGCCGACCGCGACGGCACTCCCGCGGGCCCGGAATCGTCGGGGTCGAACACCGTCACCTCGAACCCCGCACGCGCGGCGCGGAACGCGATGGTCAGACCGATCACCGAGCCGCCTACGACGGCGACCTTCCGTGCTTCGGCCAACGCGATTTCCTCCCCGTATGGTTGAGCCATGCCAGCTGATCCGTCCCAAGCTGATTCCGCCACCCAGATTACGCCGCGCCCCACCGCCCCAGGCGCGCTGCGTACATGGCGGTGTGAACGCCTCGCCGCCTCGCGCCTCTACGTCTGTATCGACGCGCGCCGCGAGCGGGACGCCGATGCCCGCGAAGCTGGCTGGACCGGCGACTTCCCCGCGCTGCGCCGAGACGTCCGCGCCGCCTTCTCCGGCGGTGTCGACATCGTGCAGCTACGCGATAAGGGGTCGGCGGGAGAGCGCGAGTTCGGCGTCCTCGAAGCACTCCACGAGATGACGGCGCTGCGCGTTCTCGCCGAGGAGGCCGCCTCCGCCGGCGCCTTGTTCGCAGTCAACGACCGCGCCGATGTGGCCTACGCGGTCTCGGCGGACGTGATGCATCTCGGCCAGGACGATCTCCCCGTGGCCGTGGCCAGGGACATCCTCGGGCCTTCGCCGATCATCGGCCGCTCCTGCCACGCGGCCGGCGAAGTCGACGCGGCCCTCGCCGATCCCGAGGTCGACTATTTCTGCACCGGTCCCACGTGGCCGACCCCGACCAAGCCCGGCCGCGAAGCCCCCGGCCTGCCGCTGGTCGAGCACGCAGCGACCGCCACCTCCGCCTCGTCCGCTGCCACGAAGCCGTGGTTCGCGATCGGAGGCATCGACGCATCGAACGTCGGCGAAGTCCTCGCGGCCGGCGCCTCGCGCGTTGTTGTCGTTCGCGCGGTGACGGCGGCGGACGACATCACCTCGGCCGCCCGGCACATGCGCGCCGCCGTGACCGCGGAGGATTAGGGTCGGCAGCATCCCTTGCCGTCCAGCAACCTCCTTTCGCGTCGAACCCGCTCCTCTTGTCCATGCCGTCCTCGTCGGCCGCACGTTAAAACTCGCCCGGGGTGCCACCCACCAACGCGGGGCACGCACACCAGCGCATGGGCCTATAAACCAACCCAGGAACACGAATTTTTCTACCGTGGATTGGTGCGTAGCCCCTCAGGTTGGTGTGTATCACTCTCCCGCCGGCTACAAACCGTCGAAAATGCCAGAAACCGCTGCGAAAACACTAGAAATTGACAACTTCGGCGGTTTCTAGCCCCGCTCCTCGGGAGAGTGCGTCCGCCGTGACTTCTGGGAGCGCTGTGGTCGTCCCGCCCTACAAACTGCCCTGAGTGCTACAAACGGCCCCCAGGAACACGAAAATTCGACACTCAGGACGGTTTGTAGCACGCAGAAGGGTGTGTGCGCTCCAGGCGCTACTTCAACCCCAGCCGCGAGAGGAATCCGCCGGAGCCGAGCACCGAAATCCCCGCGGGCAGCCGATCGCGCAGGCCACGGTCGGAGGTCACGACGAGGACGTTGCCGGGACCGGCCGACGCAAGCTCGGCCGAGGCCACGTCGACGATCGTGTCGTCCCCCTCGCCGGACGCGTCGACCCGCACGAGGGAGGCGGGCGACTCGGCCTTCTTGGCCGCGCCCTCGACGACCACGGTGGTCCGGGCGAGCCATGAACCTCCGGCGTCAGATGTGGAGTCCGGCGCGAGGGCGCACGGCACCGCCGCGGCGAGGTCGCCGAGCAGCGCGGACGTGTACCCCGCGCGATCACGCCACCAGCCGTTCGACCGCGAGCCCAACACGTTCGCGACATCGACGACGCACGACACCGGCCGCATGCGAAGCGACGGCCACACCGCGGCGAACGCGGGCATCAGATCGAACCCCGCCACCTCTGATTCGCGCACCCAGCGCAGTTCCACCGACTCGTGGTTGGCGACCGTGTCGAGCGGCTCGGGAAGGTCGGCGAACACCGTCGTGTAGGTCCACTCGATGGAACGCGAGCGGCTCATCCCGTCTGGCAAAGAGCCGTCGTGGAGGAGCGAACCGATGCGCGTGCGCGGGCGGGGGACGCCGGACATCCGCGAGGTCACGCGCTCGCCGCGCACCCGCACCGCGCCCACGGGGATGCCGGCTTCCTCGAAGGTCTCGCGCGCGGCCGCCTCTGCGGGCGTCTCGCCGGAGTCGATGGCCCCGCCGGGCAGCGCCCAAGTATCGCCGGACGCGGTCCACTTCGCACGGTGCTGCAGCAGGACGAGCGGATCGGCGGGATCGTCGGGGCTCGGCGCGCGCAGGAGCAGCCCGGCCGCGCCGAACAACCCCCAGCGACGCTGGGAATCCGGGCCGATCACCCAGCCGCCACCGTCGCCTTCGTCCGCCAAATCCATGGGTCACATCCGTCGATCGTGTTGGTTCCGATTCGGCCCCGACCGCGCGCAACCTTCGGTCGCGGCGCGAGGCCCACCTCCCCAGTGTGTCGGAAAGTCGCGGAAGCGGCCCGCGCGCGGGGTGCGAGGCGCAAAATGGGGTCAGATCGTGCGGGCGGGTGGGCTTCCGAGGTAAATCACACTAACCTCATAGGTCTCACGCGTAACGCCGCGCGTGGGGTGCCGATTCACATTAGGCTAGAGCAGACGCAGTTGCCCTGAGGAGGTGGGACGTGACCGCAGTGGACACGGCCGATACGGCCCAAGCTGCGCCCGTGCTGCCGACCTCGCTATCGCAGCGCCCTGGCCTTCGCGCGCGACTCGGCCGCTTCTTCAAGGGCACTAGTTCGACCCCGGGAAAAATGACGGCGTTCACGCTGGTCATCCTTCTCATCACGCTCGTCACCGGCCTGTACACGGCGCAGACGGCCTCGGATCGCAAGACCCAGCGCGATCTGCTGCTCGCCGAGATCGAGCCCGTCGCCAACGCCTCCCAGACGCTGTATTCGTCACTGTCGATCGCGGATTCGGCAGCCAACACCGCATTCCTCACCGGCGGCGTCGAGTCGACCGAACTGCGCGATCGCTACAACGAGGCGATCGGCACGTCGGCGGCGGCGATCATCGCGGCCACCCAGAGCCTCGAAACCTCCGAGTCCGGGCAGTCACAGATGCTCGCCGAGATCAATTCCAAGCTCACCACCTACACCGGCCTCGTCGAGACCGCGCGCACGAACAACCGCGTAGGCAATCCCGTGGGCACCGCGTACCTCGCGGAGGCCTCGGCGATGATGCAGGACGATATCCTCCCCTCGGCCGCCGACTTGTTCGACGACCAATCGTCCTCGGTGCAGGAGTTCTCCGGCGAGTGGTCCTCGCCGCCGTGGTTGTCGTTCATCTGGCTGTCCATCGCCATCGCCATGCTCGTGTTGCTGCAGTTCTGGCTGCGCCGGGCGACAGGCCGCCAGTTCAACATCGGCCTCGCCGCGGCGACGATCCTCGTCGTCATCGCCCTCGGGTGGACGATGCTCGGCGGCCTCGTCATGGCGACGGGCAATTCGCGCGGACTCTCGGAGGGCGCCGCGCCGATGAGCGAGCTCACCCGCGCCCGAATCTGGGTACAGCAGGCCCGCGCGACAGAGACCCTCGACATCGTCCGCCGCACCGATCCCGAATCGGCTTCCGACGAGCGCACCCGGAAGATGGAGGAGATCCGCCGCACGCTGTCGGCGTACCTCGAGTCCGGGTCGAACGCGGACGCGGGCCTCGACGCCGATGGCGCGATCACCGACGCCGTCAACTCCCTCGACGACTGGCAGGCGACCCAGCGCCGCGCCGATTCGCTGTACCAGCAGGGCGATTATCAGGGCGCGATCGCCGCGTCGACGGGCCGCGAGGAGGGTGAGTCGGGGGCCGCGTTCGACGAGCTCGACTCCGCACTCGTCGAGGCGATCGAGAAGGCTCGCGATCGCCTGCGCACCGTCATCGACGAAGCCCGCGCCACCTCCGACACCACGCCGGATGCCGTCCGCACGCTCACCTTCCTCGCGCTGCTCGCATGCGTGGCGGGTATCGCGCCGCGCATCCGCGAGTATTTGTAGGGTGGGGATCATGGGTTCCGGGCAGGTCAGAATGGATGACGGCGGGCTCGCCGCGCGCCCAGGCGTGCGCGCCTCCGGGCGCCCCTCGGTCCTTCGGCGCGCCGCATCCGCCGCCGCGTGCGCGGTGCTTCTCGGCGCGGGCCTCGCGGCCTGCTCACCTGGCGAACCGGACCCCGCCGCGGAGGAGCCGACTCCGACGTCATCCAGCGCTCCGACCACATCCGGCGCGATCCCGACAGTCGAGGCAGGTCCTCCGCTGCCGGCGGATGCGCGGGTGATGTCGCTCGGCGATCTGCCCGACCCGGCGAATGGCGACTGCGAGCTGTTCCAGACGCTGCCGCCGGACTCCGATGCCGACGCCGAGGATCTCGTGCCGAAGATCTACGACCGCGGCCGGCTCATCGTCGGGCTCGACCAGGGGTCGAACCTGTTCAGCTTTCGCGATCCGGTGTCCGGGGAGCTCGAGGGCTTCGATGTCGATCTCGCGAAGGAGATCGCGCGCGATATCTTCGGCGATCCCGAGCGCGTCGAGTTCCGCTCGCTCACCTCGGGCGAACGGATCGCCGCGTTGCAGGACCACCGGGTCGACGTGGTGGTCAAGTCGATGTCGATTACGTGCGAGCGGCGCGAACACGTGCGTTTTTCCGCTCCTTATTACAGCGCCAACCAGCGGCTTCTCACCCTTCGCGGCTCGGATATCGGCCAGCTGAGCGACCTCGGCGGCAAACGAGTGTGCGTGGCCGAGGGGACGACATCGGCGGCAAAGCTGCGCGATATCGTCGGAGACGTGACCGTCCTGAGCGTCAACACATGGGCAGATTGCCTCGTCGCGATCCAGCAGGAGCAGGTCGACGCGATCACCACCGACGATGCGATCCTCGCCGGCATGGTCGCGCAGGACCCGAACCTCGTGATCGTCGGCGACTACGTCGGCGCCGAACCGTACGGCGTCGGCATCCCGCCGAACAGCCCCGACGACAACACCGACGGGCTCGTGCGGCAGGTCAACGCGACGCTAGAGCGGATCCGCGACTCCGGCCGCTGGCGCGAGATGTACAACACCTGGCTAAGCCAGTACGGGTCGAACCCCGTGATGCCGCGCCCCGTGTACTCCGAAGATCTGCCCGATGACGCCGGGCTGTCCTCGTCCACCTCGAAGCCGCAGTCCTCGACTCCACCCACTTCGGGTTCGCGCTCCACCTCTACTTCCGAAGAGGGAGGTAACTAGCGATGGCGACAGGCCACACAGACAACGACACCTCCTCGCGGAAACGGCCGTACGGTGACGAGCCCACGGTCGGCACCCAGGCGGTCTCACCGGAATTCGATTCCGAACCCTCCGACAGGTCCGCTCCCGAACCGACGCAGGACACGGGAGCCATGCAGGCCACCGGGGCGATGGAGGCGACCGGGGCCATGCAGCACACCGGCGATATGGAATCCACCGGCGGAATGGCGGCCACCGGCGCCATGCAGCACACCGGGGCCATTCCGTCGACCGGTCCCGCGGGCCGTCGCCCCAGCGGCAGCGCCGGCGCCGAGGACCAGGAGTTCACCGCCGGCGCCGGGCTCGACACGAGCACGCGCGCGCAGCTCACCACGAACGTGCTCTCCGACTCCGGCGGACGCCCGGGCCGCGACGACACCGTCCCCGGCCCGCGCTTCCGCATGCGCAAGCCCTCCGAGCCCAAGTCCCGACTCTCGCTGGCAGCCGAGGGGCTTGTCGAGCTGCCGTATATCAGCCCACGCGACCCGGCCGCGGCGCTCATGTCGCCGCAGAAGATCGCGCAGGAAATAGACGATTCCGACGGCCGACTCCCCGAGCCCGAGCTCCAGCCCGGCGATATCGTCGCCGACCAGTACGAGGTCCAGGGCTGCCTCGCGCACGGCGGCATGGGCTGGATCTACATCGCCATCGACCACAACGTCTCCGACCGCTGGGTCGTACTCAAGGGCCTGCTCCACGCCGACCGGGCCGAGGCCCGCAAGGTCGCGGTGTCCGAACGAGAGTTCCTCGCCGAGCTCTCGCACCCGTCGATCGTGCGTATCTTCAACTTCATCCACGACGACTGGGCGATCTCGCCGAACCACGGTGGCTACATCGTCATGGAGTACGTCGGCGGGCCGAGCCTGCGCGACGTGCGCCGTGAGTCCGCCGACCGCGTCCTGCCCGTCGAGACCGCGATCGCCTACGTCCTCGAGGTCCTGCCCGCCCTCGGCTACCTGCATTCCGTTGGCCTCGTCTACAACGACCTCAAGCCCGAGAACATCATGCTCACCGAGGAGCACGTCAAGCTCATCGACATGGGCGCGGTCTCGGGCATCGGCTCGTACGGCTACATCTACGGCACGCCCGGGTTCCAGGCGCCGGAGATCGCGCGCACCGGGCCGACGGTCGCCTCCGATCTCTACACCGTCGGTCGCACGCTCGCCTCGCTCATCTGCCGCCTTCCCGTGAAGAACGGCCGTTACGCCGACGGCATCCCGTCGCCGCTCGAGGAGCCGCTGTTCTCCCAGTACGACTCTCTGTACCGTTTCCTCCTCCGCGCGACCAATCCGAACCCGAACATGCGTTTCCGCACCGCCGAGGGCATGGCCGGGCAGCTCATGGGCGTTCTACGAGAGGTCGTCGCGCTGCGCACGGGCGTTCCGCAGCCCGCGTTCTCCGCCGTGTTCTCCCCTCAGCGGGCGACCTTCGGCACGCTCTATTCACTCATCCCCGTCGACTCGATCATCGACGGCCGCCCCCGCGGGCACACCCTCTCCGGACCGGAACTGGTCAACTCGCTGCCCGCCCCGCTCATCGAACCCGGTGACCCCTCGGCGCAGCGCCTCAACGCGGCGTCCTTCGCCTCCGCCGAGGAGCGGCTCGAGACACTACAAAAGTTGTATGACGACGAGCTCGCCTCGCACGCCAAGAAGGCGAAGGCCTCCTCGGATCCGGAACAGGGGATAACCTCGGCGTCGTCCAGCAAGGCGAAGAAGCCCTCCGGCGAGGCGAAAGACGCAGGCTCCCCCGGCGGGCCACCGACCACGACCGACGGCCAGATCTCGTCCGTCGCCGCCTCCGAGGCGAACGCGAAGAGGCACGGCGACGATGCGCCGACAGCGAACACCCAGGGCGCATCGACACAGGCTGCGGCGACGCAGGCCGCATCAACTCACGCTGCATCAACTCACGCTGCCGGCACGCAAGCCAACTCGACGCAGGCGGAGTTGACCCAGGCCGCCTCTACGCAAGAAGAGTCCACGCAGGCGGCGCAGTCGACGCCCCACAAGACGACGGCCGCTCCAGGCGCGGACGGCTCGCGCGGCTCGGCATCTGCGACGTCATCTGGTGTGGGTACCTACGCCCACCGCGTGCCGGGACCGTCGGTGGGGCTGACGATGGCGCTTGTGCGCGCGTACCTCGACGTCGGCGACATTCTCGCCGCGCGGCAGTTGTTGCTGCCGCAGAAGGACGATTTCGAGATCGAATGGCGCCTGGCCTGGTACGGCGGCGTGCTCTACCTGCTCGAGGGCAACCCGGTCGGCGCCTATGGGCGCTTCCAGCAGGTGCTGTCGGCCATGCCCGGCGAGACGGGGCCGAAACTCGCGCTCGCCGCGACCGCCGAGCTGATCCTCGACTATGCCGGCGAGAGCGAGCGTGCCCGCTGGCAGCGCGCGTCCGAGCAGTTGTACCGGCGCGTGTGGTCGACTGACCGATCGGTGATCTCCTCGGCGTTCGGCCTCGCCCGCCAGCTGCAAAAGCGCGGCGAGACGGACGCGGCGATCGAGGAGCTCGACAACGTGCCCATGAACTCGCGCTACTGGGCGATCGCGCAGCTCACGACGATCATGCTGCTGTGCGAGGGACGCGAGATCGAGGAGCTGGAGGAGCGGCACCTGCGCGATGCCGCGCGGCGCGTGTCGGCGCTGCCGACCGGCGAGCACCGCGCGCTGCAGACCCGCTTCGTCGTCTTGCGCACGGCGCTCGAGTGGCTGCGCGGCACGGACAAGCCGCGCCCGTCGCAGTCGCCGCTGCTCGGCGTGCCGTTCACGAACTTCGGCCTGCGCACCGGGCAGGAGCGCGTGCTGCGCGCGCTCGCCCGCAACATGGGCACCCGGCAGCAGCGCTATCGGCTAGTGGACTGGGCGAACGAGGTGCGCCCGAACACCCTGTTCTAGGCGGAGTTCCGGGCGTGGCTCCGGGCGAGGCTCGTAGGCTGGGGGAATGAGCACCCCGACGTCACCGAAATACGAGCTCGGCACGCAGTTCGCCGAGGCGTTGCCCGAGATGGCCGTCCAGACGGCCGCCGAGGTGCCGGCGAAGGCCCAGCTGGTCGCACTCAGCGATTCGCTTGCCGCCGAGCTCGACCTTGACGCCGAATGGCTGCGCACCGACGACGGCGTCGCATTTCTCGCCGGTCAGGACACCGACGCCGGCACGTTCGTCGCGCAGGCCTACTCGGGCCACCAGTTCGGCACCTTCAACCCGAATCTCGGCGACGGGCGCGCGCTGCTGCTCGGCGAACTCCGCGACCGCGAGGGGCGCCTGCGCGACATCGCGCTCAAGGGCTCCGGCCGCACCCGGTTCTCGCGGATGGGCGATGGCCGCGCGGTCCTCGGGCCGATGCTGCGCGAGTACCTCATCAGCGAGGCGATGGCCGCGCTCGGCGTGCCGACCACCCGCTCGCTCGCCGTCATCGCCACCGGCCACGGCGTGCGCCGCGAAACCCTCCAGCCCGGCGCGATCCTTACGCGCGTCGCCGCGAGCCATCTGCGCGTCGGCTCGTTCCAGTACGCGCGCATCGCCGGCGAGGACGAGCTGCTGCGCCGCCTCGCCGACCACGCCATCGCGCGGCACCACCCCGCAGCAGCGCATGCGGAGAACCCGTACCTCGCGCTGCTCGACGCGGTGATCTCCGCGCAGGCTTCGCTCGTTGCGCAGTGGATGAACGTCGGCTTCATCCACGGCGTGATGAACACCGACAATATGACCATTTCCGGCGAGACAATCGACTACGGCCCGTGCGCCTTCATGGACCGCTTCGACCCGGCGACCGTGTTCAGCTCGATCGACGCCCAGCGCCGCTACGCCTATGGCAACCAGCCGCAGATCGCCCACTGGAATCTCGTCCGCTTCGCCGAGACGCTGCTGCCGCTGCTCGCGGATTCCCCCGAGCGCGGCGTCGAGCTCGCGGAGGCCTCGCTGCGCCGCTTCCCCGATCTCTACACCGACGCGTGGCGCGCCGGGATGGCCGCCAAGCTCGGCCTCGCCCCCGACGACGTCCCACCCGAGCTCCTCGGAGACCTCATGGATCTCATGACGTCGCACGCGCTCGATTTCACCAGCTTCTTCCGCGCCCTCGCGCGCGTATCCGGCGACGACCGGACGCCGGTGGTCTCCCTCGTGTCCGAACCCGAGGCCCTCGGCGCGTGGCTGGATCGCTGGCTGGCCCTCGGCCCGGACCGCGAACTCATGGACCGGACGAACCCGGTCTACATCCCGCGCAATCACCTCGTCGAGGAAGCGCTCGACGCCGCAACGGGCGGGGACCTAGAGCCCTTCGGCACGCTCTTGGACGCCGTGACCTCGCCGTTCCAGCCCCGACCCGGCCTCGAGCGCTACGCGCAGCCCGCGCCCGAGGACTTCGGTCCATACACCACGTACTGCGGAACCTAGCGCGCTCGGCCGCTGGCAAAGAGTAAGGCCTTTTCACCTTGTACTACGTGTAGTACATTTCATGACATGAGTACCCGCCGCTTCACCCGATCTCGACATATTCGCCGATCTGTTGTCGGCATGCGCGAGATCAACCACAACGGCGGGGCGATCCTACGCAAGGTAGGGAAAGATTTTGACGAGGTGGAGGTCACGGAACGGGGACGAGTTCGGTGGAAGATCGTTTCCGCTGAGCCTCGTACACCCGTGTCCGCAGCCGAGGCGATGTCTATATTCGACGTCCCTACCGACTCTCATTGGGAAGCTGAATTGAGTGCGGACCGCGAGGAGGTCGTGGCTCGCGACCCGTGGGGCGAATGAGTGAGTCCCCTCGAGCTCTGCTCGACACGAACATTCTCATCGCGCAATTCTCTCCGGAGTCACCTCGACCTGATCTCACGAAATTCGACGATCTGTACGTGAGTTCATTGAGCTATTCCGAACTTCGGTTCGGGCTTTCCGTGGCTCTCCAACGCTCGCCCAAGGAGTACATCCTTCGTAGGAACCGCTTGGAAAGCGTTGAACACGTCTTCGGTTCGGGCCTTCCATTCGACGACTCGGCAGCCGAGGCATACAGCGAAATCATGGACTTTCTCGCCACACGAACGCCGCACAAGCAGTCCCTTAAGGCCCACGTGTTAGATCGGATGATCGCCGCTACCGCATTGGCCCATAACCTCGTGCTAGTCACTCGAAATGTGGGCGATTTCCGGGCGCTCGAAGGTCTCCTTGACGTCATTGAATGCTGACGTACTGGAGACCAAAAGGAGGATCCGAGGGGATTCGCGCGGACTGCCAACTTTCGTCCGTCCCTCATTGTCACTCAGTAGCAATTCGCACTGCGGCCGAACGAAGTAATTACCTCAGGCGCGAATGCAACGCGGAGACGCCATACCCACTGAGCTCGGCGAGAACACCCAGACGCCCGGCCATAGCCGTGGCCACCGCCAATGTCGTTCCCCGCACCGCAGGCGCATCGGCGGGGCCTGCACGAAAATCACTGGCGAAGGCCTCGACGCCGTGACCTCGCCGTTCCAGCCCCGACCCGGCCTCGAGCGCTACGCGCAGCCGGCACCAGCCGACTTCGGCCCGTACACGACGTACTGCGGAACCTAGCGCGCTCGGCCGCTGGCGCTCCGCGGCGACACCGGGACGCCCCGCAACCTAGAAACCGTCGAGAGTGTCGATTTCGCGTGTGCACAGGACGGTTTCTAGGCTTTTGGACGGTTTCTAGCCGTCGACCGCCAAGCGTGGAGCCTGCTACCCCTCGCCGGCGACCTCGTCGGCGAACCGCGCGATTGCGAGCTCCTCGTTCGTGGGCACCACCAGCGCGGACACCGCCGACCCCTCGCCGGAAATCACTCGCGCGCCCTTGCCCGACTCGTTCGCAGCCGCATCCACCGCTACGCCCCAGCTCTCGAACCCCGCCAGCACATCCGCGCGCAGGCGCGGCGCATTCTCCCCGATCCCCGCGGTAAACGTGATCGCGTCGACCCGCCCGAGCACGGCCCAGTACGCGCCCACGTACTTGCGCAAACGGTGCACCGTGACGTCGTACGCCAGCTGCGCGTCGGCGTCCCCGGCATCGGCCCGCTCGAGCACCTCGCGGAAGTCCGACACACCGGCGAGCCCCTTGAGCCCCGAGGCGCGGTTGAGCCCCTCGGACAGCTCCTTCGGCGAGACGCCGCGCTCGTCCATGAGGTGGATCAACGCGCCCGGGTCCACATCGCCCGGCCGCGTGCCCATCACGAGGCCCTCGAGCGGGGTGAGCCCCATCGAGGTCTCGACCGCGACGCCGCCGCGCACCGCGGAGGCCGAGGCCCCGTTGCCCAGGTGCAGCACGATCTGGTTGACGTCGGCGTACTCGCGCCCGAGAACCCCTGCAGCCTGTTCGGAGACGTAGGCGTGCGAGGTGCCGTGGAAGCCGTAGCGCCTGATCCCCCACTCCTTCGGCACCGCGTAGGTGTAGGCCGAGGCGGGAAGGGTGGAAAAGAACCCGGTGTCGAACACCGCAACGTGCGGCAGGTCCGGGAACATCTCGCGCGCCACGCGTATGCCGCGCAGGTTCGCCGGATTGTGCAGCGGTGCCAGCTCGGCGAGACGCTCGATCTCCGATTCGACCGCGGAGTCGACGAGCGTCGGTTGGGTGAACTTGGACCCGCCGTGCACGACTCGGTGTCCGACGATCGCCACGCCCACGTCCTTCGGGTGCACGCCCAGTTCCGCGACGAGCTCCAGCACGACCTCCAGTGCCTCGCCGTGATTGGCGAGGTCGACCTGGCGTTCGCGGCGTTCGCCGTCATCCCCCGCCTGGACGTGGACGACGGAACCGCTGTCGCCGATCCGTTCGGACAGCGAGGAAGCGATGGTGTCCCCGGCGGTGTCGACGATCTGCATTTTGAGGCTGGACGAGCCGGAGTTGATCACAAGGACCCGGGTCATGTGCCTATCCCTTCTGCGCCTGGATCGCGGTGATCGCGACAGTGTTGACGATGTCCTCGACGAGCGCGCCACGCGAGAGGTCGTTGATCGGCTTGTTCAAGCCCTGCAGGACCGGCCCGATCGCGACGGCGCCGGCGGTGCGCTGCACGGCCTTATAGGTGTTGTTGCCGGTGTTGAGGTCGGGGAAGATGAGCACCGTCGCCTGCCCCGCGACGTCCGATCCGGGCGCCTTCTTCTGCGCCACGACCGGGTCGACGGCGGCATCGAACTGGATCGGCCCCTCGACGGGAATGCCGCTGAGCCGCTCCTCCGCGACGCTCGTGCCCTCACGCACCTTCTCCACGTCCTCGCCCGAACCGGAATCGCCGGTCGAGTACGACAGCATCGCCACGCGCGGGGAGATGCCGAACTGCGAGGCCGTCTCCGCCGAGGACACGGCGATGTCGGCGAGCTGCGCCGCGCTCGGGTCCGGCACGACCGCGCAGTCGGCGAACGCGAGCACGTGGTCGGCGAGGCACATGAAGAACACCGAGGACACTGTGCTCACGCCCGGCTTGGTCTTGATCACCTCGAGCGAGGGCCGGATCGTGTGCGCCGTGGTGTGCGCGGCGCCGGAGACCATGCCGTCGGCCATCCCCTCGAGCACCATCATCGTGCCGAAGTACGAGATGTCCGTGACCTTCTCGCGCGCCTGCTCCAGCGTCACGCCCTTGTGTTTGCGCAGCTTGGCGTATTTTTTCGCGAACTTGTCGAGGTGTTTGCTCGTCGCCGGGTCGAGGATCGTCGCGTCGCCGAGATCGATGCCGAGTTCCTCCGCGCGCGCCGCCACCGCCTCGGAATCGCCGAGGATCGTCAGCTTCGCAACCTCGCGGCGCATCAACCTTCCCGCGGCATGCAGGATGCGGTCGTCGGTCCCCTCGGGAAGCACGATATGACGTCGGTCGCTCCGGGCCTGCTCGAGGAGGCGGTATTCGAACATCTGCGGGGTGATGACGTCGGGGATCCGCACCTGCAGGCGCTGCAGCAGCTCCGAGGTGTCGACGTACTTTTCCATCAGCGACAACGCCGCCTCGACCTTGCGGCCGGACGTGGAGTTGATGCGCCCGCGGGTGCCCGCGGCGATGGACGCTGATTCGTAGGTGCCGTGCGCGGTCTTGATGATCGGCATCGACGGCTTGAGGCCCGTGATGAGCCGGTCGAGCTCCTCGGACGGTTCGACGCCACCGTTCCAGACCATGCCCGCGAGGGACGGAAAGCCCTCCGCGTTGTGCGCCGAGGCGACCGCGAGAACGGCATCGGTACGATCCGCGGGAATAATAACGACCTGCCCATCCTTGAGCCGCGCGAGAATGCGGTCGGCGGTCATACCTCCGACCATCATGTGCATCGCCTCGCGGTCTAGCAGGGCCGGATCGCCGGCATGGAATTCGCCGTCGAGGGCCTCCATCAGCTCGCCCATCGTCGGCGCGACGAGGACCGGGTCCTCGGGCACGGCCCACACGGGCATATCGAGCGAGCCGAGCGCGGACTCGATATCCTCGACCGCTCCGGGGTCGCAGCGATTGGCGACGAGCGCCACCGGGTGCGCGTGATGGTTGCGCAGCTCCTGCAGAGAGATCTCCGCGTTGCCGGCGATCTCGGCCGGCGTGCGCCCGAACGACTTGACCACGAGCAGCACCGCGATGCCCAGGTTCGTCGCGATGCGCGCATTGACGTCGAACTCCGGCGGGTACGCCACACCGGTGTAGTCCGAACCGAGCACGACGACGGCGTCGCACTGGTCTGCGACCGCGTGGTAGCGCTGCACGATCTCGTCGATCCGTTGC
Organism: Dietzia timorensis; assembly: GCF_001659785.1. NCBI lineage: Bacteria > Bacillati > Actinomycetota > Actinomycetes > Mycobacteriales > Dietziaceae > Dietzia > Dietzia timorensis. Next base: position 3,055,236 of record NZ_CP015961.1, read on the forward strand.
TCCGGATTCGCGTGGAACAGATCCCCGGACACGCCGATGCAGTCTTCGTAGGGGATGTCGACGTTCGTGTGCTGCTGCAGCACCTCGAGAATTTCGTCGCGCTCGCCTTCGGCGCACGGCGCGATCGGCCGGAATACGCCTACCCGCTGGACCTTGCCGGCAAGGAAACGCAGCAGTCCGAGCGCCACCGTCGACTTGCCGGTCGCGCCCTCGGACGCCACCACGAACACGCTTGACGGCGCGGCGCCGCTGTCCTCGGCGCGGCGCTCGGGCACGGTCGCCGACACTGCGTCGTCGGCCGCGGCCTTCTTGCTCGGCGCTGCCTTCTTCGTCGAGGCGCCCTTCGCCGAGGCCTTCGCCTTGCTCGACTTCGTACTGTCGGCCTTCTTCGAGCTCACCTTCGCCGAGGAGTCCTTGGCCTTCGCCCTGCTCGTTTTCTTCGCAGCAGAGGTGTTCGAGGCCTTCTTCGAGGCGGCCTTCGTGCTGCCGCCCTTCTTCGCCTTGGCGCTCGAGGCCTTCTTCTTGCTTGCTGAGGCCTTCTTCTTGCTTGCTTCGGTATCCGACGCTTTGCTCACGCGTTCCAGTTTGCCAGCATCCGAGATTCCGGGTGCGACTGCGCGCCGCGGCAATGCCGCAGCTACACCACCGACGGTCGGTCGAAGTTCGACACGTCCGCGCCGCGGGACTCGAGCCGCTCCATCAGCGCATCCGCGCCCTTCTCTGCCGCAAACTGCAACTCCCCGCGCGTAATCGGCACGGCCTGCAGCCGCGTGAGCACGACGTCATCGGAAAGGTCGCGGACCACCTCGAGCTCCGGCCACAGGAATGGCGGCACGAGCAGAATGTGCTCACAGCGCAGGTTCGGCGCCACGAACTTCACCGCATCGGGGATGACGGCGCCGGGCGCGATATGAAAAGTGCCATTAGATGCGGCGAGCGCGCACGCGTCCGCAACGTCCGCGGCCTCCCGCGCGGTCGTGCGCGCGGCGAGGACGAACTCGGTGCACAGCTCCTTGCCGTCCTCGGACGTGAGGTTCGTGGGGAACTGCCGAACCCCGCTCGTCGCGTAGGTGGAAAAGCCCGGCGCGGGCACGCCGTCGGCGACGACGACATCGCAGTGCCATTCGGTCTGCTCGCCGTTCTCGTCCTTCTCGGTCGTGTGCGGGTAGCGCAGCACGCGCATCCCCTCGATGAGCAGAGGATCGAGGCCCTCGAGGTCCGCCGGTCCGTCGAGCCCGCTTGGCAGCCCGTCTGTGTCTGAGACTGCGTCTGAGTCTGCGCCTACGCCGTCCGCCGCTGCGCCCTGCTCTCCTACCACTGGGCCGGCACCTTGAGATCGGCGAACGCCGGCTTGAGGTCCTCTTCGAACTGCGTGAGGAAGCGCCGCTGGTCGTTGCCCGGCGCGTGGAAGACGAGGTGGTTGAGCCCGGCGTCGACGTAAGGCTGCAGCTGCCCGAGAACCTCCTCCGGAGTCGAGGCGACGATCCAGCGCTTGGCGACCTGCTCGATGGGCAGCTCGTCCGCGAGGCGCTCCATCTCCACCGGCGAATCCACGGAGTGCTTCTGCTCCGGGGTGAGCGACAGCGGAGCCCAAAAGCGGGTGTTCTCCAGGGCAGCTTCCGGGTCGCGGTCGTAGGAGATCTTGATCTCGATCATCCGGTCGATCTTCTTCGGGTCGCGGTCGTTGATGCCCGCGCCCTCCTTGACCGCCGGCAGCAGCTTGTCGGTGTAGAGCTCCATGCCCTTGCCGGAGGTGCAGATGAAACCGTCGCCGACGCGGCCGGCGTACTTGGCGACCACTGGCCCGCCCGCGGCGATGTAGACCGGAACGCCGCCTTCGGGGACGTCGTACAAGAACGCGTCCTTGGTCGTGTAGTAGTCGCCCTCGAAACTCGTCGTCTCGCCGGTCCACAGGGCGCGCATGAGCCGGACGGATTCGCGCAGCCGCGCGAAGCGCTCCTTGAATTCCGGCCACTCGCCCGCGTAACCCGTGGCGATTTCGTTGAGCGCCTCGCCGGTGCCCACGCCGAGGAAGACGCGGCCGGGGTACAGGCAGCCCATCGTCGCGAACGCCTGCGCGATGACCGCCGGGTTGTAACGGAACGTCGGGGTGAGAACGGAGGTGCCGAGCTGGATCTGATCGGTGCGCTCGCCGACCGCCGTCATCCACGACAGGGAGAACGGCGCGTGTCCGCCGTCATGCCGCCAGGGCTGGAAGTGGTCCGAGACTGTGGCGGAATCCATACCTGCGCGCTCTGCGAGCACGGCGAGCTCGACGAGTTCGCGCGGGGCGAATTGCTCTGCGGACGCCTTGTATCCGAACTTCAACTCCGCCACGTCTTCTGACATTGGCCCGGCCTCCTGGGTGATTGTGGTTCGCTTTCATCAACCGTAGGCCCGTTCGAGGGGGCTTCGCCATCGAGGTTCCGGCTTTTGTTGATGTGTCTTTCGAACCCGAGAAAGAAATGTAACAATTTGATACCGATATGGGATGAGCTAGTAGGCCGTCCCGTGGGCCAGATGGGACTAGAGGAAGCTGGCCGTAGCAAGGCTGGAGTAAGGAGCGCGCGTATGCGATTCCGTGTCGCGGTGTCGACGTTCGCAGCGCTGACGTGCCTCACAACAGCCGGAGTGGCCGTGACCATCGTGTCCGCCGAAGACGCCAAGGACACCTCCGCCACCCATCTCGCCGGATTGACGTGGACTGTGGAGACCTCGTCCGACTACGGAGCGACCTGGACCTCCCCTCTTGACAAGAACGGGCAAGGCCTGTTTCCTGTCCGCGTCAATCTCGACGCGCTCGGCAGGCAGAATGTCTACCAGCCCGTAACCCTGCGCAATACCGTCGATTCGGTGTCCCCGAGCGAGGTCGAGTTCGAGACCGCCCAGCTGCTTCAGGGCGATCCGGAGGCCGCGAAGTACCTGCGAATCCGGATGGCATATTCGCCGGACGGGGTGTGTTCGGATGCGCTCTTCGACGATCCGAACCTCGAGCCCGTCGTCGGCAACGGCGAACCGGGCCCGTTCGACGCCCCGGCCACCGAACTGCCCATCGAGCTCGGCGCGGGCACACCCTCGACCGCCGGCAAGGCCGAGACGGTGTGCATCGAATTCGGCACGAAGCGCGCCGAGGAACAGACCCCGGGAGGAGAGCTGACCCTCGCGTGGCCCATCTCCGCTCGCGCCGCGGCGCCCAGCGAGGACAACGGCGCGGAAGCCTCGACCATCGACCCGACCTCGCCGGTCCGGCAGAACGAGGAAAGCTAGCTCCCGCTCTCGGGCGACGCCAGGCCTTACCATCCGGTCAACGCCTGGGCACCGATTTTTTACTACGCGTGTGCCAATTGTTCACTTACGCGCACCCTGGAACTGAAACAATACGGGCTGGGGTTCGAGATCCTTTGCTGCGCGCTCGAAGTGAGTTCGCCGAACGGCACCGGACCCTGCTACCCGGCCGAGGCGCCGGGCGCCGGAAATGTAGTAAACACTGCTCCGTACGAGCCGATAGGTGGACGTTCGTGTCGATCCAGTCCGAGAGGTTAGTGCCGACCGTCGATTTTTGGGCGTGGCGCTCGATGGGCGCGTGCCAGGAGCACCCCATCGAATTGTTCTTCCATTCGGAGGACACTCCCCGCGGCCAGCGCCGCCGGAACGAGCGAGAGGCCGCGAGCATCTGCGGCGAATGCCCGGTACTGCAGACCTGCCGCGACCATGCACTCTCCACGGGCGAACGGTACGGCGTGTGGGGCGGGCTCACCGAGAACCAGCGCCTGCGCATTCTCTCGGGTAGCCGCAGTCCCGTTTCGGTGGATGACGCCGAACGCCGCGCAGGCGACCGCCACCCGGTATCGGCGGGTATCTTCGCCTCGGATCTCGCGGGCTCTTCGGACTAGTTGCGCCTTCACACGCGCGAAGGGCCGCCCACCGAGCGATCGGCGAGCGGCCCTTCTTCGTGCGTACCGAGCCCGGCACGGCGCGTCAGGCCAGTCCGCGCTCGAGGTCGGCAATCAGGTCGCCGACGTGCTCGAGCCCGACGGACAGACGGAGCATGTCGTCGCCGAGTCCGATCGCGGCGCGGTCGGCCGGTTCCATCGACTTGTGCGTGCTCGTCGCCGGGTGCGTGATCAGCGACTTCGCATCGCCGAGGTTGTTGGAGATGTCGATGACCTCGACGGCGTCGAGCATCTTGTTGCAGGCGTTCTTCGCGTCCTCGGGCGTATCGCCCTTGAGCGCGAACGTCACCACAGAGCCGCCGCCGCTCATCTGCGCGCGGGCGAGCTCGGCCTGCGGGTGGCTGTCGAGCATCGGGTAGGTCACCGACTCCACCGCCGGGTGGCCTTCGAGGAACTTCGCGACCTCGAACGCCGAGTCGTTCATCCGCTGCACGCGCAGCGGCATGGTTTCGAGCCCCTTGAGCAGGATCCACGCGTTGAACGGGCTCATTCCCGGACCAGCGTGGCGCATGAGATTTTTCACGGGTCCACCGATGAACTCCTCGGTGCCACAGATGGCACCGCCGAGCACGCGCCCCTGACCGTCCATATGCTTGGTCGCCGAATACGCCACGACGTCCGCGCCGAGCTCGAGCGGGCGCTGCAGCAGCGGTGTCGCGAACACATTGTCGACAACCACGGTCGCGCCTGCCTCGTGCGCGAGATCGCACACCGCGCGCACGTCGACGAGGTCTTGGGTCGGGTTCGACGGGGTCTCGAAAAACACCGCATCGGTCGGCTGCGACAGGGCCTCGCGCCACTGGTCGAGGTCCTTGCCGTCGACGAACACCGTCTCCACGCCCCAGCGCGGGAGGATCTCGTTGCAGATCACGAAACAGGAGCCGAAGAGCGAGCGGGACGCCACGAGCCGAGAGCCGTTGGCACACAGCGCCGACAGCGCGACGAACACCGCTGCCATGCCCGAGGCCGTGGCATAAGCCGCCTCGGAACCCTCGATCGCGGCGAGACGCTTTTCGAACATGTCGACCGTCGGGTTGGCATAGCGCGAGTACACGAAGCGGTCGATATCGCCGGCGAAGGCGGCCTCGGCGCTCGCCGCATCGGAGTACACGTACCCGGAGTTGAGGAACAGCGGCTCGCTGGTCTCCTCGAAACCGGTGCGAACCTGCCCGGCGCGCACGGCGAGAGTGTCCGGGTGCAGCCCGTCCGGCAATCGATTGTTTTGCATCTCTACCTGATTTCTCTATTGACTTGATCGATTATCGACAAACCCCGCGAGGAGCTACCTCAGCTTTGGCGCCACGGCAGCCCCGAGGCCTTCCACCCCGTGCTCGTCCCCCGATGCCCATCGGCATCGAGCGGCCCCTCGAACCCGTCCAGGATATTGAATGCCTGGCCGACCTTCGACGCCGACGCCTCCGCGGCCGCCTGCGAGCGGGCGCCCGAGCGGCACAAGAAGTACACGTTGGACTCCTCGCCCACGCCCGCGTCGGCGAGCTCGGAGCAGAAATCCTCGTTCCGCTCCCCGGTCGACCCGACCCATTCGATGAACACCATGCGAGAGGTGAGCGAGCTCGTGTCGGGCACGCCCACCCAGCTCCACTCGCTCGCGGTGCGCACGTCGACGAGCACGGCGTTCGGGTCGGAGGCGAGCTGCGCCCAGGCCCGCGCCGGGCTCACGGATTCCACGGATTCGCTCATGCCTTCCATTACAACACCCCACCGGCGTAAGTACCTCTACTCACCCAATGCCTCACCGATCTCGGCCAGCGGAACACTGCGGCGATCGAAATAGTCCGAGTGCCCGACGAACCCATCCACACGCCTCGCATCCCCGCCGAAATCCGCGTCCGCGGGGTCGGGTCCGAAGGTCTTCGTCAGCGCCCACCACGGGATCGGATCCCACCGGCTCGCCACCGCGGACACCGACTCCGGGCCGCCCTCGCGCCGGGCGCCCTCACCATCGCGCAGCGTGAGATCGCTCGCATGCTCCGCCCCCACACCCGGCGCGGCGACGAACGCCAGGGCGTCTGCGGATAGGCCGTCCCCGCCCGCAGCCAGCCCCAGCGCGACGCCGCCGTAGCTGTACCCGATCGCACCGAGCCTCCCGTCGGTCATCTCGCGCAGCCCGTCCTGGAATTCGCGCAGCCTGGGCGCGGCGTCCTCGGCCCGCCCACGATCGAGCGCGGCCGCGGGAATCGTCTCGGGTGCCTCGTAGTCCATCCACGCGATCGACACACACCTCTTCTCCCCTTCGTCGTCGCCGCTTCCGCGCCCTCCGCGCTCCTCGCACACGGCCGCCGCACGCTCGACGCTGCGATCGATCGTCTCCATCGACGCGCCGGTGCCCGGGACGAGCGTGACCACCTCGCTCGCATCTCCGGGATCCCCCGAGGCCAGCACCCCACGCCCGTCGGGACGCAGGCCCAGCAACCGCGCCTCCGGTGTGGCCGCGAGATGACGCGCCGCCGACGTCATCCTGCGGTGGGTCCGGTCGTCCTCGCCGGCGGGTGCGCCACCGAGCGCCCGAGCGAGCTCGATCCGGTTGAGCGCATCGCGGCTCGTCGCGGGCAGCCCGGCACCATCGGACAGGCCGGGCGCGCGCTCCGCCCACGCCGCGCGCTGGAACGGCGAGAGCCCATGCCAGGTCGCCGCCCTCACCGCCGGATCGAGAGCCAGGTGTGACGGCGGAGGTGGCAGCGGCCCATGCCCGCGCAGAGCCGCCGGAGCGGTGGACGCGTCGACGGCGGGCCCCTGCAGCAGGGATCGCACGCGCTCGGCCTCCCAGTCGGTCCCGAGGAGAGCCACGAGCGCGGCGTCGGCGTCGGCAGCGGCCTCGCGATCGCCCCGGGCGATAGCCTCTTCGAGGCGGGCGCCCTCCGCAGCGAGGACTTCGGCGACGTGTGCGTGTTCGCCGATGGTCCGTTCGATGCGGCGGGCAAGTTCGTCGAGACGCGCGAACGTGGCCAGCGCGGCGAGCCCGGACCAGCCATCCCGCATTCCTGCGGAAATAGAGGCGAGCTCGATCGCTATGACTCCCCACCGACGCGCCGAATCGCCGACCGTCTGGGCGGCCTCAGCCGCCACGGCCGCACTCACGCCGCCGGCCTCTCGCCCGCTCCCGAGCCACCGGCACCGGCACCGGCGGATCCCACCCCGGACGCGCCGTCCTCGTCCGCACCGACCAGCGAGCGCACGCTGCGCGCAGCAAGGCCGCCGATATCGGCGGCCTCCCGGCGCAGCCATGCGAGCTCGCGATCGAGGCTCATCCCGCGCTCGCGAAGCGCGGCCCCCGAAGCGAAGTCGGCGCACACCCTGGCGAGCCGTTCCATCGCGAGCGTCGCCGCGCTGCGGGAGCCGGGCGACTCGGCCGCGGCCAGGGCGGCAGGAGTCGGCGGCCCGATCAGCCGCGGGCCCGGCTGCTCGGCATCCGCCTCGAGAGCGAGATTCTGCAACCGTCCCGCGAGAACAACAAGGCGTTCAGGGTCGAGCGCGACGTCTTCGGGACGGCACGGCTGCGCCGCAGAAGCCTCCGCTCCGGCGGCGTCATCAGTTAGTCGTGCGGGGTCCATGGGCGGTCCTTCGGCGCGTGGTGACTGGTCGATCCACCACTCACGCTAGGGCCGGAAACAGCCCTGGAAGCCGCGCGTCCACAACGTGTTCGCCGGCAGCCACGTTGTCCACACCCGGAAGGAAAACTCTTCCCGCGCAGGCCCTTACGGCAGCGCCCGAGACGCCACCTCGCGCGCACGCTCGCGCGCCTGTAACACCTCATCAGCCGTGGCCAGCGCGGCCCCGCACTGCCACGGCGAGAACTCGCTCGTCCGCTCGCAAATCCACAGCGCGGACTCGGACACGTCCAGCGCTCGCCCGACCAGGCCCACCGAAAGCGCGCGGTCGAGCGCGGCACCGGCGGCCGGAGAGGTCATCGTCACCTCGCTGGGCGCCCCGACGATCGCGCGCGCGTGCAGCGCCCACTGGTCGAACATCTGGCTGGACACCGTCAAAACCCCGGCCGCCGCCGGCCCGATCTCGAGCCCGGCAAAGTACACGTCGCCTCGCCGCACCAGTAGACGCACCGCGAAAACCCCGCGCCCGCCGAGAGCCCGCACCACGCGCGCGGCCACCGAGCGTGCCGCATCGTATTCGCCCTCCGTGGTCTCTTGCGGCTGCCACATCTCGCGGATCGCGCCGTTGCCCTTGCGCGCGACGCCAATCGGCTCGCAAAAATGAATGACCGGCTCGCGCGAACCGCCGGAGAACTGCACCCCGGACACCGCGAGCATCACGATCTCCACGTCCGCCGTCACCTTGGTCTCGACGACGACGTCGCGGCTGCCCGCGCGTCCGTACGCGGCGGGGATGTCGCCGGCCGATTCGACGATCGAGCTCATGCCGGAATCGGCGCGCGCCGGGGTGACGACGCACGGGTAGCCGAGCACGCCGGTCGCCTGCTCGACCTCGACGGACGAGCGCGCCGTGGCGTAGCGCGCCACCGGAAGCCCGAGCGAGTCCGAGGCAAAGCGCAGCTGCTCGTCGCGGCGTCCCGCCATGGACACGGCCGCCTTCGAAGGGGCGACGCGTGCGCCTAGGTCCTCGAGGAGATCCAGCACTCCGACGTCATAAATGGCCCCGACCGGAACCACGACATCCGGGGTGAACTGCTCGCAGATGCTCGCGAGCTGCTCGGGGTCGGGATCGGCGGCGACGGCGACGGCCATTCCGAGTCGGCGCAGCGCCGCGGCCATTTCCTCGGCCTCGTCGGCCAGGCCGAGCACGAGCACCCGGCGCGGGATGGACTCGTCGCTGACCGAATCGGCGGTGGGCTGCGGTGTCACCTGGGGTGTCATAACCTCCCACGGTATCCGGCCCGCCGCCGCGCGTCGACGCGAACGCCCGGGTTTTGCCGGACTCAGCCCGCCCCGCGACTAGAACACGTTACAGTTGTGATCACTGCATGCCCTCACCAAGCGGGCCGCAGAACCCGTAGACCACGCCAGGACAAAGGACCATCTATGACGTCGGAGACCGCATCCCCACACGCCGGCGGAGCCCTTGCGGGCCTGCGCGTTATCGAGCTCGGCGGCATTGGCCCCGGCCCGCACACGGCGATGATGCTCGCGGACATGGGTGCCGACGTCGTCACGGTGCTGCGGCCGGGCGAGACCGAGAAGTCCCGCGATGGCTGGGCGCACATCACCCGCCGCGGCCGCACGATCGTCGAGCTCGACCTCAAGTCCGAAGAGGGCCTCGGCGAGCTGCGCCGCCTCATCGGCGTGGGCGACGTGCTCATCGAGGGCTTCCGCCCCGGGGTCACCGAGCGCATGGGCATCGGACCGGAAGAGTCCCTCGAGCTCAACCCGCGGCTGGTCTACGCCCGCATGACCGGCTGGGGGCAGGACGGACCGTGGGCGAACCTCGCCGGGCACGACATCAATTACCTGTCGATCACCGGGCACCTCAACGCGATCGGCCGCCGCGGCGAGAAGCCCGTCCCGCCGCTCAACCTCGCGGCGGATTTCGGCGGCGGCTCGATGTTCGCGATGTCCGGCATCCTCGCCGCCCTCTACAGCCGTGGAAACACCGGCGCGGGGCAGGTCGTTGACGTGGCAATGGTCGACGGCGCCGCGACGCTCGGCCAGTTCCAGTGGGCAATGCGCGCCCGCGGACAGTGGTCCGATATGCGCGGGGAGAACATGCTCGACACCGGCTACCCGTTCTACGACACCTACGAGTGCTCGGACGGCAAGTACATGGCCGTCGGCTGCCTCGAACCGCACTTCTACGCCGAGTTCGCAAAGCTCCTCGGCGTCGACGGCGAGAACGATCCGGGCCAGTTCGACGTGGACCGATGGGGCGAGCTACGCGAGCTCATCGCCGCGCGCTTCGCCACGCGCACCCGGGACGAGTGGGCCGAGGTCTTCGCCGGGTCCGATGCGTGCACGACACCCGTTCTCTCCTACACCGAGGCCCTCGAGAACGAGCACAACACCGCCCGCGGCATCTACGTCGACATTGCTGGCGACACCGGCCCGGCGCCGGCGCCGCGCTTCTCCGCGACCGCCTCGCCTACGCCCTCGCAGCCCCCGCGCGAGGCCACGCCCGCCGCGGGCGTGTGGGCATAGCGTAGTAAGCCACGGCTAGGCCGGCGTTTTCCGAAATTCACAAAGCGCGGCCCTTATCTCCTTCGAGATGAGGACCGCGCCTGTGTCGCAGCCAGTGCGAAGTCTAGAAGGGCAGCTGCACGTCGTTGAACGCGCCGCCCTGGATGCCGGCGCCGATGGCGAGCGCCGCAGCCACGCCCAGTCCGAGCACGAGAACGCCGCCGGCCTGCACTGCCGGGTTCTCGAAGAAATCGCCGACGCTGTCCGAGGTGAGGCTGCCGGTGCCCGCGTTCTCGCCGCTGCTGAGCCCGCTCACGCTGCCGGTGGTTTCGCCCGCCTCGGCGGCGTTGGCAACGCCGGTGAGCGAAGCGGCGCCGAGCGCGACGGCTGCAGCGGCGGCGACGATGGCGGTGCGGCGGGAGTTGATGGTCGACGAGCTCATGAATGGCCTCCTGGGCGGGAATACCGACGTGGCGCCGGCGCGAACGAAAGTGAAAGTCGTACTTGCTATGTCCGCCCACTCAGCGAGGTTGGACGTGCGTTGATGACCTTATGCTAATCCATCGCCTCCGTCGCCCCAGGCGTTAACTCTCGAAACTGAGAGCTACGTCATACGCGGCAGCGGCGGAGGCGATCGGACCGTTTTAGGACTGCGACGTGGCGATCAGGTACGGGATCAATCCCATGCAGCCGGGGGTGATCGCCATGCACGTGATCTCGCCGGGGCCGGGACCGAAGAGGTACCGAAGGCTGAGCGAGCCCGGGTCACCGAAGTTGGACGAGGCGGCAGAGATCGCGTTGTCGACGGTGCCCATTCCAGGTGACTGGGCCGCGGCCGGGCCTGCGAACACGGCACCGCCGAGGGCGAGAGCAGAGGCGGTCGCGGCGATGCCGGCGTAGCGTCGGGTGCGGATGGTCGAGGACATGATTCGCTCCTTTGCGTTGCGGATCGGGTGTGCGAATCCCTTAGTGGGTCTATCGACCACGTCCATCAGCCGTTACGAACAGCTGGAGAAGTCCCCTAAGCGAGAATGTCGCGGCGCACGACGTTCTCGTCGCGACCCGGACCAACGCCGATGTAGGACATGTGGCATTTCGCCAGGTCCTCTAGCCGCAGCACGTAGTCCTGCGCGGCGGCGGGGAGGTCGGAGAACTGCCGCGCGCCCGTGATGTCCTCTTCCCAGCCGGGCATCGTCTCGTAGATCGGCTCGGCATGGTGGATCTGCGACTGCGACATCGGCATCTCGTCGAACCGCTCGCCGTCGACGTCATAGGCGACACAGATCGGGATCTCGCCGATCCCCGTGAGCACGTCGAGCTTCGTCAGGAAGTAGTCGGTAAAGCCGTTGACCCGGGCGGCGTACCGCGCGATCACCGCGTCGTACCAGCCACAACGGCGGGTGCGCCCGGTGTTCACGCCGACCTCGCCGCCGGTGACCTGTAGGTACTCGCCCCACTTATCGAACAGCTCCGTCGGGAACGGCCCGGCGCCCACGCGCGTCGTGTACGCCTTGACGATTCCCAGGGTGTGCGTGATCCGCGTGGGGCCGATACCGGAGCCGACACAGGCTCCCCCGGCGGTGGGATTGGACGACGTCACAAATGGGTAGGTGCCGTGGTCGACGTCGAGCATGGTCGCCTGGCCGCCCTCCATGAGCACGCTCTTGCCGTCCTCCAGGGCCTCATTCAACATCAACGTCGTATCCGCGACCATCGGGCGCAGACGGTCGGCGAAGGACAGGAAGTACTCGACCATCTCCTCGACCTCGACCTCGCGGCGGTTGTAGATCTTGACCAGGACCTGGTTCTTCGTGTGCAGCGCGCCCTCGATCTTCTGCCGCAGGATCGACTCGTCGAACACGTCCTGCACGCGCAGCCCGACGCGCGAGACCTTGTCCGCGTAAGCCGGTCCGATGCCCCGTCCCGTGGTGCCGATCGCGCGCTTGCCGAGGAAGCGCTCGGTCACCTTGTCGAGCGCCTGGTGATACGGCGCGACAAGGTGGGCGTTGGCGGAAATCCGCAGGCGTGAGGTGTCCGCTCCGCGCGCCTCGAGCCCCTCGATCTCCTCGAACAGCGCCTCGAGGTTGACGACGACCCCGTTGCCGATCACCGGCGTCGCGGTGGGCGAGAGAATGCCCGCGGGCAGCAGCTTGAGCTCGTACTTCTCGCCGCCGACGACCACGGTGTGGCCGGCATTATTGCCGCCGTTCGGCTTGACCACGTAGTCCACGCGGCCGCCGAGGATATCGGTGGCCTTGCCTTTGCCTTCATCGCCCCACTGGGCGCCGATCAACACGATCGCGGGCATATTATTCGTCACCTCGTCACGTTCGCCGCGGGCACCACACCGGGCCCGGGCGGCGGAAATTGGACTTCCCGGCACGTTCTGCACGCACCAACCCATAAGGTTACCGCCTACCTCCGACACTGCGGAAAGTTCGCGCCCGCCACTTCGCCCCTAGCCAGCACTCCCTGCATAGTGGACACATGCACATTCTCCGCTGCGGGGACGCCGCCACCTTCGCGCCACTGGACTCATTTCGTATGACGTCGGGCGAGGCGATTCCCACGAAGGCGCAGATCGACGAGGCCCTCGAGCTCGCATCCGAGCGGCTCGTCGTCGCCGGGTCGGACGCGGCCCTCGCCGCGGTGATGACCCGGCTCATGCGCACCGAGCGCCTCGGCACCGAGGTCGCGTTCGTCCGCGCCACCGCGAGCCCCGTGACCAACGCATACGACCTCCCCCACGGCGAGGCCGCAGCTGAGCTCGCCGCGACCGGAACCGCAAGGCAGGCCGTCCTTATCCGCGACGAATCCGGACAGGCGATCGTCGGCCAGGCGCTGTGGACCGGACCCGAGCAGGGACCGCTGGAGGGGCAGGTCTATGCCGATTCCGAGCACGTATTCACCGGAAAGGTCCCGTTCGTCGAGCTCCTCCCCTCCCTCGAGGGGCCCGGCGTGCGCGTGGCCTCGGGCAAGAAGCACGGGCTTCGCCGCCGCCGCGAATGGTTCGACGGCCGCGCCGTGCAGCTCGGCACCGCCGGTGCCATCGTCGTGCGCGACGGCGTTCCCGCCAAGCGCCCGGTCAAGCGGTCTAGCGTGTACCGCCATACCGAGCCGATGCACCTCGTCCGCCCCTAGCGCCTAAGCGCGCCAGAACGCCAGAACGCCCAGACAGCGAAAAGCCCGCCCCGTGCCAACCTTCCGGTCGACACGGGGCGGGCCGCTACCTGCGTCAGGACTACTTGCCCTCGGCGGTCCACCAGTTCTCGAGCGTGAGCTTCGCGATCGTGGTGTTGTCGATGTAGGAGCCGCGGACCGGGTCCTGCTTGTCGGCGGCCGCGATAACCGCGTCCGCGCCAGCACCGCGCACAAACACCGGCACGAGCTGATTCGTGTGGTTACCCGAGTACCACTGGTGCGAGGGAAGCTGTCCGGTCGGGCCGTGCAGCGCCTTCCACCCGTCACCCTGGTCCTCGCCGGAGAGGTAACCCGTCTCGTGGTCAGCGGTAACGATGACGAGCGTCTCGTCCCAGTTCGAGTTCTTCTCGACCCAGACGTTCACTGCCTCGACCGCCGCGTTGAAGTCCTGGGTCTCCTCGACGTTGCGGGCCGACTCGTTCGCGTGGCCGGTCCAGTCGATGGCGCCGCCCTCGATCATCACCTGGAAGCCGTCCTCGTCCTGGCCCAGCACGTTGAGCGCCGCGGTGGACATCGTCGGCAGGTCGGTGACGTCATTGGCCGGAACATCGCCGGGCACGACCGATTCGCCGTCGCGGTTCTGCTGCAGCGTCGTGGCGACCGGCGCGAGCCCGAAGTAGCGATCCGAGGACACGTTGCCCGCGGCGAGGTCCGCGAAGGTCTCGCTGTCATCGAAGTACTCGAACCCGGAATCGCCGGACTCGAGCAGGTCCTGGCCCTCCTCGGAGAGGTACTCGTACTTCGCGTCGCGCCCGGCGGCGTTGTCGTCGAAGTCCGGGTGCCCGGCGCCGAAGATGACGTTGAGATCGCTGTCGATCATCTCGTCGGCCATGTCGTGCAGCGCGTTGCGGTCGGAGTTGTGCGCGCCCCATGCGGCCGGGGTCGCGTGGTTGAACGGAACCGACGACACGACACCGGCGGACTTACCGATCGAGAGAGCGCGCTCGTTGGTGTTCTCGAGCTCATTACCCTCGGCGTCGACGCCGATCATGCCGTTGAGGGTCTTCTGTCCCGTGGCCATCGCCGTTCCGGCCGCAGCCGAATCGGTCACGTTCTGGTTGATGTAGTCGTTGTCGTTCCACGCCTTGACCGGGTCGTATCCGCTGTCCACCGGGTAGGTCGACATCGAGGACTGCTGCCACTCGTCGCCCTCGTAGACCTGCACGGCCTCACCGCCGGCCTCCTCCAGCGCCTCGCCGTCGGCCTCGCCCTCGACCGCGTAGCGCGACTGGCCGGACTCGAACAAGTTGGTGTTGGCGACGTGGTTGAAGCCCATGCCATCGCCGACCATGTAGATGATGTTCTTCGGGGCCTTGCCACCGGGAAGGAGGTCCTCGAGCGAGCCGAGCGAGGAGCCGGCCTGCTGCAGCGAGCCGAAAGCGGCCGTCGACTGGGATTCGAGGGACTGGGACTGGGCAACGCCCGCGCCGGCAATACTCACGACCATGCAGGCCGAGAAGGTGACTGCCGAGACACTGCGGACGGAGCGGCGCAACATAGACATACGTGGCTACTTTCTCCGTGGTGAACTTCGCAAGGGACTCGTGGCCCACCAGGCCGCGCTCACGCACACTGCGGGCGGCCCGACGAGCACGACCCACACAATCAGCTGAGAATTAATTAGTCGTGAATTCGTAGAAACCTGTGCTCGTCGCACCAATTAAATCAGGATTTATTCGCGAACATGCTGCACCAACGGCCACAATTGCCCTATAAAGCCCCACAAGTCACAAATAAATTAGCGTGAACAATTTTTCTTCTGATTAACCTTCGGCGCGCAACCGATAGAGCGCGCCGATCGCATCGACCGCCGAATCCAGCGGGGCGATCTCGCGGCGCGCGCGGCACACGGCCACGGCACCCTCGAGCAGGCATAGCGACTGCTCCGCGAGCATCGCGGCCGCGCCGTCATCCAACCCGGACTCGGCCAGGCGCGCGGCCAGCGCGTCCTGCCACCCCGCAAACGCCGCCGCGGCCTGATCGTGCAACTCCGGCAGCTCGGGATTCTCGTCCACCGTCACCGCCAGCACCGGGCAGCCAGCACGAAAACCGGTCGCCTCGAGCCGCGCCCGCCAGAAATCGGCGAACGACCGCAGCGCCACCGAAGGATCCGGCGATTCCCCGATCGTCCGCAACACCAACTCGCCGGCCTGCTCCACCGCCGCCGACAGCATCTCCGCGCGCCCACCGGGGAAGTGGTAGTACACCGACCCGCGCGGCGCCCCGCTCACCGAAAGCACCCTGTCGATGCTCGTCCCCGCCACGCCATACTCACCGAGCAGCTCGCCCGCCGTGCGCACCATGCGGTCACGGGTGTTTCCACGGCGCTTCACCACACCCGCGTCTGACGTCGGAGTTGCTTCATTTGCCATGCCCTCCACCCTACGCTTTATGCTATAAACCATAATCCGAATCGGCCGATCCGCGAATGGAGATCTTCGACAATGACTCAATCGGTCACGCCACTGAAGAGGGCGCTGTCACACCCGCGCACCCTGTCGATCGCCATGAGCCTGTGGCCGCCGTTCCTCGCCTCCGGCGTGCGCGTCGAGCCCTTCGCCAAGGACTTCACGTCGGTGAAGGTCCGGCTGAGCCGCCGCCCGTGGAACACGAACTACGTGGGCACCGCATTCGGCGGATCGCTATTCTCCATGTCGGATCCGTGGTGGATGTTCCTTGTCATGCAGCAGCTCGGCAGCTCCTACACCGTGTGGGATACCGCGGGCGAGATCGAGTTCGTCGCGCCCGGCCGCGGCACCGTCTACGGCACCTTCGAGGCCACGCCCGAGGAGATCGACCGGATCCGCGAACAGGCCGCCGGCGGAGACAAGGTGCTCACCTGGTTCTCCACCGACCTCACCGACGGCGACGGCAACACCATCGCCCGCGTCCGGAAGCAGGTCTACGTGCGCAGAAAGAAGCGCTAGTCCTCGTCGAGGAACACCTCGGGCATGTTCTTGATGACCCGCGGCGGGAGCACCTCGCGCGCGGCATCCTTCGGCGCCAGCCCCTCGGTCGACTTGGCCTCGCCACTGGTGAGCGGCTCCGGGCGGACGGCCGGCTTCGGCACGGTCGCCGGGAGCGTGGCCAGCGCGGAGATCTTCGACAGGCCGGCGACCTGGAGCATGTCGACGAGGATCGAGCGCATCTGCGCGAGCACCACGGTCTCGGTGATGCCGCCGCCGGAGACGAGCTCGCGCTGCAGGCCGGCTGCGACCATGCGGAGCTGGCGGGTCATCGTCACCTGGTCGGGCGCGTCCGGGATGCGCGCAACGTAACGCGAGAGGTCCTCCAAGCCGTCGGCGAGGTGGTCGATGAGGTTGATGAGCTTCGGGTGGATATCCACCGAGTCCTCGACCGACGTGGCGGCGCGGCGGGCGAGGACGCGGATGTTGCGCACCCCGTTGTCGAGCGGGTTGAGCACGTCGGCGATCCCGTCGAGCTCGCTGCGCTTGGTGAGGTGAAACGGCGAGATGGAGATGATCTCCTTGCCGCCGCCCACCTGCTCTCGCAGTGTGTCGAGGGCCGGCTGGGTATCGCGCGCCGACTGGAGAGCGTCGCCGATACGGTCGACGTCCCGGCTCTCCAGCCCCTCGGCCACCTCGCGGAGGATCGACGAGGACACCCCGAGCAGCGAGGCCGTCTCGCGCCGCGCGCGCTTGATGGGGTGGACGGGCAACAGCGACATCATCGCGAGGGCGATGAGCCCGCCGACGAGCGCGTCGATCATGCGCTCGTACCCGGTGTTACTGCCCGGCGGCAGTAGCGTCGCCACGAGCACCGCGGACGTGGCGACCTGGCCGGAGAAGATCGCGCCCTTGTCGAGGAATACCGCGATCGTCTGCCCGGCGATGACGGCGATGGCGATCTGCCACGGCCCCGAGCCGATTGCGGAGATGAGAAGATCGCCGAGGCCGATGCCGATGACCGCGCCCACGACGAGTTCGAAGGCGCGTCGGAGCCGCTTCCCCATCGACACCCCGAGCGCGATGGTCGCGGCTATCGGCGCGAAGAACGGACGCTCATGGCCGAGGAGTTCGCTGGCGATCCACCACGCGAGCGCGGCACCGATGCCGCACTGCACGATCGGGATCAGCGCATAGGCGACCCGCCGGACGCGCTCACGCATCGACGGGGGAAGCCGGGCGTAGAAGCCATAGGCCCCCTGGTCTACTCGCTCACGCCAGGCCGAGAGCCGAGGCGGCGTGCGGATCACACTCATGCAGCAACTCCAAGCAGCGTTCGTACTCGTCGACTTCGTCGATCTTCTGCGCGGCGCGGGCGAGCACGGCGACGCAGCGGAGGAATCCCTGGTTCGGTTCGTGATCGAAGGGCACCGGGCCGAAGCCCTTCCACCCGTTGCGCCGCAGCTGATCGAGCCCGCGGTGGTAGCCGGTGCGCGCGAACGCATACGCACCGATCGTGTCGCCTTCGTCGAAGGCGTCCTCGGCGAGCTTCGCCCAGGCGATCGAGGCGGTGGGGCTCTCTGCGGCGACCTTGCGGGCGTCGACGCCGGTGGCGATGCCCTCTTCGGCCTCCGGGTCTCCGGGAAGGCGGGTCGGGGGCGGTCCGAGCAAATCACCAAAAGAAGTCATGGTGACGATATTAGAGGTTCGGACGCGTCCGCCGCCGTCACACGTGGTCGGGCACACGAGGCGGGCGCCGGGTTGGACAAGCGACCAAAAGGTGAAGACTTGGTGAAGCTTTCGCCGAAAAGTGGACACGGAGATAAAGAATGGCTTTAAGTGAAGGATTGTGACTGCTTACGACCTGCCCCGTAATCCACAGTCCTCGACTTCCGTGCGCCCTGATTCGGATTCTGAGGACGCCCGCCCCGCGGGTACGAACCGCCGCACCGTACTCAAGGCCGGCGCCGTCGCCGCAGCCGCGACCGGCTCGGCCTTCGCGCTCGGCAAGGGCGGCATCGGGCCGTTCGCGCCCGCCGAGGCGCTGGCCCAGGATGCGGTGTTCCGGCACGGCGTGGCCTCCGGCGATCCCTTGAGCGACCGCGTGATCCTGTGGACCCGCGTGACCCCTGGTCCCGAGGCCACTCCGGGTTCCGGGGCCGGCCCGGAGGCCACCGTCCAGTGGGAGATGGCGCGCGACGCGGGCTTCGGCGCCATCGAGCGCGCGGGCTCCGCCGTCACAAATGGCGGCAGAGACCACACCGTGAACGTCGACGCCGGCGGGCTCGCCCCGGACACGTGGTACTACTACCGCTTCCGGTGTAACGGGCAGACCTCGCCGGTCGGGCGCACGCGTACCGCGCCCGCGCCGGGGGCGAGGCCGGGCCGCGCGCGCTTCGGCGTCGTCTCGTGCTCGAACTGGGAGGCCGGGTTCTTCTCCGGTTACCGGCACCTTGCCGACCGCGGCGACATCGACGCGGTGCTCGAGCTCGGCGACTACATCTACGAGTACGGCAACGGCGAATACGCGGGGCCGAACGGAGTCGTCCGCCCGCACGATCCGGCGTGGGACATCGTCTCGCTGTCCGATTACCGGCGCCGCCACGCGCAGTACCGCACCGACCCGGACCTGCAGCGGCTCCACGCGCACGTGCCGTGGATCTGCACGTGGGACGACCACGAGATCGCCAACGACGCCTGGGAGCACGGCGCCGAGAATCACGACGCCGGGCAGGGATCCTACTCCGGCCGCAAGCGAAACGGCGCGCAGGCCTACTTCGAATGGCTACCGATCCGCCCCCAATCGCTTCGTGACGGCGGGCAGCTCTATCGGCGCTTCGGCTGGGGCACCCTCGCCGAGCTGTCCATGCTCGACCTGCGGTCCTACCGTTCGGAGCAGCCCAAGTTCTACGAGGGCCGCGCGATCGACGACCCGGGCCGCACGATGACCGGCGCGGCGCAGTTCGACTGGCTCACCGGCGGGTTGACCTCCTCGACCGCGCGGTGGAACCTCGTGGGCAACTCGGTGATGATCACGCCCGTGCTGTTGCCGCCGCTCGACCCGCGAGTGACGAAGGCGCTCACCGATCTCACCGGCCTGCCCGAGGAGGGCGTGCCCTACAACGCTGACCAGTGGGACGGCTACGCGGCCGAGCGCCGCCGCCTGTTCGACACGATCGCCGACGCGGGGATCGACAACTGCGTGTTCCTCACCGGCGATATCCACACCTCGTGGGCATGCGACCTGCCGCGCCGCGCCGCCGCACCCGCCGAGGGACTGGTCGGCGCCGAATTCGTGGTCCCGTCAATCACTTCGAACAACATCGACGACATGATCGGGCTGCCGGAGGGCAATCCGCTGTCGGACGCCGCGGAGACCGCGCTGCCGGCCGTCAATCACCACATCCGCTGGGTCGACCTCGACCGGCACGGCTACGGCGTGTTCGAGCTGACCGAGGGCTTCGCGCACATGGACTACTTCGCGGTGTTCTCGCGCGAGGACGCCGGCACCGGAACCTACCGGATGGGCGGCTGGCGCAAGCCCCAAGGCAGCGGCCCGATCCAGCCCGCTGGACCTCTGCCGTAGCGAGCACGTGTTCAGGCGGCGCAGCGTCGCCGTGTACGGTGACGCAGAGTCGCTTGAAGCGCGGTCCGGCAGGCGGACGGGCGCGAAAGGGAGAACGATGCAGCCACCTCAGTCACCGAACTCCGGCCCCGGCGCGCAGGGCCCCACACCGGATCCGGTCCCGGGCTTCGGCCCGCGCGGCGAGTCCGCGCCACGCGGATCCGCGCAGGGCGACGGGAATGCCGCAGGCCACGGCCGTGGGCCGAGCTCGGGTGCGCCCACAGGCGGCTACGCCTCCGCGCCTTCCGGGCAGGGCGGACCGGGCGGTTTTGGCGGAGCCAGCGGCTCCGGCGGCGCGAAGTCAGGCGGACTGAACACGAAGCTGATCATCGCCATTGCGGCCGTGCTCGCGGTCATCGTGATCGTCGCCGCGCTCATCTTCTTCGTGTTCACCGACCGCTCCCCGGAGGCTCGCGCGCAGAAGGACATCGAGTCCACCCTGCAGAACCTCTCCGAGGTGACCAGCGTCGAGGAGTTCAGCTCGCAGATCTGCGAGGAGTTCCGCCCCGACACCGACGTGATGAACTCGCTCTCGGAGATCTCCGGCCAGTCCGGCGTCGATTTCGACGCCCAGTTCACCGAGCAGATCCGCGCGGCCTTCCCCGCCTCGCTCGACGTCGAATCGGTCGAGCTCGACGGGGATAACGCCACCGCCCACGTCACTTCTTCGGACGACGAGGGCGCGAGCACCGACGAGGACGTGCAGATGCGCCAGGAGGACGGCTCCTGGCTCGTGTGCGACCCGGCCGTCGGCACTGGCGGACTGCCCGCCGGCCAGGGCCAGTAGCGCGCTACCGGCGGCCGAATACCCCGACGAAGAAATCGTCGTTCGGCGGATGCAGCTCCCAGGTCGAATAGCGCGACTGCAGCTCGAGCCCTGCGGCGTAGGACTCGTCGACGAAGTCGCCGAACTCCCAGCCCCAGTTGCTCCCGAAGCCGATCACGGCGCGGCCCTCCGGCGCCAGGTGCGCGAAGATCCCGCGTAGGCTCGCGGCGCGCTCGGCGCCGGCGAGGAAGCCCATCACGTTGCCCGCGCTGATGATCAGGCCGAACTCGATGCGTGCGCCCGCGCCGTCGACGAGCGAGAGCTCGGCGAGGTTCTGGACCTGCCACGTCGGCCCCGGATGGTCCGCGCGCGCCACGCCGATGAGGGTCGGGTCGAGGTCGACTCCCCACACCTCGTGCCCGGCGCGGTGGAGGTAGCCGCCGATGCGGCCGGTCCCGCAGCCCGCGTCGAGAATGCGCGCGCCGCGAGGCGCCATCGCGTCCGCGAGCCGCGCCTCGCCGAAGATGTCGTTTCCCTCGGCCTCGATGCGGCGCCAACGCTCCGCGTATTCACTCGCCTTATCGGGATTCTCCCGCACACTTGCCAGCCAGCGATTTTCCTCGGGTCCGCTCATTACTCCATTGTTCGTGACGTCGGACGTCCCTGCAATCCCTGCACTCCGGCGTCAGGCTGCGAATCCGCTTTTCGGGCTCGACTTTTGTCGAGACTCCTCACCGCCCGGGCGGGCGCCGACCGAGAGCACTGCCTCCGGATCCGCGCACAGCCTGTCGAGCGCGACGGCCATCGCGGCCTGTTCCTGAATCCGGCGTCCCGCCGTGGACACGCGCAGTGCGGGGGCCCGGCCCGCGACGGCGACCTCGCGAGACCCGGCGAGCACATCGGGCAGATATTTCGGATGGTCGGTGAAGGCCTGGCCGGCGAGGACGACGGTGTCCGGGCGCAGGACCGCCGAGACAGTGCCCACGACGCGGCCGAGCGCGAGCGCGCGGTCCCGCAGGATCGCACGCGCCTCGCCGGACTCTCCACCCTCGCCGGCGGCGAGCTCGCCGAGGGCGCTCACACTTTCCGCCGTCAGACCATGCTTTCGTGCAGCGCGGACGAGACCGTGATCGGAGACCGTGTCAATGAGCCCCTCGCCGCGGTCGTCGAGGTGAGGAACCTTGCCGAACGGAAGGTAGCGCAGGTCGGCGGGTCCGGCCGACGGCTGGTGCACGACGCCGTCGATCGCGAGCGCCGAGCCGATGTACTCACGTCCGTAGACGAGCAGCGTCGTCCCGGAGTGCCTCTCGTGGCCGACGAGCAGTTCCGCCGCGGCCATCGCCTCCACGTGGGGGGCCACCGAGAAGGGCACGCCGATCGTCTCGGTGAACAGCTCACCCAGCGGCGTGCCGGCCCAGCCGAGGAGGTCGTGGTCCACGCAGCCGCCGCCGGTCACGCGGGCCGCCGTCGCGACGCCGCCCGCGGCGAGCCGGCGCCCGCGGAATCCGTCGAGCAGCCGGAAGGCCTCGGCGGAGAGCGTGTCGACGGCGTCGCCCGGCGAGGATTCGGTGGGGATCTCGCGCGCGGCGAGCACGCGGCAGCTCAGGTCGCACACAGCGACGACCGAGTTCTTCAAACCGATGTGCACCGCGATGGCGACGGGCCCGGCGGGGTCGAGCTCGAGCATCGCGCCGGGCCGACCCGTCGCCCCCTGGCTCATCCGGCCGGGCTGCGGGCGCACCGCGCCGAGGTCCTGGAGGGTCGTGACGGCGCGCGCCACCGTCGCCTTGGACAGTCCGGTCACGTCGGCGACCTCTGACCGCGACACCGGGCCGCGGAAGCGGATGGCGCGCAGCACCTGCGCAGCGCTGACGTCGGATACCCGAAACGTCGGGGCACTCGTGGGGAGGGGAGTTTGATCGGTCACGAGCCAAACCTTAGCACCGAAATAGACAGATCTGTCTACTTCCGCGGCAACTTTCGCTCACGCTGATTCGAAGGGTGGATCGGTCCCGCGCGCGGCCACAAACATGTTCGTTCATCGACCACCCCCGACGAAAGCACTCCACGACGCCATGACCTCCTTACTCGCCGCGCCACCCGCGGCACCGGCCACCGACACCTCTCCGGCCCCCGTATCGAGCTCGGCCTCCCCACCTGACAGGGGCCGACGACGACTACCCACCGGCCCCGGACTACTGCGCTGGCTGTCGCCGGTCGCGATCATCATCGTGTGGCAGCTCGCCTCGTTCTTCGGCCTGCTCCCCGAGCGCGTCCTCCCGGCGCCGCAGCTCATCGCCGAAGCCGGCTGGGAGCTGACCCAGGGCGGCCAGCTCGGCGAGGCTCTGCTCATTTCCACCGGCCGCGTCCTCCAGGGGCTCGCGCTCGGCATCGCCGCAGGCCTCGTCGCCGGCGTTGTCGTCGGCAGCTCCCGAATCGCCGATTATCTCCTCGATCCGCCTCTACAAATGATCAGGGCGCTGCCGCACCTCGGCCTCATCCCCCTGTTCATCCTGTGGTTCGGCATCGGCGAGGTGCCGAAGGTGTTGCTCATCGCCCTCGGCGTGTTCTTCCCCATCTACCTCACGATCGCGGCGGGCATCCGCCAGATCGACCCGAAGTTGCTCGAGGTCGCGCGGGTATTCCGGTTCTCCCGGCGCCAGCGCCTCACCGACGTCATCCTCCCCTCCGTCGCACCCCAGGCGCTGGTCGGGCTGCGGCAGTCCCTCGCTATCGCCTGGCTCACCCTCATCGTCGCCGAGCAGCTCAACGCGACGAGCGGGCTCGGCTACCTCATCATGAACGCCCGAGATTTCCTGCAGGTCGACGTCATTCTCGTGGGTCTCGTCGTGTACGCGATCCTCGGCGTCGCCACCGACGCGCTCGTCCGCGCCCTCGAACGCCGCGCGCTGCGCCACTACCACTAGCCCGTTTCGACTCAGCGAGGTTTTTCGCCATGACCCTCACCGCACATTCCCACCAGGCCACCGTCGACGCCACCGACTCGGGCGCCGCCGCACTCCTAGAGGACGTCACCCGCAGCTTCGGCGCGACACCCGTGCTCCGCGGCCTCGACCTGCGCATCGGCGCGGGCGAGATCGTCTCGCTCATCGGCCGCAGCGGTAGCGGCAAGTCCACCGCCCTCCGCCTGCTTGCAGGTTTGGACGATGACGCCGGAGGGCGCATCCTCCTTTCCGGCAACCCCTCCGTGGTCTTCCAGTCCCCCAGCCTCCTGCCGTGGCGCACCGTGGCCGGCAATGTCGCGCACGGCCTCAACCAAATCGATATCTCGCCGGCCGAGAAGGCCGAGCGCGTCGCGGGCACGCTTGCCGAGGTCGGTCTCGGCGAGCATTCGGGTGCGTACCCCGGCGAGCTCTCCGGCGGCCAGGCACAGCGCGCCTCGTTGGCCCGCGCCCTCGTCGGCGCGCCTGAGCTGCTGCTGCTCGACGAACCGTTCAGCGCACTCGATGCGATCACGCGGCACACGATGCACGGGCTACTACTTTCGTTGTGGCGGCACCACGGCTTCGGGATCCTGCTCGTCACCCACGACGTCGACGAGGCGGTCGCGCTCTCGGATCGCGTGGACGTGCTCGTCGACGGGCGCGTCGCGCATTCCGAGCGGATCGACTCCCCGCGCGCCGAGGAGCCGGACCCTCGCCACAAGGCACACCTGCTCGAGCACCTGGGCGTGCACGCATGAGCCATTCCCGCACCCATCCCCGAACGCGCCACAACTCTCGCACCCTTGCACTTATCGCGGCGCTGCTCGCCGGCGTTCTCGTGTTCACCTCGGCGTGCGTCACGAGCGAGGCCGACCAGGCGAAGGAGGCCGCCGAGCCCGAGCGCGTCCCGCTCGATTCGCTCGGAGATCTCACGCTCCAGGTCGGCGACCAGAAGGGCGGCACGCAGTCGCTCCTGCAGGCCGCCGGCGAGCTCGACGAGCTCCCCTACCAGATCGAATGGTCGACCTTTACTTCCGGACCGCCGCAGGTAGAGGCTCTCACGGCGGGGCAGATCGACTTCGCCGTCACCGGCAATACCCCGCCGATCTTCGGCGCCTCCTCGGGCGCGCGGATAAAGATCGTCTCAGCGACGAACATGGCCGGGGAGGGCGACCAGATCCTCTCGAAGGCCGACTCACAGATCGCCTCGGTCGCCGATCTCAAGGGTAAGAAGGTCGCCGTCGGCAAGGGCACCTCGGCGCACGGCAACCTGCTACTCCAGTTGCAGAAGGCCGGGCTCGGGATCGACGATATCGAGCCCGTGTATCTGCAGCCGGCCGAGGCGTCCGCCGCGTTCAGCCGCGGCGATGTCGATGCCTGGGCAATCTGGGATCCGTACACGGCGCTCACCGAGACCACCGAGCACGTTCGCGTGCTCGCCACGGCCGAGTCGGTGTCCAATGGCGCGGAGTTCGGCCTCGCCTCCCTCGACGCGCTCGGCGATTCGAAGCGCAGCACCGCGCTCGCCGATCTCGTACAGCGGATCGCGAGGGCCTCGGATTGGGCAGCCGCGAACCCGGACGAATGGGCCGAAAAATATTCGCAGGCAGTCGACGTACCGCTCGAACCTGCGAAGATCGCGCAGCGGCGCCGTCAGGACAGGCAAGCTGTTCCGGCCGATGCTCTCAACGACTCCGAGCAGTCCATCGCCGATGCCTTCGCAGACGCCGAGCTCATCGAGCCGTTCTCCTTCGCCGATTTCGTCGACACCCGATACGCGCCCGACCTGGAGCCCTACTTCGACGAACCGTAGGGCCCCGGCCGCGCGGGTGGCGCGGCACGCTCGACGTCAGTAAGCGACGGTGAAGCGGGCCTTGCGGTGCGCCGGCGACTCGATTTCGTCGATGATCGCCACCGCGAGGTCCGCGCCGGAGATGTCTGAGGTGCCGTTCGCATCCGCGAGCAGCACGTCCCCGCCAAGGCGGTAATCGCCGCGGGCCTCGCCCGGGTTGAATGACCCGAAGTTCGCGGCAGGGCTCACGAAGAACCAGTCGAGCGAATCCTCACGCGCGCGGAGATCGTCGAGCACCTCGCCCATCTCCGCGGCCTCGGCCTTGAAGGCGTCCGGGAAGTCCGGCGTCTCGATGAGCTTCGGCCCGCCCTCGGACACGAGCAGCGAGCCCGCACCGCCGACTGCGCCGTACCGCACGCCACGGTCGCGCGCCAGATCACCCAACTTTGCGAGCGCCCCCCGCGTGTTCCCCGCGAGCGGACCCCGCGGCGCAACAGCAGAGAGTATGACGTCGGTCGCCGGGATCGCCCCGGCCACCGCGTCCGCGTCGAGAAGGTCCGCGGCGATGTAGTCCGCGCCGGAGACCTTGTTCGCACCCTCGGGGATCGAGCGACTCACCGACACCACCTCGTGTCCGCGCTTCGCGGCCTCGGCGATGATGTGTCCGCCCGCGTAGCCGGTTCCTCCTACAACAACGATTTTTGTCATGTTCTTCTCCTTTTCGTTCTCGGCCACTTGGCCTATAGTCACCATAAGTGACCAGCTCTCTCGTGGGTAGAGAGCACTTTTCGGAAACCGAGTTACCTGTCGGTGACAATCAAGGTCACGGCACCGCCGCGGGCGAAAGGACAACGAAAATGGCAGGCGCGAGCACCCCCAATGACCACATCGACACCGACATCGACACAGAATGGGACCCATTCAACCGTTCATGTCCGTCGCGCCTTCTCCTCGACCGGATCGGCGACAAGTGGAGCGTCCTCGTCATCGCGATCCTCGGCGAGGGGTCGCACCGCTTCTCCGAGCTGCGCGCTCGGATCGACGGGATCTCGCAGAAGATGCTCACCCAGACCCTGCGTGCGCTCGAGCGTGACGGCATAGTGAGCCGCACTGTCTACCCCGAGATCCCGCCGCGCGTCGAGTACGCGCTCACCTCCAGCGGGCACAGCCTCACCGTCCCCCTGCGGGCGCTCACCGAATGGGCCGTCGAGCACATGCCCGACGTGGTCCGCGCGCAGCGCCGGTACGACGAGAACGTATGTGCCACCCCCACGTCGTCCTCAAGTTAACTTCAACTTCAGCTCCAGGCGTACCGTGGGCCGCATGGAGGACAAGCACTACGAGATCACCATCGGCGAGCTCGCTGCCCGTGCGGGCGTGCGCACCTCCGCGCTGCGGTTCTACGAGGACAAGGGCCTCATCATCAGCCGCCGCACGAGCGGCAACCAGCGCCGCTACCACCGCGCCATGCTGCGCCGTGTCGCGTTCATCCTCGCCGCAGGCGAGGTCGGAATCCCCTTGAGCACGGTGGCCTCGATGCTCGCCGGGCTCGGCGACACCGAGGCTCCCAGCCCGAGGATGTGGCACGCGGCGGCGCAGGATTGGAACCACGAGATCGACGAGCGCATCGCGATGCTCCGCCGAATGAAGGACCGCCTCAACGGCTGCATCGGCTGCGGCTGCCTGTCCTTCGAGGTGTGCTCGATGGTCAACCCGGGCGACAAGCTCGGCGAAGAAGGCGCCGGCCCGCGCCGCCTCCTCCACGACTAACCCGAGAACACGAGCGCGCCCTACGTGCTCGAAGCCATCAGCCTCACCATCTGCGACGGCGTCGCATTCGGCAGGTAGCAGCGGCCGATCGCGAGGGCGATCCTCGCGAGGTCGCTCTCGTCCCGGTAGGCGATAAACACCGGCTCGTACCTCGGATTGAACTTCTTCTTGAACGTGTGCAGCGAACGGAATCCGTAGTACGGTTCGATCGTTTTGCCCAGGTAGTCGAGCACCTTGTCGATCTGCTCGAGGTCCGCCTCGTGATCCGAACGCGTGAGCGGGGAACCGGAAAGCGAGGCGACCTCGGCTCCCTCCTCCTTGAACACGAGCGCGGACGAGCCGATGAGGAATTCGATCACCGGACCGAATCCGTCGTTGCGTCGCCGCATCACGTCGAGAGTCCATCCGCGGATCTCGCCGCCACCTCCGTACACCGGGAGCCACGACAGCACGCCGTGGACGTTGCCCTCCGGGTCGAGGGCCAGCGCGACGCGCACCTCGGGGTCCATCGCCTCCTCCGTGGTGCCCAGCATGAAGCCCATCTCGGGCAGCCCCTTGTCCCCGACCCACTCCTCGGAGATCGAGCGCACCTGGGAGACGATGGCGAAGTTCTCGTCCGAGAGCCGAGTCATCCGGCACGTGATCTCCTCGCGCTTCGCCTTGTTCATCGCCGTGCGCAGGTGCTGCCACGGCTTACCCTTGAACTCCAGGCCCGGCAGGTCGATGATCGTGTCCTCGGCGATCTGCGTCGCCCGCCAGCCGAGTCCGCGCACGATGTCGGCGGTCTCGCTCCCGATGGAGAACCAGCACGGCACCTTGCCCGAGTTCTCGGCGAAGTCGATAAACGACGACACTACTTCGTGCCGCCTCGCGCGGTCGCAGATCGGGTCGGCCAGCGCGACCATCGTCCCCACGTGCTGGTGGTAGGCGACGACCGCGTCGGATCCCGCGGCCTCGCCGCCCTGAAACGCGTAGCGATTGCCGCGCCACGTCGTCATCCACGACATCGTGTCGCCACCGTAGGTGCGGCACAGGTCCTTGACGCGCTCCACCGTCTCCGGATCGTCGCCGGAATTCTTCTCCGGCTTCCGCGGCACCGCGAACGCGAAGCGACCCGAAACGAGGATGATCGCCTCCGCGACCCACAGGATTGATGTGCCAAGCGTGACCCCGCCGACCGATTCGAAGTCTGTCGTAGCGGTGAGGACGATGACGAGAACGAGGACCAGCGCGTTCGCCACCGCGATCACCAGGCACACGATCCACGCCCACTTCTTACCCATCCGCAGCGAGTGCCCGACCACCGCGATGAGCACCACCGACACGAGGATGTTCCACACCGATTCGCCGTCGGCATCGGTGGGACCGAACGGCCCGGATCCGGGGAACAGCGCCACGAGGATGTGCGTCGCCGCGATCGCGAGCAGCCCGACGAACGCGAGGAATCTCATTTCTCGGCGCGTGCGCGGAGCGAAGCCCCGTTCCCCTTCGCGGAACATCCGCTCCCCCGCGTAGAGCGCCGCGGCAAAAGCGAAAATATGCATGACGTCGGAGAGCTTTCCCTCGAAGAGGAGCATGAGCACGACGTACGCGACGAGAATCAGCCGGGAGCGAAGCCGCCAGGGAGAACGCAACGTCGCGGTGGCGGCCGTCGCGACGCCGAGCATGCCCGTCGTCATCCCGACGTCCCGGGCGTCCGCGAGGTGCTGCGGCCACTGCCAGTTCGAGGCGAGCGCGTCGCCGAAGAGCCACGCGAAACCACTCGCAGCCACGATGCCGACGAGCTGAGATCCGACGAGCACGGCCGCGGCTCGCGCCGACCCGATCCGCCATTCGGACACGGCAAGCACGGCCGCGGCGAGGACGATCATCACGATGACGTGCCACGGGGTGAGTCCGAAGATCATGCCCGTGATCGGCGTCCACCACTGTCCTTCGGCGAAGGCAGGCACGCCGTATCCGACCTCGCCGAACAATTCCCTATCGCGCAGCGGCGACCACAACGCGCTCGTCGCCACGCCCGCGACGATAAGCGCGAGCACTACCGCGGCGGACAGCGGCGCATGCGCCACGACCTGCCGCGCGACGGCCCCCGCGTGGCGCATCCGGCGGGCCATCTCCGAGGGCGTCTTCTCCGTGTCCTGCGGTCCGTGTTCGATGTTGGGCGAGCTCAGTTTCTCGTCGTGTTCTGCCACGCTGGTCCTCGTATCCCGTGTCGACTACTCCACCGAGCGCTTCTCTCGGCCACAGTCTAGGGAAGACCACCCGCCCGCGCGGGCCGAATGACCGTGCCGGAAATCCCTTCGCTCTACTTTTATCTATTACGCCTTCTCTTCCCTCCATACTTCGTATCGTTGAGCAGCAGACTCAATTCGTGGCCTCACGCGCATCGAGGAAGGCGGGACGTGCATGAGCGAGACATCCCCGCCGGAATACCGGCGAGACGCGGTGAAGATCGCCGCGCGCCCGCGCCCCGGCGCCGTCGCGTTGGAGAACATCTTCTTCGCGTTCTCCACAGTGCTCATCTTCGCCTTCGGCATCATCGTCGCCGAACAGATCGACTGGTCCTGGACACTCGTCGTCTATGCGGTGGCGTTCTGGCTGATCATCGCCTATCTCGCGCTTCCGCGGCTACACAAGATCCTTACCGCGATCTACGTGCCGGGCTACTTCATCGGTCGAACGCGCACTTCCGACGGGCTCCTGGGCGATCCGGTCAACCTCGCGTTCAACGGCTCCGGAGCCCAAATCCACGCGGCCATGCAGGATGCCGGGTGGACCCTCGCCGATCCCGTCAACGTCAGGTCCAGTATCGCGATCATCGGAAGCTCCCTCCTCGGGCGCAGCTACGACCGCGCGCCCGTGAGCCCGCTCGTGCTCTTCGGGGCGAGCCAGGCCTTCGCCTATCAGAAGGAGGTCGCCGGCAGCCCCTCGAAGCGACACCACATCCGCTTCTGGCGGTGCCCCGTGGGCTGGCTCCTCCCCGGCGGCCACCGGGTCGACTGGCTGGCAGCCGCCACGTACGACAAATCCGTGGGCCTGTCGCTGTTCACGCTCCAGGTCACGCACAAAATCGACGCGAACATCGATGTCGAACGCGACTTCGTCTCCGAAAGCCTCCTACACTCGGACTCCCGGATCGGCCTGCGCCGCCTGGAGAATTTCTCGACGGGCTACCACTCGCGCAACGGTGGTGGGGACGTCGTGACGACGGACGGCGCACTTCCCATCATCGACGTGGGCGCCCTCCCTGCATCCGGCGTAGCGCCGGCACCGAGCGAGAAACGCCGGACGCGAGGAACCTCGAACACCGCGGAGGTGACCGCCGAGGTCACCGAGGCCGTCTCGCGGGCCGGCGAGCGCCCCTTCTCGATCCTCGCAGCCCTCGTCCTCTCCATCGCCTCCGTGGCGTTCTCGATCCAGGGGCAGATCCAGCAGCTCCAGTCGCAGCACGGGGAGATGGCCCAGGAGTACGGTTCGCAGGCCGAGGCGGACGCGACGCTCTGGATCGCCATCGCGTTCGTCGCGCTCGCCCACCTGCTGACCATCTACCTCGCGTGGAGAACATTCAAGGGACGGCGTCTCGCCCGCTGGCTCGCGATCGCCTTCGTCATGCTGTCCCAGGTCAGCCAAATGGCGCAGTACCTCGGCTCGGTGCGCCCGAGCGTGGGCGCGCTGGCGTCCATGGGGATCGGGCTGCTCATCATTTATGCGCTCACGAGCCAGACGGCACGCGAGTGGACGACCCCCACGCACGGGCGAGCGCAGGAACCCACCGAGTAGCCGCCGCCCGGCGGACCCGGCCGAAATGCGCGAAGTCCCCGTCCGCAAAGCGAACGGGGACCTCCGACGTCATACTCGGGTTGTGGTCGTGCCTGTGCTGGCCTACTTCGCGGAGATCGAGCGGCCCGAGCTCTTCAGGTCATTGCACGCCTCGACGACGCGCTCGGCCATCGCGGTCTCTGCCTTCTTGAGGTAGGAGCGCGGGTCGTAGACCTTCTTGTTGCCGACTTCGCCGTCGATCTTGAGGACGCCGTCGTAGTTGCCGAGCATGTGGCCGGCGACGGGACGGGTGAAGGCGTACTGGGTGTCGGTGTCGACGTTCATTTTGATCACGCCGTAGCTCAGCGACTCCTCGATCTCGCTCTTGAGCGAGCCCGAACCGCCGTGGAAGACGAAGTCGAACGGGTAGTCCGAGTCGGCGGCGCCGAGCTTCTTACGCGCGACTTCCTGGCCCTGCTTGAGCACCTCGGGGCGGAGCTTGACGTTGCCCGGCTTGTACACGCCGTGGACGTTGCCGAACGTCGCGGCGAGCATGTAGCGGTCGCCGTCGTTGGACGCACCGAGCGCGTCGAGCGTCTTCTCGAAGTCTTCCTCGGAGGTGAAGAGCTTCTCGTTGATCTCGTTCTCGACGCCGTCCTCCTCGCCGCCGACGACACCGATCTCGACCTCGAGGATGATGTTGGCCTCGGCCGACTTCGCGAGCAGCTCCTTGGCGATCTCAAGGTTCTCGTCGATCGGCACCGCGGAGCCGTCCCACATGTGCGACTGGAACAGCGGGTTCTGTCCGTTGCGGACACGCTCGGCGGAGATCTCGAGCAGCGGGCGAACGAAGCCGTCGAGCTTGTCCTTCGGGCAGTGGTCGGTGTGCAGCGCGACCGTGATGTCGTACTTCTCGGCGACCACGTGCGCGAACTCTGCGAGCGCGACGGCACCTGTGACCATATCCTTTACCGACTGGCCCGAGCCGAACTCGGAACCGCCGGTGGAGAACTGGATGATGCCGTCCGAGCCGGCCTCGGCGAAGCCACGCAGCGCAGCGTTGATCGTCTCCGACGAGGTGCAGTTGATCGCCGGGAACGCGAAGCCTTCGTTTTTCGCGCGGTCCAGCATCTCGCGGTACTGCTCGGGAGTTGCGATGGGCATTGGGTACTAACCTCCAACATGTCCGGGTTCGTCGCGCGGCGCGCCGCGCTCTTCCTCCAGACTAGGCGGTATTTTCCCGCGGCGGGTTCGGCGCCCCGCCGATGGAAGCTCGTTTGTGCCTAACCTATTGCCATGCGCGACGTATCTCCCCACCCGGACCGCTGGCGAATCCTCGCGATCACGCTGTGCGTCACGTTCATGGGGCTGCTCGACGTCACGATCGTCAATATCGCACTCCCCGCGATCGATGCGGACTTCGGAGGCTCGACCTCATCGCTGCAGTGGGTCGTCTCCGGCCACGCGCTTGCGTTCGGCCTCATCCTCGTCACCGGTGGCCGCCTCGGCGACGCGCTCGGCCGCCGCCGCATGATGCTCATCGGCCTCGTCTGCTTCGTCGCCACCTCCGCCGCGTGCGGCCTCGCCCCGTCGATCGGCTGGCTTATCGCCGCCCGTTTCGCCCAGGGCATCTCCGCAGGTCTGCTCGTCCCGCAGAACTCGGGCATCATCCAAAACGTCTTCTCCGGCCCAGAGCGCGGCCGCGCGTTCGGCTACATGGGTATGGCCGTCGGCATCTCCGGCTCGATCGGACCGGTCCTCGGCGGCGTCATCATCGGTCTCGCCGGCGGCGACGGCGGCTGGCGCTGGATTTTCCTCGTCAACATACCCATCGGCCTCGCCCTCATTGCCGCGGTGTGGCGCATCATTCCCGGCCGCGAACCGGGCTCCGGCAAGCCCGATCTCGACCTCGTCGGCGCCGCACTCCTCGGTCTTACCGTCCTCGCGCTGCTGTTCCCCATCTCCAGCGTCGAGCACGGATTCGGCCCCGAATTCGCGATCATCGCGCTCGCCCCCATCCTCGGCGCGTTCACCGTGTGGTGGGAGCGCCGCATCATCCGCCTCGGCCGCGCGCCGCTGCTCAACATCCCCCTTCTGCGCGCCACCCCGGGCTACGCGACGGGCATGGCCGTCGGCCTCCTCTACTTCTGTGGATTCACGGGCGTGCTTCTCATCTACTCGATCTACCTGCAGTCGGGCCTCGGCTTCACGCCGCTCCACGCAGGCCTGCTCATCACGCCGTTCGCCATCTCCTCTGCGGTCGCGGCGCCCATCGCGGGCCGTCTCGTCGCACGCGGCGGCCGCATGACCACCGTCGCTGCCCTCGTCCTCCTCATCGTCGGCCTCGCTCTCGCGGCGACCCTCATCCCCCTCACCGAGGACACCGCGCTCGCGATCCCCACGCAGATCGCGACCATGATGATCGCCGGCTTCGGCGCCGGCGGCGTCGTCGGCCCGAACATGACCATGACCCTCGCGAACGTGCCGCCACGCATGGGCGGAGCCGCCGGCGCCGCCGTCCAAACCGCCCAGCGCATCGGCAACGCCATCGGCGCGGCCGTCCTTCTGCTCATCCATTCCCAGGCACTAACCCTCACCCATGACGCCGGAACCGGACTTCGCGCAGTGTGGGTCGCCGCCATCGTCTTCTTCATCGCAGCGATCGCCGTCGCCCTCTCGGAAGGGCGCCCCCCTTCCCGCAGAGAACACGCGAACGCGCCGTCCGAGGAGGAACGGCGCGTCCGGCGTCATACGTGAGGTGTTTTTTGGGGCGGGAACTACCCGAGGCGCTCGCGCACCTGCTTCGCGGCGGCGACCATGTTGGCCAGCGCGGCCTCGACCTCGTCGGTCTTGCGGGTCTTGAGGCCGCAGTCGGGGTTGACCCAGAGGCGATCGGCGGTGACGGCGTCGAGCGCCTCACCCAGGGAGGTGACGATCTGCCCGGTCTCCGGGATGCGCGGCGAGTGGATGTCGTAGACACCCGGGCCCACCTGGTTCGAGAAGCCCGAACGCTCGAGGTCCGCGACGACTTCCATGTGCGAGCGCGCCGCCTCGATGGAGGTGACGTCGGCGTCGAGGCCCGCGATCGAGTCGATGACCTCGCCGAACTCCGAGTAGCACAGGTGCGTGTGGATCTGCGTGGAGTCCGCGACGCCCGAGGTGGCGATGCGGAACGAGCGCACCGACCAGTCGAGGTAGGCCTGCTGATCGGCCTTGCGCAGCGGCAGTAGCTCGCGCAGCGCCGGCTCGTCGACCTGCACGATGCGGATGCCCGCGCCCTGCAGGTCGACGGTCTCCTGCCGGATCGCGAGCGCGACCTGGTCCGCCGAGTCCGCGAGCGGGATGTCGTCGCGGACGAAGGACCACGCGAGGATCGTCACCGGTCCGGTGAGCATGCCCTTGACCGGGGAATCCGTGAGCGACTGGGCGTAGGTGGCCCAGTCGACGGTCATCGGCCGCGGGCGAGTGACGTCGCCGAAGAGGATTGGCGGGCGCACACAGCGCGTGCCGTAGGACTGCACCCAGCCGAGCTCGGTGGTGACGAAGCCGTCCATGAGCTCGGCGAAGTACTGCACCATGTCGTTGCGCTCGGGCTCTCCGTGGACGAGCACGTCGATGCCGAGGGACTCCTGCAGCTCGATGGTGCGCTTGATCTCCGCGCGCATCGCCGAGATGTACTCCGACTCGTCGATCCTGCCGCCCCGGTACGCCGCGCGGGTCTTGCGGATCTCCGGGGTCTGCGGGTACGAGCCGATCGTGGTCGTCGGCAGCGGCGGGAGCCCGAGTCGCTCGGCCTGCTCGGCCGCGCGCGCCGCCGCATCGCCGCGGGTGGCGCCGGTGGCACGGGTCGAATCGACACGGGCGCAGACTCTGCTGTCGTTGGTGCGCGGATCCTTCGCGCGCCGGTCGAGGGCGGCGCGGCTCTCATCGAACTTGTCGGCAACGGACTCACGCCCATCGCGCAGCGCCGCGGCGAGCGTGACGACCTCGGCGTACTTCTGCGAACCGAAAGCGAGCCATTCGGCAGCCGACGGATCGAGGTTCTGCTCGGCCTCGAGGTTGTAGGGAACGTGGAGCGTGGAGCACGACGTGGACACCGCGATCTGCCCTGCGCATCCGAGCACCGAGACCAGCGAGCCCATCGCCGAATCGAGATCGGTGCGCCACACGTTGCGGCCGTCGACGACACCGGCGACGACGAGGCGATCGTGGAACGCGGTCGAGGAGTTGACCGCGTCGATGGTGCCGTAGACGAGGTCGACGGCGAGGCCCTCGATGTTTGTGTCGCCGAGGGCGCGGACCGCGCGGTCGGCGCTGCCGAAGTAGGTGGCGACCAGGATCGCCGGGCGATCGGTCTCGGCCGACAGCGCGCCGTAGACCTCCTTGGTCTTGTCGAGCTCGGCATCGGTGAGGTCGGTGACGAGGCTCGGCTCGTCGAGCTGCACCCACTGCGCCCCGCCCGCGCGGAGGCGGGCGAGCAGATCGATGTAGAGCGGGACGAGCTCATCCAGTCGATCGATCGGATCGCCCGAACCCTCGGTGGCCTTGGCGAGCTTGAGGTAGGACACCGGGCCGAGCACGACCGGGCGCGCGGGAATGTCGTCGGCGAGCGCCTCGGCGAGATCGCCCTCCACCTTCTCGGGGTGCAGGGAGAACGAGGTCGTGTCGTCGATCTCGGGGACGAGGTAGTGGTAATTGGTGTCGAACCACTTCGTCATCTCCAGAGGCGCGACCTCCGCCGAGCCGCGCGCGGCGGCAAAATAGCGGTCGAGCTCATCCGACACGACGTCGTAGCGCTCGGGAAGGGCGCCGAGCAGGACGGTCGTGTCGAGCACCTGGTCGTAGAAGCTGTGGGTGTTCGTCGGCACCGAGTCGAGGCCCGCATCGCGCATCTCGTTGCGCATCGAACGGCGCAGTTCTGCGGCGGTCTCGAGCAGCGAGGCCTTGTCGATCTTTCCCGCCCAGTAGGCTTCGATCGCCTTCTTCAATTCGCGCTTCGGGCCGATGCGCGGAGCGCCGAGGCTCGTCGCGGTGAATGCCGGCGCTGCGCCGGACTGATTATTGCTCGTGGTAGTCACGCTGGACGTCCTCCATGTTGCGAGTTGTGGACGCCGCCCGCTTACGGGTTGGCGACGACTCGCTGGCGCACGAAGGCGTGCGGAGCGCGCACGGGTGCCGAGTCGGCGCTCGCACAATCCTCGAGGCGGCAAACCGCTGGATGCGGCGCACCCAGCACAATCGGCAGGTAATCGGACTCGAGGCGGCGATCTTCGTTCGCATATTCGCCCCATACCGTTGCGGGACAGTCCTGGATTCGCACCAGGTTCCCTCTTGCGCTCTCATGGCGCTCGGTGCCGCGGGCCGCGTCCACATCGTGGTCGCTCGCGGCACACCGGTTGCACCCAATTTCTAGCACAGCCGCCTGGCTGGGCCCGGCTGAGGGCTCGCCAAGGGTTTCGTTTCGACTTGCTGTGAGCACGCCCGCGGCGCGGCGCGGAGCTTGGGCCGATGCCCTCCAGGGGCTAAAGTTGCAGCGTGCTACTTGAATCTATGCAGGACTCAGTGCTCGCGCTCGGCGGCTCTGACGTGCGAAACCTTGCTGTCCCCGGCGGCCAGATCCTCGACCCCGACTTCTGGCTCTCCGGCGACGGGCCGTTCGGCAACTTCATCCTGCCGGTGCTGCTCGCGGTCGTGTTCATCGAGTCCGGGCTGCTGTTCCCGTTCCTCCCCGGCGACTCGCTGCTGTTCACGGCCGGGCTCCTCACCAGGCTCGACGATCCGTTCGCGCCGCTGTGGGTCATTCTCGTGACGGCGCCGATCGCCGCTTTCCTGGGAGACCAGGTCGGCTACTGGATCGGCCACAAATTCGAGAAGCCGCTGCTCGCCCGGCCCGATGGGCGCATCTTCAAGCAGGCATACATTCGCGAATCGCACGAGTTCTTCGAGAAGCACGGGCCGATCACGATCGTCATCTGCCGGTTCGTGCCCATCGTGCGCACCTATGCGCCCCTCGTGGCGGGCATGTCCGGCATGCGCTACAAGGTATTCATCACCTATAACGTGATCGGCGCCGTGGCATGGGCCGCAGGTGTAACGTTCCTCGGATGGTTGCTCGGCGAGATCCAGTTCATCCGCGACCACATCGACCTGATCCTCATCCTCATCGTGCTCGTGTCGGTGCTGCCGATGATCATTGCCGGCGCACGCAAGATCTATGCCCGCCGCAAGCTCGCGAACAGCGAGAGCGTGCCCGAGCGCGCAGTCGACAGCCCCGCAGCCGAGAGCTAGAAGAGGCAGACGCGAAACACCACGCCCGGCCGGAAATACATACTCCTGCGAGTGTTTTTCCGGCCGGGCGTGGTGTTTTTCGTGTAAATGCGCCTATGCGTGGGTGGACTGTCTGCGGTTCGGCTGACGGCCGCCGTTTCCTCGGCTTCCACCGCCGTTACTCGGCCCCTGCGGGCGGGTCGCCCGGCGGCGATTGCCACTGCCATTGCCATTGCCACCCGCGGAACCCGCTGCGCGGCCCGCGCCATTGCGAGCCCCGGGACCGCGCTGTCCGCTCGGGCGCTTGCCGCCGCGCTCCTCCGCGGGACGGCGACGCTCGCTGCGCTGCGCCTCGCTGGTGCTTGAGTTCTTGCGGTTGCCACCGCTGCTGCGTCCACCGCCGCTGCGGTCGCCGCCACCATTGCGTCCACCGCCATTGCGGTTTCCCTTTGCAGGACGCGAGGACTGCTGCTGTCCGGCGGGGGCCGGCTGCGCGGCGTCATCCACCAGGGTCGAAGCCGGGATGACGGTGTCGCCGAGGGAGACATCGGCGCCCGAGCGCACGTTCTGCTCGGCCGCGGAGACACCGGCCTTCTTGAGCAGCGAGCGAACCTCACTGACCTGCTGCGCCGTGGCGATGGTGACGACCGTGCCCACGGCACCGGCACGCGCGGTGCGGCCCGAGCGGTGGACGTAGGCCTTGTGCTCGGCGGGCGGGTCCGAGTGGATGACCAGCCCGACGTCATCGACGTGGATGCCGCGCGCGGCGATGTCGGTGGCGACGAGGACGGTCGCCTCACCCGAGGAGAACGCCTCGAGATTCCGCACGCGCGCGTTCTGCGAGAGGTTGCCGTGCAGGTCGACGCTCGCGCGGCCCTGCGCGCTGAGCTTGCGCGCGAGGTGGCGGGCGCCGCGCTTGGTTCGTGTGAACACGACGGTGCGCGGGCTCACCGAGGCGAGGTCCGCGATGACGCGGACGCGATCGGTGTGCTCGACCTTGAGCATGTGGTGGTCAGTGGCGCCGGGCGTGGCCGAGCCGTCGTCGACCGAGTGGGTGACCGGATCGGTGAGGAACCGCTTGACCAATGCGTCGACGCCGCGGTCGAGGGTCGCCGAGAACAGCAGGCGCTGTGCGTTCGACGGGGTCGCCGCGAGGATTCGCTTGACTCCCGGCAGGAACCCGAGGTCAGCCATGTGGTCAGCCTCGTCGAGCACCGAGATCTCGATGTCGTCGAGGCGGCAGTGCTTTTGCTGCATGAGGTCCTCGAGGCGCCCCGGGCAGGCGACGACGATATCGACGCCGCTGTTCAGCGCAGTCACCTGGCGGCCTTGCGGCACGCCACCGAAGATGACGGTGGTGCGCAGCCCCATCGCCTCGGCGAGCGGGGCGAGAGTTTCGTCGATCTGGCGGGCCAGCTCGCGAGTGGGCGCGAGGACGAGGGCGCGCGGGGCGCCGCGGCGGGCGCCGGTACCGGTCGCCGCTAGGCGCGCGACCAGCGGAATGCTGAACGCGTAGGTCTTACCCGAGCCGGTGCGTCCGCGGCCGAGCACGTCGCGGCCCGACAGTGCGTCCGGCAGCGTCGCCGACTGGATGGGGGTGGGTGAGGTGATGCCGTCTGCGGAAAGCACGTTGAGCAGGGCAGAGGGCACGCCGAGATCGGCGAAAGAGGATGACAAGAAAACTCCGTACGAGTTGATAGTGGGCGTCTTGAGCGGCGCGCTCGCGAAGGGTTTCTACGCTTCTGGCGCGCGGCTACACCCGGGATTGATGACAATTCCGAAGAAGAGGTAACCGCTGGCCTGCCTCAAGAAGTGCGGCCTGATGGTGACAACCCTACGCGCCATGGGCCCCGATCCCCTAACGCGCCGTGACGAATGCCATACTCGCGCCAACAAATTGACGTGTCTACCACTTTTCGGCGATAGAATACGACGATGTCCACAGAACCGGGAGCTGTCGCCAAGAAGAACGCAGGTCGGAAGACGGGTCCGAAGCCCCGCTTCGATTTCGATGACGTCGTCGATGCGGCGATTTCCCTGGGGATCGACTCGTTCACGATCTCCGCCGTAGCCGGGGAACTCGGGGTCGCGGCGCCCGCCGTGTACCGAATCTTCGACGGCCGCGAGGCACTCAGCCATGCGTGTCTGGAACGTGCGACGTCATCCATAACCTGGCCGTCCGACGCGCCCGATTGGCGCACACTCCTGCGCCGGTGGTGCGACGAGGCGTGGGAGTTGTGCGAGCGATTCCCCGGTATCGACAAGCTTTTGATGACGACGACGAGTCTGTTCTCCCACTTCGAGAAGGGGTACGCGACCGTCGTGATCCGGTTGTGCGAATTCGGCTACACGCCTGGCCAGGCGGCGTTCGCCCTCGACCTGCTCACGGACATGGTGCTCGCCTCGCACATGAACATCGCCGGCCTCCGTACGGTCGACGAAAACGGCCGGAGCGAATTCTCCAAGTCGCTGGAGTCCTTCACGTCCGGGCTCTTCGTGCCCGACGAATCCTGGACCGAGCGCGGATTCCTGGACAAGAAGATCAGCTTTATCATCGATGGGTTGGCGGACAAGTGTCCCGAGGTCGATAGCGAACTACCGATCAACGAGACGCACGCATAGCGCTGCGAACCGTAATCGCTTCCAGCGCCGTCATCCTTTCGAGCTGTTCCGAACCCATCGGCACGAGCGCGATCTTGCCCGAATGGTCGAAGTGGAAGGCCCAGCCATACGTCTTCGCGAGCGGCGAGGTGCGCAGGCACGGTTGCCCCTTGGCGAAGAATTCTTCCCGCGCGGCGGCACGACCCGGTTCTTCGATGCCCTTCCGCTCGCAGTGCACGTCGAAAAGCAGTTCGTCGCTCGTCCACTCGTAGTCGTGCCCGAAAAGGCGCTCGAACTGAAGCTCGGCGACCGTTCGCTTACCGGTCGGAGGAGTGATTGCCGCATTCGCGCGCGTATCCGCGGGCGGGGTGATGATTGTGTCAACGTAGTTGGTGGTGTGCATTGCGTGCCTCCCTGGGCAGCGGTGGCTGACGTGCCGACAGCGGTCAATCTATTCCCCCGCTCCGACAATTGTGCGCACGAAGTGGAACCGTTTAGGCCTATTTTCCGTAAGCCCAGCTAAGGACTGTGCGGCGCGCTTATGCTCCCGAAGCATGACGCATAGAACCCTGTCGAAAATCGTCGCTTCAACGATGGCTGCGGCGGCTCTTTCACTCACGGCCGTCGCCGCCGCGCAGCCGGCTACTGCCGATCGGCCCGAACTGCCCGTCCCCTACACCTTCATGTCCGGGGCGGTGAAGGAGATCACCCAGCCCGGGGCGCCGCTCGCGGGGGCGAACGACTGGTCATGCCGAACGACCGACGCACACCCGCGGCCCGTGGTCCTCGTACACGGAACCTTCGGTGGCGGAGCCGACAATTGGGCGACGCTGGGTCCGCTGCTGCACAACGAGGGCTACTGCGTATTCACGCTGACGTACGGAAACCACCAGGACGCCGACTGGCCGCTCTCGGCGGTCGGCGGAGTGCGATCACTTCCCGAGGTTTCCGTTCCTGCGGTGGCCGAATTCGTCGACGCTGTTCTCGCGGCAACCGGGGCAGAACAAGTCGATCTGGTTGGGCATTCCCAGGGGACGCTGGTAAGCGGAGACGTGGCGAAACGCCAGCGCCCAGGGCGCGTGGGCTCCGTCGTTTCACTCGCAGGACCGTGGGCGGGAACCGGGCAGCGATTCGCCGAGCGCCTCCTCGACGACCGGACACGCGGCGCGCTGGAACAGTCGCCTCTCGAGTCGATCCCACACATGCTCTCCGGGTCCGACTATTTGAGGGCGCTGTACGGAGACGAAGGCACACCGTACGCTCCCGGGGTCTCGTACACGAACATCTCGACCAGATACGACGAGGCGGTCATCCCGTATACCTCGGGTCAGCTCCCAGGCCCTGATGCCCCCGGTTACGCCGTGACGAACGTCGTCGTCCAGGACGGCTGCGAGGCCGACTGGTCCGACCACGCTTCGCTGCCTTCGTCGCCGCGCGCCTCCGATTATGTGTTGAATGCGCTCGATCCCTCTCACCCGCGCACACCGCGCTGCGCATCCACGGCGCCACTGCACGGGGCGATAGGAGCGGTCCCGCCGAACCCGGCGCCTCCGACGTCATAGACGAGGGATGCCGCGGGGAAGGGACATCGTGTGGGCTTTCGGTCAGTTTTCGCGTTCGCGAGTTCCGTCGGGGACGAGCTTGAGCCCGACGACCGCGAGCACGATGCCCGCGATGAACAATGCCTTGAGCCAGGCGAACTGCTCGGCTCCCGTAGCCATCGCGTACACGACGGTGAGGGTCGTCCCGATTCCCACCCAGACCGCGTAGGCGGTGCCGATCGGGATGTGCTTGGCCGCCCAGCCAAGCCCCGCCATGGAGATAGCAAGCGCCACGAGAAACACGATTGTCGGACCGAGCTGGGAGAAACCGTGGGATTCGCCGAGCGCAGTGGCCCATACGGCTTCGAACACCCCGGACACTACGAGAATTAGCCAAGCCATCGTCAGCTCACCACCTTGAGGCCGATAATCGAACCGACCAGGAGCACAAGTAAACCGAGGCGAGCGGTTGTCGCCTTTTCCTGCCTGGTCGAGAACCCCCAGAGCACGGTGAGCACCGCGCCGATGCCAGTCCACACCGCGTAGGCGGTACCCGTCGGCAGCTCTCTCATTGCCCAGG
Organism: Dietzia timorensis; assembly: GCF_001659785.1. Lineage (NCBI taxonomy): Bacteria > Bacillati > Actinomycetota > Actinomycetes > Mycobacteriales > Dietziaceae > Dietzia > Dietzia timorensis. The sequence continues at coordinate 3,097,049 of NZ_CP015961.1, forward strand.
CAAGTCCACCCATGCTGAGGATGAGGGCTGCGAAGAATAGTAGTGAGGGGCGTAGCCGTCTAAAGCCATTCGACTTCGAAAGAGCGGCGGCCCATACGGCCTCGAGCATGCCCGAGGCCACCAAAATGACCCATGCCATCGGAAGGACTCCTTGGTGGCAGTCTTTTCGCTTTGCGGGTACTGCTCCCTCGTCCGCGAGCCCAATGACCGAGCTCCACGATCCAAGGTAACGAGAGCCGGGGATCGTGGCAACTTGGTTTTGTTACTACTCGATGTGGGCGTGTTCGCGGATCCAGGAATGCATGACGATGCCTGCCGCGACGCCCGCGTTGATAGAGCGCGTGGAGCCGAACTGCGTGATGGAGACCGTGACGTCCGCCGTCATTCGTGCGTCCGGGCTTACACCGGGCCCTTCTTGGCCGAAGAGCAAAACACATTCGCGCGGAAGCTCGACTTTTTCCAGGGGAACGGAACCGGGAACGTTGTCGACCGCGACGACCGCCAAGCCCTCGGCGCGAGCCCATTCGACGAGGGTCGCAACGTCTGAGTGGTGGCGAACGTGCTGGTATCGGTCGGTCACCATGGCGCCCCGGCGGTTCCAGCGGCGTTTGCCGACGATGTGGACTTCAGCCGCCAGGAACGCATTGGCGGTTCGCACGACGGTGCCGATATTTGCGTCATGCTCGAAATTCTCGATGGCGACGTGGAATGGATGTCGTCTCTGGTCGAGGTCGGCGACGATTGCTTCGCGAGTCCAATATCTGTAGTGGTCGACGACGTTTCGACGGTCCCCCGCGGTAAGCAGCTCTTGGTCGTAACGCTCATCCGTCGGCACGTTCAGTTCAGGGTATTCCTCGGCCCACGGGCCGAGCCCGACCTTGCCGTCGCCCCACTCAGTTGGGCCCGGATCTCCTTCGCTCATCTCTTCGGATTCTCTCTCGACCTAGTCGCCGACGAGCAGCGAGTTCAGAGCGCGCGAGACACGAGAAGGCGCGAAGTGTGAGCCGTGGTAGAGCAGCGTCGTCTTGAGTCCGACCGGGTAATGAACTGGTGCAAACGGGTTGGTCGCGGTTGCTGCGGTCAACACCTTTCTGGCGACATCCTCAGCTGTGAGGTTGACGCCCTGGCGCGAGGTCCCCGATGTCGAAACGCCGTCGAGCATTGCGGTCTTGACGTAGAGCGGCCAGACCGAACGGACGACGATATCGTCGGCCGCCCATTCCTGGTCGAGCGCTTCCGTGATGCCCCTTACTGCGAACTTTGTCGACGAGTAGGTGGCCATCTCCGGCGTACCGTAGATCGCTGATGCCGAAGCGACATTGACCAATGCGGCGCCTGGGGTTTTCCGAAGTAGGCCGAACGCTGCGCGCGCTCCGAAATACACACCCTTGATGTTGACGTCGGCGAGAGCTGAATCCCGAGCGAAACTGGCTTCCATGAAGGGCATGCCATACAAGATGCCGGCATTATTCACCAGCACATCGAGTCGATCTCCGGTAGCTTCGGCGAACTGCGCGAGCGCCTGCTCCCAGGACCCTGGCGAGGTCACGTCGATTACGCCGGCAACGTACTCCGGACCCGAAGCCCAGGACACAGCGTCGGCGTCGATATCGAAGACTCCCACTTTCCAGCCGTGTGCCGCGAAGTATTCGGCGGTCGCCCGACCAATCCCGCGCCCGGAGCCGGTAATTAGCACTGTCCGCTGGCCGCCACGTGGCTCTTGCCGGGACCTGCGTCCCAATTTGCGCGCGAGCACATCGATCTTGGACTTCTTGTGTCCGCTTCCCGGAGTCATGCAATTCACGTTACCTTGCACCAACTTCAACCTTTCGCAGGTCACCAGCCCATCAGTAGGGCGGCTCCTCGAGGTGACCGGCGAGGCGCCTCGGATCCAGAGCATTCCCGCCGAGCACACGTCCGTGGTCCCGGCTTGCCGCGTCGGCCCGGAAAGACCTCGTCGCACGTTCTCTCCTCTGGGCCCTCGTCTCCCTTGACTTGAAGACGCACGAGCGCGCATCTCCAGCGCCGGAGGCACCCTCCCTGGGCGTGAACCCCGCTTCGCGTCTAGGCGATGCCGGCATTCCAAGGTCTTGAAGAAGTTCGAGAAGTGCTGATGCTGCACTGACGATTGCGCGAAGCTGGCTCGCCCGGCTTTCCCCTTGCGTCGGGTACTCGAAACCCCTTTCTTGACGCCCGAGTCCGCGCAGGCCATTCGGCTCACTTGTACCGCACGTCCCCTGCCCCAGATTCACCGAAACCGAACCGTCCGCTTCCAGCTTGTAGGTGCTGGTGCCGTGCGTCTTGTCTCGGTGATGCCGGCGGCACAGGGCAATGAGATTGTCTTCCCGTGTGAGCCCACCGAGCATCGGATGATCGTGGTTGAACGGCTTCACGTGGTCGAGGTCGCACTTGTGCGCGGACACATTGCACCCAGGGAATCGGCACGTGCCGTCGCGCGCAACCACCATTCTGCGCAGCGCGGTCGACGGCGTGTAGGTCGTTTCCGCTGCGATCTGCCCGACCAACCGAGCGATCCCGTCGCACAGCTGCTGCAGATCCTGACCGTCTTCCTCGGCTTCGAACGGGACCACCGTGAGAGTCGCCTTCTGCGCTGCGTCCAACAGGTCGTCCAGCCGTTCGCGCACCGTGGCGCCGTTGGAGGTGAATGCCCGGTCGCGCGCTCGTTCAGCGCCCAAATCGGCGAGCAGAGTGACCTGCGGCGTGCAGCAGTGAGCGCCGATAGGGGTCGAATCGCCGGCTGGCCGCTTATCGATCCCGGTGACCATCTGAACCAGCGCGTCTGCTCGACGCTGACTGACGGTTCGCTCCTCTCCTTCGACCTGCGACCACTGCGCGGCGAGGCCGTCGACGGCGCTCCAGACCGCCTCCGCTTCCACCGTGGGCAGGTTCGCCTCGACCACGGTCTCTGCGGAATTCGGGGACCAGGTGCTGACGCGACGACCTCGCTGTGCTTCCTTATCGTCAGAGCGAAGCGCATCGGGGTCGACGTTGTGGATGATGTGGTGCAACCGCTTGGTCATTCCCGCGGACCAGCGCGCACAACGCCCTTGCTTCACGGCGATATCCAAGATCCTGGCCTCGATCTCCGCACGAAGCATGGGATCGGTGACGTGCTGGAGCTCCTTACCGATTCGCGTGGCGATTTCGGCAGTGATCTCGCCCCGCATCATCGCGTTCCACACATGGGTGCAGCGGTGCACGAGAATCGCGTTGAGAAGCAGCTTGTTCGCCCGATACTTCGTGACATTGTGCTCGACGGCGATCTGGTCGGACGCCACGGTTTCGGGGTCGATTTTCGAGTACTCCTCGTTGCTCTGTGGCGGATCATCCCGCATCGCGTCCTCGAACCGTGCCTCCGCCTCTCGAAGGATATTCATCGCCTGTTGCATTGACGCTCCTACGGCGGAGCTCGCTACGACATTGAATACGTTGGCCCTTTCTTTGCCGTCCTCGAGATGCGCTGAAAGCGTGAGAACGCACCTCACCGTGTGTTGAATCGCCTCGGCAACCTCGGAGTTTTTCAATCCCTCATTTTCGATTTTAAATCGAACAGAATCTATTGCATCAACAATATGTTCGATTGCTTCTCGTCCATCGGAAGCGTCGTCTCGATGACTACGGCGTTCGACCGGTCCAACATTTTTGAACTGGTCAGATTGTTTATTTGCGGGAGAAGCTGGCTTTGCATGCACACCCATGTCGATTCCTTGTTTAACCAAACCGGCTAACCTTCTGGTATAACACTAGCGCGACTGTTCGATCAGTGGGGTACGCTACTTGATAAAGTTTTGGGCACAATGAGCAGCAGAAAGAGCACAAAGGTGCTGCATAGAAATGCGTATTGAGTCAGGAAGTGCGCGAGGCGATCTAGTGTCGCGCGTTCAGCGCGCGGACGAGCCCCGACTGGGTAAGCAGTTGGCCGCTGCCGTAGAAATCCATCACCGCCACGCTGAGGACGCGGCGTATAACCGAGCCGTCGCGGGTGGCGAGCCGCACCGCGATCAGTGCATCGGAAACCGCCCACACCACAGAACCAACGGCAATCGTGCGCGCAGAATCCGTGTCCCAGTCATCGCGCCCAACCGTGGAAATCCCGCGGCTCACGTACTCGAGCAAAAGTGCGGCATAAGCGCCCTGCACGAACTGGTGAATCGTGGCTTTCTTAGCCATTGCGCTCAGCCCGAGACCAACGCCCGCCCCGAGAGCCACGTTGATGGCGGTAGCGCGCGGATTCCAGCGCACGCCTCGGCTCCCGTAGAGGGCGATTCCGGCGGCATGTCCGGCGGCGAAGGCGATGGCGCCGGGAGTCAACGACTCGAACCGACCCTTGTCTGTTTCTCGCAGCAAGACGATGTCGCCGGCAGCATGGAAGGCGCCCATCGCAGCGAAAAGCCCGGTTTCGAGGGGCGCCCAGTCGCGCGAGCGGAAGAGGCTGTGCGCCGTCAGACTTGGGAGTATGAGCGGTTTTGCCACGAGATTGAGGCCGCGAATCCCGGTCGCGGCCGACAACTCGCTTGCCGCGACGCTGCCGAGGAATACGTTTGAAGCCCAGGCACGGCCCGAATCTATCGCCTCGAAAGCCACACGGGAGATACTTTCCGCGTAGCCGAGGAGAGCGTCGAACCTGGTCATTCGAGGCCCAGGTCCGCGAGGCCGAGGACCGAACGATACTCCAGGCCGGCCTTGGCTATCACCTGATCGGCGCCGGTCGCCCTGTCGACAACCGTGGCAACGCCGACGACTTCCGCGCCGGCATCGCGCAACGCCTCGACCGCCGTCAGAGGTGAATTGCCCGTGGTGGTCGTGTCCTCGACGACGAGCACCCGCTTACCGACGATGTCCGGGCCTTCGACGCGGCGCTGCATCCCGTGTTTTTTCGCCTCCTTGCGGACGACGAAGGAATCGATCGGTCGGCCTGCGGCGTGCATGACGGCGGTCGCGACCGGGTCGGCGCCGAGGGTGAGCCCGCCGACCGCGTCAAAAGTCCAGTCGGAGGTGAGCTCGCGCAGCAGTGTGCCGATGAGCGGCGAGGCCTCGTGGTGCAGCGTCGCGCGCCGCAGGTCCACGTAGTAATCGGCCTCGCGCCCCGACGAAAGCGTGACCTTACCGTGGACGACGGCCAGTTCCTTGACCAGCTCGGCGAGGCGCTGGCGGTTCTGGGGATCGAGCGTCGGTGTGTTCACGTGGTTTCCCTTCGTCTAAAGCGTCGCTTCAAGCCTAGCGAGCGCTAGGACTCGTCGCCGCTCCGGTCGCTGCGGTGCGAACCGCCGCCGAATTTGGGGGCGCGGAACCTGGTGGTTTCGACGAAATCCGGGTCGAGCGCACTGCCGCCGACGCGCGGGAATTCGGGTGCGGAAGAGACGTCGGAGTCGGCCTCGTCGCCGGTCTCGTCGCGGGCCTCGTCCTCGTCGTCGGCACGGCGGTGACGTCCCCCGCCCGAACCTGCCGCACGCGGGGTGGGGGCGAACGTGGCCGAAGTGCCGGCATCAGCGGTGGGCGCCGCAGATTCACCCGACTTCTGCGAACCGCTCTCCCGCGTATCCGTCTCCGACTCCCGTTCTGCTGCACCGCCTGTGAGTTCGAACGCCGTGCCCTCGGGTTCCGGAGCCGCTGGCGCCTCGGTGCGCGCGGTTTCGAAGCGGCGCACCTCCTCGGAGATCGACTCGCGCGACTCTTCTGGTTCCTCCCCGGTGCTGCCGAGCGGCTTGAACTCGTCGTCCGCCCCTCCGTGCGAACCGATCGACGGCTCCGCGAGCGCGGGCATACCGTCGCCGTCGCCGAACCGAGCCGCGGTCGCGCGGCTCGGTCGCGGCACCGGATCGCGCTGCGGGAGGAAGTCCGCAGCCACGTCCCCGCGGTCCGCCGGCACGGAGTCCGAGCGCATCGCCGCTTCGAACGGATCCGGCTCTATTTCTGTAGCGGCGTCATTTTCGATTTCGCTTTCGTCCTGGTCGGCGGCCTGCGCATCGCTATCGCTCATGACGTCGGACGGTGCATCCTTCTCGGCCCCGCCTTCGCCGCCGTCCTCGGCGCTGGAGTAGGAGCCGGCCACACTCGCCAGTCCCGCGGTTCCCGCAAGGCCCGCCGCGCCCGCGGCGAGACCGGCGGTCGTTCCCCCGGCGCCGTCATCGGAGGTGTTCTCGTCGGAGCTGTTGTTGCCGGAGCGGCCCTGCTCCGGCTCGTTCTCACCCGCCGATTTCACCAGCCGGAGATGCCCGGCGCGGCCCGGCTTGCGGGGCTCGAACGGGACGGCGTTGGGATCCACCGGCGCCGGCTCGAGATCGTCGCCGAGGTCCTCGATGTCGGCGTCGAACTCCTCGGCGTCGACCACGCGCGGCGGTGCGATGTCGGCATCGCCCGCCTCGGATCGACCCGCGGCCGCGCTGCCCGGGTCGGTCGACGAGAGGTCGAGCGGCGCCCCTCCCGACGCGGGCAGCGCCGCCGAGGCGGAAACGAGCGCGTGGAGCGTGACGATGCTGCCGTCGTAGTGCGAGATCGCGTCCTCGGGCAGGCTCGTGTGCCCCCACTTTTCGGTGACATCGCAGTATTGGAACTCACCGGGAGCGCCGCGCAGCGCCGTCACCACGCGGGGGTCGGAGAGCAGGGCGTCTGCAGCCGGGTCGTCGGAGCGGAGGTTCATCTGCTCGACGGTCGCGTCCGCGTCGCCCTCGTCCGCGGCGGAGGCGCGCTCCATGATGAATGGTGTGGTCGCCGGGCCCGGCCGCGACAGCGAGACGAATGTTCGCGGGCCGGCGAAGGTGATCACCGAGTCGCAGCCGCGGAACGTGCCGGTGTACACGCGCTGCGCGGCGGCGAGGCCGTCGACCGGCTCGCCCGCGAGCGGGCTGACTTCGCGCGGGACCTCGGTGAAGGAACGCGCGTCGAGCCACTGCTGCTGGATCGCCGCGAGCGAGCCCTCCTCCGGCTGAGCGGAGGTGGCCGCGTTCGCGTCGGTCGTGTTCTCACCCATGACGGCGGAGTTTCCGTGCCCCCGTGACTGCGCGGAGTCGCCGTCCCCGCGGGAGATCGCGGCGGCGCCGAGTCCGACTGCGCCCGCTCCCGCTGCGGCCGCGCCCGCCGCGGCACTCGCGCCACGGGACTTGGCGCCCTGGCCGATCCCGGACAGGAGGCGGCCGAGTCGGCCACGCTTGGGCTTCTCTGTGGAAGCGGGCGAGCCGGCGTCGAATCCGGCGTCAGAATCGAAGTCGGAGTCGGCCGGCCTGGCAAGCGGCTCCGACTGTTCTGTGAAGTTCGGCTGCGCAGTGAAGTTCGGCTGCTCGGCGTGGTCGTCCGCGGCCGGACGCGGCTCGGTGGGGCGAATCGGGGGGCGCGGGGTGTCCGTCGCCGACGTCGCGGCGGGTGCCGAATGCTCCTGCGGCGCCGAAGGCGCCTGCGCCTGCAGGGGCTGGGACTGCTGAGCCTGCTGCGGCGCGAGCGGGGCGGGCCGAGCGGGTTCGCGACGTCCGCCGTCATCCAGCGGCTTTCGCGCGGCACGGCGCTGTTTCTGCTGCTTATCGAGCCACAGCAGGTAGAGCGCCGCGGCGAGGAGGACGAGGGCCAAAACGAAACAGAGGACTACCATTCTTTCAAGGTTATCCAGGCTGCGGCGCGGGCGACGCTGACGCGCGGGGTCAGACCCCAGTTTCTGCAGGACGCGCGCGATCCGAGCCCCACTCCGACCACGAGCCCGGGTACAGCGTCGCGCCGGGCAGCCCCGCAAGTTCCATCGCGAAGATGACCTGCGTCGCGTTGACACCCGAACCGCAGTAGGTGGCAACCTCCTTCGCGTCCTCGGGGCCATTGATCCCGCGCGCGGCGAGCTTGGCGCGGATCTCCTCGGGCGGCAGGAATGTCATGTCCTCGTGGACGAGATCGAGCGCCGGCATGTTCTTCGCGCCCGGGATGTGCCCGATCCGCCGGTCGACCTGCGCTCCGGTCTTTCCCGTGTAGCGCCCGGGCAGCCGCGCATCGAGCAGCGTGCCGTGCTCGGTCCAGCGCTCGACATCCGCGATCTGCGCTACGGGCATCGCCGGCCCGACAAACTGAAACGTCCCCGGCCACACCGGGTTTCCCGGGCCGACGGCGACGGGATAGCGATTCCGCGTCCACGACTGCCAGCCGCCGTCGAGGATCTTCACGGTGCGCAGCCCCGCCCAGCGCAGCATCCACCAGGCGCGCGCGGCAACGGTCCCACCCATATCGTCGTAGACCACGACCCGCGAATCGTTGTCCAACCCCCACCGCCGCAGCGTCGTCGCCCACGTCTCGGGATGTGGCAATGGGTGTCGCGCGCCTCCGATCACCGGCCGGTCCGCGAGGTCGTGGTCGAGGTCGACGAAAATCGCCGAGGGAATGTGGCCGTCGTCGTAGTTCGCGCGCCCGTCGACCTGCCCGAGCTTCCATCGCACGTCGAGCACAACCGGCGCGGGGTGCGCGCCGGTGCGAATGATCGAGTGGAGTTCCTCGCTGGAAATGAGCATGTACGGACCTCTTCCGGCAGTAGTGTCGGCACCTGCTTTCCAGCGTATGCGGATTCCGGCGAGCGCGCCCGCGCCCGACCGCCCACCGATACCCATTTATGACGTCGGAGGCCGGGACCTTCCTCGGCCCCGGCCTCCTATTGCGACTCTTCTTTAGTAGAGAACCAGTCCGTCCTCGTCGCCGGAGTGGCCGACGTGCACGGTGTCGCCGTCGTGGATCTCGCCGGCGAGCAGCTTGCGGGCGAGCTGGTCGCCGATCGCCTGCTGCACGAGCCGGCGCAGCGGCCGAGCGCCGTAGGCCGGGTCGTAGCCGCGCTCGGCGAGCCAGACCCGAGCGGCATCGTCGACGTCGAGTTCGAGCCGCCGGGCAGAGAGGCGCCGGGCGAGCTCGTCGATCTGGATGTCGACGATCGAGGTGAGCTGCTCCTGCGAGAGGGCGTCGAACACCACGACGTCATCGAGCCGGTTGATGAACTCGGGCTTGAACGCGGTCTTCACGGCAGTCATCATCTGCTCCCGGGTCCCGCCGGCGCCGAGGTTCGACGTCATGATGAGGATGGTGTTGCGGAAGTCGACCGTGCGACCCTGACCATCGGTGAGCCGCCCCTCGTCGAGCACCTGCAGCAGCACGTCGAACACGTCCGGATGCGCCTTCTCAACCTCGTCGAGCAGCACGATCGTGTACGGGCGCCGACGCACGGCCTCGGTGAGCTGACCGCCGGCCTCGTAGCCGACGTATCCCGGAGGCGCACCGACGAGCCTCGCGACCGAGTGCTTCTCGCCGTACTCGGACATGTCGATGCGGACCATCGCGCGGTCATCGTCGAACAGGAATCCGGCGAGCGCCTTCGCGAGTTCCGTCTTACCGACACCCGTCGGGCCGAGGAACAGGAACGAACCGGTCGGCCGGTTGGGATCGGCAACACCCGCGCGGGCGCGGCGAACCGCATCGGACACCGCCTGCACGGCGTCGAGTTGGCCGACGACGCGCGTGCCGAGCTCGTCCTCCATGCGCAGGAGCTTCTCCGATTCGCCCTCGAGCATCTTGCCCACGGGCACGCCCGTCCACGAGGACACGACCTCGGCGACGTCCTCGGGCCCGACCTCTTCCTTGAGCATCGAGGACTCCGTATCCGCGCCGGATTCCTCGGTGACCTGCTCGAGCTTGCGCTCGAGCTCCGGGATCTGGCCGTAGCGCAGCTCGGCGACGCGGCCGTAATCGCCCTCACGCTCGGCGCGCTCGGACTCGGTGCGCAGCTGGTCGAGTTCCTCCTTGACCTTCTGTACGTCCGAGATCGCGTTCTTCTCGTTCTGCCAGCGCGCGGTGAGCGCTTGCAGGCGTTCCTTCGCGTCGGCGAGCTCGCCCTGCAGATGCTCGAGGCGGTCCTTGGAGGCAGCGTCCTTCTCCTTTTGTAGAGCCATCTCCTCGATTTCCATGCGCCGCACAACACGCTCGGCGCTGTCGATCTCCTCGGGCCGCGAGTCGATCTCCATCTTCAGGTGAGAGGCGGCCTCGTCCATGAGGTCGATCGCCTTGTCCGGGAGGAAGCGGGAGGTGATGTAGCGGTCCGACAGCGTCGCCGCGGCGACGATCGCGGAGTCGGTGATCCGCACGCCGTGGTGCACCTCGTAGCGCTCCTTGAGCCCGCGCAGGATGCCGACGGTGTCCTCGACGGACGGTTCCCCGACCTTGACCTGCTGGAAGCGGCGCTCCAGCGCGGCGTCGGTCTCGATGTGTTTGCGGTACTCGTCGAGTGTCGTCGCGCCGACGAGCCGCAGCTCCCCGCGCGCGAGCATCGGCTTGATCATGTTGCCGGCGTCCATCGCCGAATCGCCCGTGGCTCCCGCGCCGACGATCGTGTGGATCTCGTCGATGAAGGTGATGACCTCGCCGTCGGCGGACTTGATCTCGTCGAGCACGGCCTTGAGCCGCTCCTCGAACTCGCCGCGGTATTTCGCGCCCGCGACCATCGCGCCGAGGTCGAGCGAGATGAGCTTCTTGCCCTGCAGCGACTGCGGCACGTCGCCGGCGACGATGCGTCGCGCGAGCCCCTCGACGATGGCGGTCTTGCCGACGCCGGGCTCGCCGATGAGCACCGGGTTGTTCTTCGTGCGGCGGCTGAGCACCTGCACGACGCGCCGAATCTCCTGGTCCCGGCCGATCACCGGGTCGATCTTGCCGTCGCGAGCTTCCGCCGTGAGGTCGGTCGAGTACTTCTCGAGTGCCTGGTATTGGTCCTCGGGGTTGTCGGTGGTCACGCGCGTGGAGCCGCGCACCGCGGTAAAGCCCTCGCGCAGCGCCTCAGCGGTCGCGCCTACCTCGGAGAGGATCTTCGAAGCGTCGCCGCCGGCAGGACCCGCGGCGATCCCAACGAGGAGATGTTCGGTGGACGTATATGCGTCGCCCATCTCGGCGGCGAGGTCCTGTGCATATTTAAGTGCCGCGAGCGCCTCGCGGTTGAAGTTCGGCGTCGCCAGACCCGACCCCTGCGCGGAGGGATAGCCGGAGACCAGCTCGTTAATGCGGGTACGCACGACATCTACCGGTGCGCCCACCGCTTCGAGGAGCGGCACCGTGATGCCGCCCTCCTGCTCGAGAAGTGCCTGGACTAAATGCCCCGGACGCACATCCGGGTTACCGGCCGCGGAGGCCTGTTGCACAGCCGACGAGACCGCCGCCTGCGTCTTGGTCGTGGGGTTGAATTCGCTCATGTACCTGCCCTTTCGTGTCGCAATGCTGAGTTTACTTAAGTTTCATGGGCGCAAGTTTTGTTCGCGCCACTCAGTGCAACGCAGCAAACCTTGCGTCTATTCCGCTCAAGTTTGGAACCTTCGAATCCCGGCCCGATTCTTCCGCCCTGGACACAGCGCCTTTTCACCCATGACGTCGGACATGGCCCAACCGCCCTGCCCGCATGCTCGCGCGGACCTACACTGCACCCGCGCCTCTCGCCATTTTCGATCTCGACGGAACCCTCGTCGATCAAGCAGCCGCAGCGAAAACCTGTGCGGAGCGTTTTGCCGCGGAGTGTCAGCTCAGCGCGAGCGATGCAGACGTTATTACCGACGCGCTCACTTCGCGGCGTCCGAAAGGCGAAGTCTTCGCTGAACTCGTCACCCGCTTGGAACTCAGCGATGACCCTTCGGATTTGTGGGCAACCTATCGCGAACAGATGCCGACGCTTGTTCACTGCGACGAATCAACTAAAGACGCGTTGGAGAGAATGCGAACCAGCGGCTGGACCATCGGGATCGCCACGAACGGGGAAGCCGATAACCAGGTCGCGAAGATTCGGAACACCGGGCTTTCCCAACTCGTCGACGGCTGGGTGGTGTCGTCGGAAATCGGCATTCGCAAGCCCGGGCTCGGCATCTTTCAAGCGTTGGCTGCGCAGGTTCAGCATCCACTCAACGGGTGGATGATCGGAGACAGCCTCGAACACGACGTCCGAGGTGGGACGAACGCGGGTCTCAAGACCGCATGGATTACTAACGGGACCGAATCGCGAAAGTCGCACGACCCCACGCCGACGCTCATTGCACCGAACGTCGCGGTTGCCGTCGACCGAATTCTCGTGCAGTAGCTCGCTACTTCTCTTTCGCCGTTTACTCCTCGTCAAAAGTAGAGGTCAAAACGGCGATTCTTCGATTCCACCTGCCATGTCCCGCTTGTTGCCCCTCAGCTGGCAGACCTGCCTATCAGCCGTTACGGATTCAGGACGAAAGTAGTCCTCAACCACTTTTACGTTCGAGAGGAAGTTAGATCGCACAGTCCCCCCGACCTATCTACCCCAGGAGAGAAATTGGAACCCTTCGTCTGGAAGATTTCCGAATCAGACATTCTCGACATGCAAGCACGAATCCGCGCGGCCAGGTGGCCCGAACAAATCCCTGGTGTTGAAGGGTGGTCGAAGGGCATTCCCGTCGACGACGCACGCAAGTGGGCAGACGAGCTCGCGACTTTCGATTGGCGCGGTCTACAGGCAGAGCTCAATGGATTCCCCCAGTCGACAACTAAAATTGATGGCGACGCGATTCATTTCGTTCACGTTCGAAGCATGCACGAGAACCCTGTTGCCATTCTCCTCCTTCATGGTTGGCCCGGAACCGTGGTCGAGCTACTCGACCTCATCGAACCGCTCACAAATCCGGAAAGCGGAAAACAAGCTTTCGACGTCGTAATCCCATCGCATCCTGGAACCGGATTGTCCGGACCGGTTTCTTGTCCCGGCTGGGGAGTACCTCGAACCGCGCGCGCATACGCTCGGCTGATGTCGGAGTTGGGCTATGACTCGTATTTCGTCCAGGGCGGCGATCATGGCGCGGTACTCGCGCCACATATGGGCCGAGTCGACCCCGCACACGTTCGCGGAATCCATGTCAATGCAGCAACGCTCGGGTTCATGCCTATGGGCGACGTCGACGGCGACACCCACGCCACGCTCACGAACCTGGAAAAGCGGCGAATGGAGTCAATCGCCGATTTCCTTCGCGACGGAAATGGCTACAACGTCATCCAAACGACCAGGCCGCAGACGATCGGCTACGGACTCGAGGACTCGCCGGTCGCCCAGCTTACGTGGATCATCGACAAGGTTCATGCATGGACTCACTCCGATTCCACTTTCGCCGATGAACACTATCGAAATCGGCATTTGGCGAATGTGCTCATCTACTGGCTGACAAGAACCGCGACGTCCGCCGCTGACGTCATTTATTCGGGATACGGTGAGCTATTCGCAGATCCACAATCGTCATTTTCGAATTCCGGCGTCCCGACCGGCGTAGTCGTGTTCGCCGAGGATCCCTCCATCCGCCAGTTCGCCGAGGCATCGAACACCATCGTCCACTGGACCGATGTCGAAACCGGCGGTCACTTTGCCGCACTTGAACAGCCCGAGCTGCTGATCGACGACTTCCGCACATTCGTCTCGGCGACGACATAAGGCCACGCGCGGCATTCAATCGAGTCATACGAGCAACGGGCGCATGAACGTTCGCTCGTAACGAAGCACGCACCCAGACTCGTCACGGATCTTGTCTGCTGCGATGAATTCCGGATCGACTCCAAACAGACGTCGATACTCCTCGTAGGCCGCCAGGCTCTCGAAGCTGAAGAGGGCCTCGGCCTTATCGGATGCGCCTTCTGCAGGCAGGAAGTAGCCGTGGTGGGTGCCGCCATGGGCGTTGACCAGTCGGATCCACTCGCGGGCGAATGCTTCGAAGGCCTCGATCTTCTCCGGATCAATCGTGTAATGAACAACGCAGGTGATCATGATGCGAGGATAACTACACTCCGACGTCAGACGTCCTAAATGATGGCGCCTACGTCATTGCGGACGATCGAATCCATGGCTCGTTCGGCAACGGCCGCGATGGTCATCGACGGATTGCACGCGGCGGTGGTCCCCGGGATCAGCGCACCATCGAGTACGTAAAGTCCGCGCTGCCCGTCGACGCGGCCTTCGAGGTCGCACGCCGCTCCCATGCACGCCCCTCCCAGCGAATGCCAGGTCGAATTGAACACGGCGTTGGTATCGATGAGCCGTCCACCGGGACCGGCGAGCGCCGTAGCGGTGGGGTGGATATGCCCCCACTGGATTTCCGAGTCGCCGTTCGCCGGCCAGTGCAAAGTCGCGTCGTCGCGTGAGGAATCGTATGAAAAGTGCCCGCGGTCCCTACTCGCGCCGAAACCGACCATCACAGTCGTGCGCAGGTCGACTCCGAGCGGAGGCGTCGACGCCTGGATCACGGTGTGCGCCGATTCCGCGGAACCCCAATTGAGGCTTCCGTACACGACCGGCCCACCCTGCTGCGCCCCGAACGGCACTTCGGGATTGTGCCAACCATAAATGCGGTCCGCATTGGTACCCCACCCCTGACCGATCGCGTCGGGAAGGTCCGACACGTCCCCGCGGTCGCGGGCGCGCACCAGGAGGCGGGTGGTGTGAATCGAACCCGCCGCCATGATCAGCGTCGGGGTCGTAATCACTTTCTGCTCTACAGTCTGTCCGGTGTCGTCGGTTTTATTGACTCGTACGACCCAGCGCCCATCGGGTGCACGCTCGACGTTGGTCACTTCGTGGTGCGTCTCGACCTGCAGCAGTCCGGTCGCGCGCGCGGCCTCGATATACGTGGCATCGACGCTGAACTTACCGCCGTTATTGACACCCATCGCGCCATCACCGTTGGTGTACGCCGGTTTCATTTCTCCGCGCAGCTCGGCGAGCGCGTAGTTCCAATCGATCGGCATCGGAATCTTGCTCACCGGCAGCCCCGCCCGGCGCGCGTTGGCCGCGAAGACGCGCGCCGGGTAGTAAGTAGGACTTTCGATGAGCTCGTCGGGAGCGACGGCAAGATGCAACATGCGCGCGACGCGCGGATAGTGTTCGCGGTTCATCCACTGCCAGTCGAGTTGCTCGGGCAGGTACTCGTTGAACACGTGCTCTGCGGGTTGGAGCGACATACCTTGGTAGATCAGCGAGCCACCGCCGAGCCCGGCGGGAGCGAGCGCCGTCATGTTCTCGCCCGCAAACGCGTCGATCAAGCCGACGTACGGTTCGATCTCGACTCGCTGCCCCGCAACCCGCTCGGTGGCGCCATGCCAAAGAAGCCGCTTGTCCGGCTTGGTGGCCAGTGGGAAGGTGTTTTGATTCGGACCCGACTTCCATTCCCGGCCGCGTTCGAGCATGAGCACCGGCACGCCTGCCTGCGTAAGCCTCAACGCGGAGACTCCGCCGCCGAACCCGGAACCCACCACGACCACCCGGTGCTCTTCCCGGGTCAACGGAACGCGGGCGGGCGCCGCGCCGCGAGCAATTCCGGCGGATTGCGCGCTCGCGGCGGGAACCAACGACGCTCCGGTCAGTGCGGCACCCGCCGCGACTGTTCCTGCGAGAAATGAGCGGCGGCTTAGCTGCATCGGGAATGCCCTTCGGTCGGAGCGACTTAGTTATGGCCCCGAAGTGTAGGACTATAGATCCCTCCGCGCGGACAAATGTGGAAAGTTGTCCAGACAGATGTCTGCCTCACGATAGCGTTCCCGACCGTCGACACTCCACCATGCATGACGGCGGAGCTCCGAGGTTCGCCTGGGCGATTCGGGACTCCGCCGTCATGGGTGGGGTGTATTTCCGACTCTAGTCTTTCGCCGTTTTCGTCTCGCCAAAAGTAGAGGGCGGATCGGCGATTTTGCCCTGCCCGAGGAATCGTTCGGCCACGAGCACGGCGACGACCACGGCCACGCCGATGACGAAGAAGCCGAGCATCGCGGGCCAGTTCCCCTCGATGCCCCGCAGCGCTCCGTCGTCATCCTGCCAGGGCCACAGCGCGCGGAGGGATCCGGCCATCAGGCCGGTCATGGCGAGCAGCGTAATGGTGCGGTGGCTGGTCAGGAGGTATTCGAGCAGCTTGATGAACGCGCTGATACCGAACAGCGCGCCGAGCATGAACACGCCGATGTAGGCGAGGTTGCGCTCATCAACCGCTGCGAGCGTCGGCGCGTACAGCCCCATCGCGAGCAGCAGGTACGAGCCGGACACGCCTGGCATGGCGAGCGCACAGACGGCGATCGCAGCGGCGAAGAAGACGATTAGGTACGACGGATCCGGGTTCTCCTCGCCGGGGATGGACACGAGGATCAGCCCGATCACGAAGCCGAGCACGAGGGTGACCGCCGCCCGCACGGGCTTGAATCCGCCCTCGCCGCGCGCGGACTCGCGCGCCATCATCAGCGGCACCGCGATCGACGCCGCAACCATCCCGCCGAATAGCGAGCGCGAGACCTCGGGGGAATTCTCGACGAAATCGTGCAGCACCCCAGCGAGCGAGAACACCGCGAGGAACATGAGCAGCGCCATCGGCAGCAACAGCCACCAGTCGATGGCGCGATTCGCCCGGCGCAGCTGCGCGCCGCGGTCGGGTCCGGCGATGCCGCCCTTGATCCCGCTGAGCAGCACCGAACCGTTGTACAGCAGCCGGTCGTACACGCCGGTGACCAGCGCGACCGTGCCACCGGACACGCCCGGCACGAGCTCCGCGGAGCCGATCAGGCCACCGCGGAGCGCGTTGCCGACCACCGCCGGCACCCCTGGGAAACCGACCTTGTCGTCGTCGGGGTACGAGCTGGCCTCGGCGTTGATGGCGGATTCTTTGACGGGTTCACGTTCTGACACAGCCGCCATTGTCCAGGACCGCAGCCGCATCCGGCGAACCCCATGCCCCCGCCACCAGGGTTTGCACAGGCGAAATCTCTTTATTCAATTATGACGTCGGAGCTGCTCAGTTCGCCGAGCCGAATCGCCCGAGAAGTGCGAGCGAGTCGCTCCCGATCGAGCCGAGCGAGCCCAGCGGCCCGGAGGGCTGCGGCTCTCCGTCGTCATCGGAATCGTCGCCGCCATCCCCGGGAGCGCCGTTGCCGCCCGGGGTGAACCCGACAATGACCGGATCGTGGTCCGAGGCGCGGTAGGGGTTGTCCTCGAAGTACGCGGGCGAGCGGCCGAAGTCGAGGTTGTAGTCGTTGATATCCGGCTCGTCCGAGTTGTTGTGCCAGTCGGCTACGCCCTCAATTTCGCCGGTGAGCTTGGCGGTCGCGAGAGCATGGTCGAGGTAACCGGTCTGCCCGTCGAAGACGTACGAGTAGGCATCGTCGCCGCCGAACTTCGCGACCATGTTCTCGAAGCCGGCGTCCTCGAGCGCGACGATCGGATCCTCCTTGGCGTAGGAGTTGAGGTCGCCGATCACGAGTGTGCGCCCCGAGCGCGACAGGTTTTCGTCCGTGTTGATCCAGTTGGCGAGCGCCTTCGCGCCCTCGACACGGGTGCGGTTGCAGTTGCCCTGGCCGTTCGGGTCCTCCGGGTCGCCGGCGCCGCACGCGGAGCCCTTGGACTTGAGGTGGTTGACCACTACGGAAAACTCCTCGCCGGTCGCCTTGTCCTTGAACACCTGGGCCAACGCGGGGCGGTGGCGGGAGGTGTCGAAGTTCGGGTCGACCGACTCGGTGAGCGCGGAGAATTCGCCCACGCGCTCGACTTTCGCGGGCTTGTAGATGAGCGCGGTCGTGATGGCGTCGGTCCCGAGCGCGCCGGTCTCGACCGCCGCGTACTCCTCGCTGCCGATCTTGGCGTTGAGTCCGTCGACCAGGTCGTTCACGGCTTTGTCGGAGTTGTTCTCGATCTCCATGAGCCCGAAGACGTCCGCGTCGATCTCGGCGAGCTGCGAGACGATCTTCGCCTTCTGGCGCTCGAACTCGGCGGCGTTGTTCGCGCCGCGAGCGTTCGGGTCTTCGTCCGCGAGGGTCGTGAAGTAGTTGAGCACGTTCGCCGAGGCGACCGTGAGCGAGCCCGGAACCTCTGGCGCCGGGGTGCGCGGATTGGTCTCTTCGTACTCTGCGCCGGCGGTCGGCTGGATGCGCCACTTGTCGAAGCTGTAATGCATGACGCCGGTGACCTCGCGGAGGGTATCGCCCATGCGGAAGCGGTTCTCCGGCGAGTAGTCCTCACCGTTCGGGTGCCGGATCGGGTTGGGGTTCTGCGAATTGATGCCGTCGTCGAGGGTGATCGAATCGGCGAGGTTGCTCGCCGCGAGCGCCTTCGCCTCGTCCGAGCCGGGGCGGTGGAGGTTCGTCGGCTGCGCATGGCGTTCGCTGCCGAGAGTGAGCTCGCCGTAGCGGTCGTAGTTGAACGACTCGTTGATCACGCCCTCGCCAAGCACAACGGACATGCCCTCGACGGCCTCGCGCGCCTCGTCGTCCATCGGCAGCGAAAGCTCGGCCGGCGCCGGCTTCTCGGCGCCCGTGTCGCACACGGTGGCGTCGCCGGACTGGGTGATCTGCGTCATTTCGTAGTGCTCGCCCACCTTGCCGGTCACGCGCACCACGTCGCCTTCGGCTCGCTCGTCCTTGCCCTGTGCGTAGACGAATATGCCGTCGGACGTGGCGTCGCTGCCGTCGCCCGCGTCCTGCACGAAGTAGCCGTTATAGCCGCCGGGCTGCTGGAAGCTCGCGGTCACGACACCCTGCACGGTCACGGTGTCGCCTGTGCGCGGAGAGGTTGCGCCCTCGCCCTGCACGGCGCCGATCTTCTCGGCCGGCGCCTCGCAATCGGCGGGGTCACCCGGCTCACCCGGCTCTTCCGGATCGGTCGGATCCTCGGGATCTTCGGGATCCTCCGGATCGGTGGGCCCGCCCGGCTCCTCGCCGAGGTCGTCGAATACGTCGACGCCGAAGCCCTTCCACCCTGCCGTGGCAGGGTCGAACGCGTCGTCGATGATCGTGTCCGGCACGCCCCCGGTCCGCCGCAGCGTCGAGTCCTTCGTACTCGCCTCGCCCGTTCCCCAGGCACCGCCGGCCGGCTGCTCGCCGACGCGACCGAGCGAGTCGACGACCTCGTCGCCGCGGAAGAGCACCACCGCGTCGTCACCATTCCACAGACCCGCACCCGTGGAGGCATCCAGCTGGCCGGCGAACGAGGCGCGCGAGCTGCCGAACAGGAACGTCTCGCCCGGTGCGACCTCGCCCGACAGCGTGTACGAGTTCGCCGTGGTCTGGCCGTTCGCGTACACCGCGACGCGATAGCCGGACAGGTCGATCGCCTCTGCCCCCGGGTTGAACAGCTCGATGGCCTTGTTGTTCCCCGTCCCCTCGACGTACTCGCTGATATACAGGCCGGTGCCCTGCGCGGCAGCAGGACCTGCAGCTATGACGCCGGACGTACCGCCCAGCACCAACGCCGCGGCCAGCACGGACGTGGACATGCGTCCGCCGAAGCGGCGGGCAAAACTCTTCGGACGCATACAGCGCCCTCCTCCCGTTGGGAAAATGGTCAAGTGCAACAGTCGAAAAGTTAACGAACCCGTGGAAAGTCTGAGAGTCAGGTCAATTGCCGCTAGGTAAACATCGGGCGAGGCTTTGGATTCGGGCGCGCGGCTCGCGAGGATGACAGTGCCCGCGCCACTCGTGATTAGACTTGCAAAAGAGCCGATTCTGCGCGCGAAAGGAGGGTGGTGGCCCGATGGCAATGCACTATCCACCGCTCGCCAACGGCGCATACCGGGTAGGCGATCCGCCGCAGCCGTTCCCACCCTCGCGCCCCGGCCCCGAGCAGTCCGCGCGTCTCGCTCCAGGCGGGCTTTACTGGGACGGGATGCCGCGCCCCGCGCAGCCGCCGCAGTTCGCCTTCCAGCAGCAGCCCGCGCAGGCCCCCATGCCGGTCGCGCCGCAGCAGCCTCCCGCGCCGCCGCAGGAACCCGGGCCCGGGCCGAAGCGCGGACTCATTGCGGTCGGCGCGACGGCGGGAGTCGTCGCTGTATCCGCGCTGGTATTCGCGATCGTCCCCGGAGACCAGTTCTCCTCGGTCGAGACGTTCGAAAGCCGGGGAACGCTGACGATCAGCGCGCCGGTCATCCTCGGCGGGACGAGCGATTGCATCCTGCCTCCCGGGCTCGAGGATGTCACGAACTCGCGAGTCTCGGTCCAAACGGGTGATCCACTATCGCAGGTCGCCGAGGCGCCGATACAGTATCAGGACGGCACGCTGGGCGAATGTACGTTCACATTCTCGCTCGACTACGTGCCCGCCGGCCAACCCACCTACCTCGTTTCCCTCCAGGGCCATGGTCAGCTCGACTACACCGAACAAGAAATGCGCGACGGTGTCGATATCATCATCGAAAGGTAAATGCCCGTGTCCGCCACATCCACTCCCTTGGATCAGCTCCCTGCGCTGCTCGCACTCCGCGAGCTGACGTACCGCGAGAGCTCGGACGTCGCACCCGATTTCCGCCGCGCATTGGAAGACGCCCTCAACACCGAGGCTCCCTACCTCCGCGCCGATCTGCCCAGGAACCTCGACGGGCCGTTCGCGACCTTCGTCAAGCTGTATCGGTTCCTTCTCACCAGGGTCGAGGATTCCGGCGGCGACCGTGCCAAGGTAGACGACGTGCTCGACCTGTGCCGCGAGCTCGGCCACGACCTGGCGAAGTACAACGTGGTCGAGGAGCAGTACGAGCGGTTCGGGCACGCTCTCAACGCGGCACTCGCGCGCGTCGCGGGCGAGGAGTGGACCGGCGAGCTGTCCAAGGTCCAGAACCAGTTCTATGTGATCATCGCCCGCGCCCTGCACAAGGGGGCGCGCGAGGCCCACGCCGAGGCGGAGCCGGACGGGCTCAACATCGGTGCGACCGTCGTCGACGTGCAGCGCCCCACCCGCGGACTCGCGGTCGTGCGGCTGCTCACCGACGTCCCGATGGACTACCTGCCCGGCCAGTACGTCTCGGTGCTCACCCCGTATGCGCACGCGGTGTGGCGCCAGCTCAGCCCGTCGATCCCCGCCAATCCCGCGCGGCAGATCGAGTTCCATGTGCGCGCGGTCTCCGGCGGCGAGCTCAGCGCCTCACTCGTCGCGATGGCCACTCCCGGCGACCGCTGGGTCCTGTCCAGTCCGCTCGGGGAGCTCGAGATCGTCCGCAACCCTGCACCCATCCCGGAGCAGGAGCCCGGCGAGCCCGCTCCGACGCGCCCGCTTCGCGGCGACCACCAGGACGTACTCATCATCGCCGGCGGCACGGGCATCGCGCCGATCCGCAGCCTGCTGCTCGACATCAGCCGCTTCTCCGACAACCCGCGCGTGCACCTGTTCTACGGCGCGAAATACCCGGGCGAGCTGTACGATCTGAGCTCGCTCATCGACATGGCCTCGTTCAGCCCGTGGCTCACGGTGCAGCCCGTGGCCGAGGAACACGAGGATCCGTGGTGGCTCGACACCACCGGCGCAGGTCCGCTCCCGCACACGCTGCACCGTTTCACCTACGGCCGCCTCGACAAGGTCGTCACCGCATACGGCGGGTGGGGCGACCGGCAAATCATCCTGTCCGGGCCGCCGGAGATGCTGCGCGCGACCAAGGAGGCACTCATCGCCCGCGGCGCCCCGCCCGAGGCGATCTCTCACGACCCGCTACCGGGGAGCTGACCGCTACTCCGTCACGCGGCCGCCGGTGAGCACGGGGATCGCCGCGCGCACGTCCTCGGCCGCATCGGGGTCGACGTCGACGATCATCAGCTCGGCGCCGTCCGAGGCCTCGCGCAGCACCTCACCCTTCGCGCCGGCCAGCATCGAATGCCCGACGCCCTGCGGCGCGGCGCCCGTCACCTCGCGGCCCTCGCTCGCGGGATTGCCCTGTCCCACGGCGAGCAGCGGCGTCGTCGCGTCGAGCGCGCGAGCCCGCGCGAGAAGCTGCCACTGCTCGACCTTCCCAGGACCATCGCCCCACGAGGCGCCGAGAATGTTCAGCCGTGCGCCGTCATTCGCGAGCGTGGTGAACTGCCCGGGAAAGCGGATGTCGTAGCAGACGGCGAGGCCGATCGGTACCCCGTCCACCTCCACTACGGAAGTAGATTCTCCGGGCGCGACGGTGTCGGATTCGCGGAACCCGAACGCGTCGTAGAGGTGGATCTTGTCGTAGCCGAGGTGGATGTCGCCGCCGGCGCCCGGGCTGGCGGCGGATCCCGCGGGGCCCGTGACGAGATACGTGTTGAACACGCGCCCGTCGCCGGAAGGGCGGAACATCCCGGCCATCACGACCACGCCGGCCTCGCGCGCGATCTGGCCGACCTCGCTCGCCCACGGCCCGTCGAGCTCCTCGGCGACCTCGTCCAGCGGTCCGTGCCCGAACGCGCGCATCGTCGCCTCCGGGAACGCCACCACCCGGGCGCCCTGCTCCGCGGCCCGCGCCACGTAGTCACGTATGACGTCGGAGTTCGCCCTCGGATCGGCCCCACTGATCACCTGTGCCGCAGCAATGCGCACGACGCCTCCTTCTTCGGCTTCCCTGCCTGTCTTGCCCCGACGCTACGCGAGCAGCGCGTTGAACACCTCCGAGCTGGACGGGTGGGTATAGATCGCCGAGCCCAACGCGGAGGCGGGGATCGACTGGGTCATCGCGACAGTGACGAGGTTGATGAGCTCCTGCGAATCGACGCAGTACAAGGTGCAGCCGAGGATGCGGTCGTCCTCGACGTCGATGAGGAACTTCGCGATACCCTCGGGCTCGCCGAGGATCTTCGGCCGCGGCATGATCGGGATGTCCGCGATGTTCTTGACCCGCACGTCGAGAGTGTGCCCGCGCCCCTCGGCATCCTCGCGCGCGGCGTCCTCGCCCAGGCCGACCTGCGACAGCGGCGGCGAGATGAACGTGGTGTTCGGGATAATGCGGCCGCTGGTGGTGCGGGAGCCATCGCCCCACACGGCGGAGGTGATCACGCGGTGATCGTCGTAGGAGACGTACGTGAACTGCGGCCCGCCGTTGACGTCGCCGGCCGCATAGACGCCCTCTACATTCGTCTGAAGGTGCTCGTCGACCTCGATCGCACCGCGCTCGGTCGTCGCGATTCCTGCCGCCTCGAGGCCGAGCCCGTCCGTCGCCGGGCGCCGCCCCACAGCGAGAAGGACATAGTCCGCCTGCAGTTCGCCGCCGTCGTGCGAGACGGTAACTCCGCCGTCATCGGAGGAAAATCCCGAGACCTTGGCGCCGGAGAGAATGGTGATTCCGAGCTTTTCGAGATCCGCGCGCACCTGCTCGGCGACATCGCGGTCGAAGCGCCCGAGGAACCGCTCGGAGCCGTCGAGAACCGTGACGGAGGTGCCGAACTGCGCGAACATCGTCGCGAACTCGAGCCCGATGGGGCCACCGCCGACGACGGCGAGGCGCGCCGGATGCTCCGGGACGTGCTGGACCTGCGTGGAATCGAGGATCCGGGGGCCGTCGATGCCGGCGATGGGCGGGCGGACCGGGACCGAACCGGTGTTGACGATGATCGTCCGGGCGGTGACAGTGAGCTCGTCGGGGCCGCCGGTGATGCGCACCGTCTTGGGGCCGGTGAACTCGGCGTCGCCGTCGATGACCGTGACGCCGGCGTCGTCTGCGAGCTTCTTGTTGACGGCGTTGAGCTTGCTGATGAGCGTATCGCGGCGATCCTGCGCGGCGGACAGGGCATCGGCGTCGCCGCCTTCCGAACCGACGCCGGCCGCGGCGGCCGTCCGCGCGGAAGAGTGCAGGTGCGCGTCTGTGAGCAGCGTCTTCGTCGGCACGCAGCCGACGTTGATACAGGTACCCCCGTACATGTCGGGGGACTTCTCGATCAGCGCGACTCGGTCGCCCGCCTTGGCGCGTCCCATCGCGATGGTCTTTCCGGCCTTGCCGAAGCCGAGGACGAGTACGTCGAATTCGTGGTCGCTATCGCTCATGGTCGCGATGCTACTCGCGGGGCGGGGTGGTCGCCGCTGCCGTTGCGGCTTCGGGCGCGCCCGAGGAAGACACTCAGTCCTTCCCGCGCTCGTTGCGCGGGCGCCACAGCACGACCTGCGTCGAGCGCGGCACGTGGACGAGTTCGCCGCGCGCGCCCGAAGGCGCGGACAGGCCCGTGCGACTCGTCGCGCGCTCGGCCCGCTGCGCCGCCTCGTACATCGAGCGCAGCTCCGACCTCGCCTCGGACAGCGCCGCGCGCGCCTCCTCCAGCTGCTCGCGCAACTCGATGATCAGCTTGATCCCGGCGAGGTTGATGCCCTCGTCCTGGCTCAGTCGTTGAACCTCACGCAGCAGCGCGACGTCCCGCAGCGTGTACCGGCGACCGCCGCCTCGCGTGCGCTCGGGGATCACCAGCCCCAGGCGGTCGTAGGTGCGGAGCGTCTGGGCGTGCAGCCCGGACAGCTCCGCCGCCACGGAGATGACGAGTACCGCCTCGTCAGGGCGCAGGTCGTCGGGATTCGGGATACGCATTACGCACCTTGCCACCCTGCGCGCGGGTCGAAACCGGACGCGTCGAGCGCCTCGGCGTACGCGGCGAGCTCGGCGGAGGCGGCACCGGCCGGCGGGCTCACGACACGCAGCGTCGCGCGCAGTGCACCGGGATTACCGCTCTGCGGGTTGATCCCCCGTCCGCGCACGCGGAGCACATGCCCGTCGCGGGAATTCTCCGGCACGCGCACCGTGACCCGCCCGTCGAGGGTCGGGATCGACACCTTCGTCCCGCGGATCAGCTCCGGATACGACACCGGCAACTCGAGCAACAGGTCGTTGCCATCGCGCGAGAACACCTTGTCCTCGCGCACGTGGACGGTGACGAACAGGTCGCCTGCCGGCGCGCCGCGGAATCCGGCCTGCCCCTTGCCCTGCAGGCGGATGCGCTTGCCGTCCTCGATCCCCGCGGGGATCTTCACCGTGAAATGCCGGGTGCGCGTCGTCGTTCCCGCGCCGCGGCACTCGGGGCACGGATCGTCGATAATCGTCCCCGCGCCGCCGCATTCCGGGCACGGCTCGGAGAAACCGAATGGCCCCTGGCTGCGATTCACGTATCCCGCACCCTGGCAGGATCCGCAGGTCCGCGGCGTCGTGCCCGGCTTGGCGCCGCTGCCGCTACACGTATTACAGGTTGACGGCGCCGTCACGGCGATCTCCACCGGCTTCCCGAGCGCGGCGTCGCGGAAACCGACGGTCACCGATGTTTCGATGTTCTCCCCACGGGCACTGGCCTGACGGCCTCCTCCGCCCGCGCCGGCGCCGCGATTGAACAGGCCACCGAAGATATCGCCGAAACCGCCGGACTGGGCGCCGGCCGCTCCTCCGCCGAAGAGGTCCGAAATATCGAACTCCTCCGCGCCTGCGCCTGCGCCGCCCGCGCGACGGTAACGACCGCCGCCGAAGCCGCCCCCGCCGCCACCGAATCCGCCGTAGCCGCTGGCCGCAAGCTGGCGGACCTCGTCGTATTCTTTGCGCTTGGATTCGTCTCCTACGACGTCATACGCCGTGGATACCTTCTTGAACTTCTCTTCCGCGGCGGCATCGCCCGGGTGAGAATCCGGGTGGGATTCGCGGGCGAGTTTGCGGTAGGCCTTGCGAATGTCGTTTTGGCTGGCGTCCTTCGAGACGCCGAGGTCTGCGTAAAAATCTCTGTCTACCCAATCGCTCTGGCTCATATGGCGCCTCCTTTCAGACCGTGCCGAGTGTCGTGGCTGCGCGCCGCACGGGCGACGCTGCTGGGTGCTGTTCTAATTTTCGTCTCTAACTCTAATTGTCTAACTAACCGAAGAGGTCCCGGCAGGAAAGGGCCTGGGGCCGCTCCCCTGCCGGGACCTCGTCTTGATGTGCCGCGGGCGAACCACGCGGTGTATTCGGCGGACTAGCTGCCGACGATCACCATCGCGTTGCGCAACGTGCGATCACCGACGCGGTAACCCTTGCGGTACACCGTGGCGACCTTGGGATCGCCGCCCTCGGAGAGGTCCTGCACCGCCTCGTGGATCGAGGGGTCGAAGTCGTCGCCCTCGGCGCCGAACTCCTCGACGCCCTGCGCGGCGAGGACCGCGAAGAACTTGTCGTTGAACTTGCGCAGCGGGCTGCCCTCCTCGAGGTCGCCGTGCTGGGCGGCGAGGCCCAGCTCGTCGGCGATCTCCAGCAAGCCGGAGAGCACGGAGGCCTTCGCCCCCTCCACTGCCGACTGGCGTTCGCGGTCGACGCGGCGGCGGTAGTTCGCGTACTCCGCCGAGACCCGCTTGAGGTCCTCGGTGAGCGCGGCCGCCTCGTCGCGCGGAGCCTCGGCATTCTCGCTGCCGCCTTCCGCGGTGGCCTCGGCCTCGACGCCGGCGGCGGTCTCCGCCGTCATACCCTCTGTGGGTTCAGACGGGGCGACGTCGTGATCCGCTGCCGCTGCGGATGCGTCCGCATCCGCGGCGGGCTGGGCGGCGTCGGCGGCCGTGGCCTGGGCCGGAGCCGTGGGGTCTACATCGTCCGCGGTGGACGATTCGGTTCCCGGCTGGCCCGGTCCGGCGGTCACTTGCTCTCCTTGGCGTCGTCGCCCGAGGTGGTGTCGTCATCGTCGACGACCTCGGCGTCCACGACACCGTCCTCCTCGGCGGAGGCGTCCGCAGCGCCCTCGCCCTGCGCGGCCTGCTGCTCGTACATCGCGGTGCCGATGGCCTGGAGCTCGGTGTTGACCTTCTCCACGGCCGACTTGATGGCCTCGAGATCGGAGCCCTCGAGCGCGGTGCGCACCTCGGCGACCGCGTTGTTCACGGTCTCCTTCTTATCGTCGGCGATATTCTCGCCGTTCTCGGAGACGAACTTCTCGGCCTGGTAGACGGTCGACTCGGCCTGGTTACGGACGTCGGCCTCCTCGCGGCGCTGACGATCCTCCTCGGCGTGAGCCTCGGCGTCCGAGACCATCTGGTCGATCTCCTCCTTGGACAGGCCCGAGCCGTCCTGGATGATGATCGTGTTCTCCTTGCCGGTG
Source organism: Dietzia timorensis (assembly GCF_001659785.1). Classification (NCBI taxonomy): domain Bacteria; kingdom Bacillati; phylum Actinomycetota; class Actinomycetes; order Mycobacteriales; family Dietziaceae; genus Dietzia; species Dietzia timorensis. The sequence continues at coordinate 3,123,830 of NZ_CP015961.1, forward strand.
CCCTTGTCCTTCGCCGTGACGTGGACGATGCCGTTGGCGTCGATGTCGAAGGTGACCTCGATCTGCGGCACGCCGCGCGGTGCGGGGGCGATACCGGCGAGCTCGAAGGAGCCGAGCAGCTTGTTCTGCGCGGCCATCTCGCGCTCACCCTGGAAGACCTGGATCTGCACCGAAGGCTGGTTGTCCTCGGCCGTGGTGAAGGTCTCCGAACGCTTCGTCGGGATGGTCGTGTTGCGCTCGATGAGCTTGGTCATCACGCCGCCCTTGGTCTCGATACCGAGGGACAGCGGGGTGACGTCGAGGAGCAGCACGTCCTTGACCTCGCCGCGGAGCACGCCGGCCTGCAGCGCGGCACCCACGGCGACAACCTCGTCCGGGTTGACGCCCTTATTGGGCTCCTTGCCACCGGTCAGTTCCTTCACCAGATCGCTGACGGCGGGCATACGGGTCGAGCCGCCGACGAGGACCACGTGGTCGATGTCGGAGACCGAGATGCCCGCGTCCTTGATGACGGCCTGGAAAGGCTTACGGGTGCGGTCGAGCAGATCCTGCGTGATCTTCTGGAACTCGGTCCGGGACAGGGTCTCGTCGAGGAACAGCGGGTTCTTGTCGGCGTCAACCGTGATGTACGGAAGGTTGATCGACGTGGACTGGCCCGAGGACAGCTCGATCTTCGCCTTCTCCGCGGACTCGCGCAGACGCTGGAGCGCCATCTTGTCCTTGGTCAGGTCGATGCCGTTCTGTGCCTTGAACTTCTCGACGAGCCAGTCGACGATGCGCTGGTCCCAGTCGTCGCCGCCGAGCTCGTTGTCGCCCGAGGTCGCACGAACCTCGACGACGCCCTCGCCGATGTCGAGTAGCGAGACGTCGAACGTACCGCCACCGAGGTCGAAGACGAGGATCGTCTGGTCGTCCTCGTTCTTGTCGAGGCCGTAGGCCAGCGCGGCCGCGGTCGGCTCGTTGACGATGCGGAGCACGTTGAGGCCCGCGATCTGGCCGGCGTCCTTGGTCGCCTGACGCTGCGCGTCGTTGAAGTATGCGGGGACGGTAATAACGGCGTCGGTGACATCCTCACCGAGGTAGGACTCGGCGTCCCTCTTCAGCTTCTGGAGCGTACGCGCGGAAATCTCCTGCGCCGTGTACTGCTTGCCGTCGATGTCGCTGGACTTCCACTCGGCGCCGATGTGGCGCTTGACGGAGCGGATGGTCCGGTCGACGTTGGTGACGGCCTGGTTCTTTGCCGGCTGGCCGACGAGAACCTCGCCGTTCTTGGCGAACGCGACGACCGACGGGGTCGTGCGGGAGCCCTCGGCGTTGGCGATGACCTTCGGCTCGCCACCCTCGAGCACGGAAACCACCGAGTTGGTGGTACCGAGGTCAATACCTACTGCACGCGACATATTGTGTTCCTCCTATTAATTGGTCCCTGAGTAATTGTCTTGTTCGTTTGTGCTGGGTCTTGCTTCTAAGTCGAAAACCCTTAGCGCGCCGGACTCAAGTTCCTTGCCTCGCCGGCGGGCCTGTCGCAATTCTGCCACCGTTTCGCCGTCAGCGTGCAACTTGTTGAGTCGCGGACGCTTAAGTTTTCTGTCTGGTTCAACTGGTTTAACGTCGACATCATTCCCGATGTGGTGCAACTCACAGCCAAACTTGCATTTACCGCGCTCAACTTCGCGCGCAGGCTTCCGTGCTTTCCGGCAGCCACCCCTTCCCGGCAGCCCTGGACTGGGACCTCCGGCGCCCACGACGGACCCACCTCCGTGCGCCCGCGCGTACCCGCCCGTGCCCGCACCACGTCGAGTCCCGCAGACCACGCGATTTGCCAGGGTTTGCGGGACTCGAGATGGTGCGGACACACAACGGCGCCGACCCCACCTCTTCGGAACTCTTCTGCATGGCCTTCGACCCGAACGTGGCGCGGTTTCCAGCGACCCAGATCCGCCGGCACACCCCAACCGCAGCCGCCAAACCTCCCGCACCCGGCAAATCCCCAAGAAACCCAATAAATTCTTTTCACACCCGCAACACGTGTCTCACTGGTATTTAGCAAATCCTGGCGCTATCCTGAGTCACAACTGTCACACACGTATCACCAACCCCAAGTTACAAATGCGGAATTACGTGGTGCGTTTTCGGTCGGACAGCCACACGCCCGCCCGACTCGGTAACCAAAGGAAGTGCTCAGCATGCGGATTCGCTCAACCATTGGCGCGGCCCTCGCCGTCACGGCGCTCGGCGTCGCCGGCGCTGTCGCCCTACCCACCGTGTCCTCCGATCAGGTCCTCAACGCCGCCGACGAAACCGCGACGGCGCCCGCCGCCACCGGCGCCGTGGACACCGACGACCCGGTCGCCGTCGCCCTCAGCCTCGCCGATGCCCTCCAACGCGACCTCGGTATGACGCCGGAGCAGTTCGTCTCCCAGGCCGACACCGCCGCGGAGCTCGGCGGCAAGGCCGGCGAGTGGTCCAAGACCTTCCAGGACGCCTTCGGTGGCGCCTGGCTCAACGATTTCGGCGAGGGCGTGGTCGGCGTCGCCACGGTCTTCCCCGATGACGGCGGAGAGAAGAAGGTAGACACCAAGGCCGCCTCCGAGCTGCGCGAAGCGGCAAAGGACGCGGGCTTCGTCGTACAGGACGTCGCGTTGTCGCAGTCCGAGCTCGAGCAGCGCCTGGACGAAGTCAAGGCCGCCATCGAGGAGCGCCCGCAGGATCAGCGCGAGCTGATCACCGGCGTCGAGGCCGACCAGAATCGCGGCGCCGTCGTCGTCACCACCGATGGCGGTACCGAGGCGCAGCTCGGCAACCTCACCGCTGCGCTGCACGGACTTGCCAAGCTGCAGACACTCAACGCACCCAGCCCGACGAGCGATACCTCGCCGTTCGGCAGCCTCGAGGACGGCCAGCAGGGCCAGGGCTCGGGCAACGAGACCACGGATCCGGGCACCGGCGCGGTCGACGGCACCGGCACCGGCACCGCACCTGCCGAGCAGGCCACCGCGCCGGACGCCACGACCACCGAGGGCGACCAGGCCGAGGCTCCCACCGACGGCAACGACACCGAGGCGCCGGCCGAAGGCGAGGCCACAAAGGGCGGTTCGCTCGGGAGCTTCCTGTCCCCCGAGGCGCTCGGCGTGCTCACGCAGATCCTCGGCCTCGCGGGCGGAGCCGACGCACTCGGCTCGCTCGGAGGCGAGTCCGGCTCCCTCGGGGACTTCGTGCCGGTCCCGGATCCCGAGCCGACCCCCACCGAGGACGCACCGGCAGACCCGAACGCCGAGGCCAAGGCTCCGGCGGCCGACAAGCAGGTCATCGGCGGCACCGCTTACGATGCGAAGATGCCAATCGGCGGGCTCGAATGCTCCACCGGCTTCAACGGCACACTCAACGGTGCTCCCGTTGTTATCACCGCCGCGCACTGCAACCGCATGGACGGCGTGCGCGCGGCATTCGCCGACGGCACCGAGTTCGGCACCTTCGCCGACACCAAGCCCGACAACATCGACTCCGCGTTGATCAAGGTCGACAAGGAGCTCGGTGAGCGTTTCGACAACAATCTCGTCGGCGGCGAGGAGGGCAAGGCCCAGGAGATCACCGGCACCTCGGCGCCGGTCGCCGGCCAGGTCGCCTGCAAGATGGGCTCCCGCACCGGGTTCAGCTGCGGCAAGATCGACGAGACGGGCGCACACATCGACGTCGCCGGCCAGCGCACGATCGCCAACGCCTTCACCGTCGATATCTGCGCGCTCCCCGGCGATTCGGGCGGCGTCGTCTTCTCCGGCAACCGCGCGCTCGGCATCTCCAGCGCCTCGAATGTCGCGGGCGAGACCGACTGCGCCGCCGCTAAGACCAATGCGGACGCCGCCGGTGTGACCCCGTCCCTGTCCGTCGTCCCGATCGACGACGTGCTCGCCGCGCACCCAGGCCTCGAGCTCAACACGAAGTAGCTCGGTCCGCGCGGCCGCACCCGCCAACGCAATACCCCGAAGCCCCTCGCCCACGTGGTGAGGGGCTTCGTCGCTTCTAGAGAATTGCGCGCACGAAACCCCGGAAATCGTGATGCGCGTCACGTTCAACTGAGATACTCGGTCCACGAAGCTCGCAACCGCATCGCAACGGAGGACCCCGTGGCCAACCTCATCGACGACATCATCCGCAACGCCGAACAACGCCCGGACGCGGTGGCGTTGCGCCACGGCGAGGACGCCACCACCTCCTACCCCGATCTGCGCGATGCGTGCCTCGCCTTCGCGCAGCGGCTCCGCGACCGCGGCGTCCACCCCGGAGATCGCGTGCTGCTGTGCTGCCCCAGCGTCGACGCCTACGTCGTCGCATACATGGGCGTTCAGGCCGCGGGCGGCGCGATCGTCGCCGCGAACACCATGGCCACCCGCGACGAGCTCTCGTACTTCCTCTCCGATTCGGGCGCGAAACTCGCCATCGGCTGGCACGAGAACGGCCCCAGCCTGCAGGAAGCGTGCGACGAAACGGGCACCGACCTCCTCGTTCTCACCGAGTATGACGCCGCACGTCCCCAATCCATAGACGCCGGCGCGCTCGCGGATCTGCCCATCGACAGGGCGGACTCCGATCTCGCCGCCCTCCTCTACACGTCGGGCACGACCGGCAAGCCGAAGGGCACGCAGCTCACGGTGGGCGGGCTCAGCGCGGCGATCGATTCCGCGATCGTCGCGTCCGGGATGGAGGCGGAGGATCGCTGCGGCACGGCGCTGCCGCTGTTCCACTGCTTCGGACAGGTCGCCGGCATGCTTCCCACTCTCCGCGGCGGCGGCTCGCTCACGCTCCTGCACCCACTGACCCTCGAGGGCCAGCTGGCGATGATCCCCGAGAACGGGCTGACCGTGATGCTCGGCGTGCCGACGATGTGGATGTTCCTGCTCTACCAGGCCGGGGAGGAGGGCGTCGGCGCCGAGCATTTCTCGACACTCAAGTACGCGGTGTCCGGCGGCGCTCCGCTGCCCGAATCGATCATCACCCGCTTCGAGGACGAGCTCGGGGTGACCGTTCTTGAGGGCTACGGGCTCACCGAGACCGCGGCGATGGGAACGTTCAGCCAGCCCGGCGGGCCGCGCAAGGTCGGGTTCGTCGGATCCCCGGTGCAGGGAATCGAGCTGTCGGTGCGCGATTTCGACGGCCGCGAGCTCGGCGCGGACGAGCCCGGCGAGGTGTTCCTGCGTGGGCCGCAGATCACCGCCGGCTACTGGAATCGCCCTGCCGATACCGACGCGGCGATCTCGAAGGACGGCTGGTTCCGGACCGGCGATATCGGCCTCCGCGATGCCGACGGAGATCTGCGCATCGTCGACCGTGTGAAGGACATGATCATTCGCGGCGGCTACAACGTCTACCCGGCCGAGGTCGAGAGCATTCTCTACCAGAATCCGGCCGTGCTGGAGGCCGCAGTGATCGGCGTACCCGACGAGAAGTACGGCGAGGAGGTTGCGACGTGCGTCGTCATCAAGCCCGGTGAGGAGGTCACGCCGGAGGACCTCGAGGCCCTGTGCCGCGAACACCTGTCGGCGTATAAGGTGCCGCGGCTTATCTCGTTCGTCGATCAGCTGCCCAAGGGTGCGACGGGCAAGACCCTCAAGCGCGGGATCGACAGGGCCGAGGTGCTCAAGAGCGCGTGGCGCTCGGAATCCGCGCTACGGAAGTAATTCGCAACGTCGGCCTTTTGGTGCGCCCAGCCCCCAGCGCCTGGCGCGCGACCAACTGATAGCGGCGCCGTTTCGAGACCTCACGCCGCCGCCAGGCGCCGAAGCCTGCTCAAATTTCGTTTGCCGCGTGTCGTTACGCGGCCAACGAAAAGTGCCTGGGCTTGGACGAAAAGGACGGCAAAGATGGAGGGACGGGTGCGGGGCGCGGCGCCCGCCCCCGCATCACCGTGCACGCGGTGTCGCCCGATGAGCGCAGCAGGCAACCTGACGGCTAGGCCCGAACCCCGCACTGCGACGCGGTTTCATCATCCCGCGCCGGGTCGCACCGCGTGCGGATCCCGCAGTGACGGATCCCGCTGCGGCACCTCCGCGTACCGATCCTCACGATGAAGACACCCCATGACAAGGTGGTTGAGCCTGTGACTGCTGTCCACCCGCGACTTTTGGGTTGACCCCGGGCGGGCTGCCGTTGTCCTCGACGAGGAGACGTTTACCCATCGAGTGCGTCCGTTCTGGGGTCAGGCGAACTATCGCAGGGCTTCGCCGAGGCGAGCGGCGGGCGTGAGGTCGGCGGCGAGACCGCCGCCGGTCGCAGCCCGGGCAAGAGCGCGACCCAGCGCAGGTGCCTGCTTGAACAGATTGTGACCGGCCACAAACATGACAGAGCCTGCCTCCCACACGGCCACGCCGTCCTCGCTCCATGGGAGGTCGGTCACCCAGCAGTGAAGAAAGTCGCGCGGCTCTGGGTGGAGACCGGGCAGCGCCCGTGTCACGTATTCGCGCGCGCGTTCGTCCAGCGATCGAATCGCCGCAGGGTCGATGAACGTTCCGTCGTCGCGGACGCCGACGGTTTCGCTGAGTCCGACCGAATAACTGCTGTTGCCCGGTAGCGGCGTCGCGTACACGCCGACTTCGCCGAAGACGCCGCTGCTGTCCTGCAGGCACGCGACTCGTGCCGGGGCGGCGGCTTTCACGTCGAAGGTCAGCCGGACGTGTGCGGCAAGGCGAACCGGCAGCGACAAGCCGACGCTGCCGGCCAGGCGGGCGGTTTCGCGGCCGGCGCACACGACCACCTTGGAGTAGACAGCCCGGTCGCTGACGCTGCGCACCTCGACCGTCCCATCGGCGCGGGGATCGATGGAGATGACCTCTGCGGTGGTGACGGCATCTGCGAGGGCACCCGCGAGTGCCGTGATCGCGGTGCGGGTGCGGATCGCTCCGCCCGACTCGTCGAGCACCGCTGGCCCCGAGTACCCAGCGAGCAGCGGCATTCGCTGGGCGAGCTCGGATGCATCGATCTCGTGCGCTTCCACGCCCCCGACCTGGTCGAGCACCCGCAGCCGCGCCAGGGCGCTGTCGCCGATCGCCACGACACCGTCTGATGAGACCAGCTCGACGTCGAAGTGTTCGGCCCACTCATCCCATATGCCGCGGCTTTCGCGCGCGAAAGCGACGAGCCGCGGGTCGTCGTGGGCATGACGGAAGATCCGCGACTCGCCCGCGGACTGACCCGTTCCGGGCAGGCCGGCCTCGTACAAGCGCACCGGCACGCCCTGCTCCCGCAGCGCGTACGCCGTCGACAGACCGACGATCCCGCCCCCGATCACTGCTACCTCGGGTGAACGCGTCGGGGCAACGTCGTCGTCAGTTCCTGTCATCGCGGTTCCTCGATCTGTTAGGGATGTGCGATAGGCCGCAAGTAAAGGGGCCGCTGCCACGACGTCAACGGGCTGTGCCAGCCCGAAGTCACCGCGCGGAGCGACCCCTCATGTCGGGGTCAGTACTCCCGGTTTGTGGTGTCAGGCGGGAAGCTTGGAGCCCAACACGTCGAGCTTCTCGATCGTCGGTTCGGAGAACAACGCACCGGTCTGCTCGCCGAGAGCTGCCGCAACAGGGCCGGACAGGTGAGCGTCACGTCCGGCGTCATCGGGGAACGCGTCGAAGATCCCGAATGAGGACGGGCCGAGACGGATCGCGAACCACGCGGTGGTCGCCGGCTCTTTCTCAACAAGCGCACGACCGCTGTCAAGGAACTCCTTTACGTCGTCCTCCTTGCCGGGCAACGCGTCAAACCTGACCAGCAATCCTTTGGTCACACTCATGATGTCTCCTCTTACTTTGTTGTGGTGTCCGCGAGTTGGGACACGATCGCCTCGGAGAACGCCGGCAGGTCCTCCGGCGAGCGGCTGGTGATGAGATTCTTGTCGACCGCGACCTCCTGGTCGACGACGTTCGCGCCGGCATTGCGCAGATCCGTGCGGATGCTCGGGAAGGACGTCAGGGTGCGACCGGTGGCCACGCCAGCCTCGATCAACGTCCACGGTCCGTGACAGATCGCCGCCACGGGCTTGCCACTCTCGACGAAGCCGCGGACGAAGGAAACGGCGTCCTTGTCGACCCGGAGCTGGTCAGGGTTCACCGTGCCGCCGGGAAGCAGCAGGGCGTCGTAGTCGCCCACCGAGGCGTCGGCGACCAGCCCGTCGACGGTGAACGAGCCCGCTTCATCCAGGTCGTTCTTACGGGCCTTGATCTCGCCGTCGTGGATCGAGAGGACCTCGGTCTGAGCGCCGGCCCCGTCCAGTGCTTCGCGGGGTTGCTCAAGCTCGACGCGTTCGACTCCGTCGGCGGCGAGGATCGCGACCCTCTTGCCCTGAAGATCTGCTGCCATCTCAGTTTTCCTTCTTTCCGTTTGACATGCCGGGCTTGATGAGGACCTTGGTCCAACCCTTGGACCTGGCGTCGAAGTTCTTGTAGGCGTCGGCGGCTTGGTCCAGCGAGATTTCGTGGGAGACGATCCAGGAAGGGGTCGCCTTGCCGGCCGCGATCAGGTCCCGGAGCTGGCGGTTGTACCGCTTGACCGGGGCTTGACCGTTGCCCATGGTCTGCCCCTTGAACCAGTGGGTGCCGAAGTCGATGGCCGCCTTGCCCTGCTTGGCCAATTCGCTCTTGGCCCCCGGGTCCTGGGGGACGAACACGCCAACGGTGCCGATTCGTCCGGTGAAGCGCACCGCGTTGATGAGCATGTTCAGCGTGGCGGCGGTGTCCTCGTTGCCCTGAGGATCATGGGCCTGGTAGCCCACGCACTCGCAACCACGGTCAGCTCCGAGCCCCATCGTCTCGTCCAGCACCACCTGCACGGGGTCGACCTTGGAGTCGTCGATGGCAATCGCACCGATCTGCTCGGCCAGCGCGAGCCGGTCAGGGTGGCGATCGACCACCATCACCTTCGCTGCGCCCTTAATCGTCGCGGACAGGGCAGCCATCAGCCCCACCGGTCCGGCCCCGGCGATCACAACGCTGTCGCCCGGCATCACGCCGGCCATCTCGGTGGCGTGGTAACCGGTGGGGAAGATGTCGGAGAGCATGACGTAATCGTTCTCCCTCTCCTGCGCATCCTCACCCAGGCGCAGCGCGTTGTGGTCACCGAAAGGCACGCGGAGCAGCTCCGCTTGGCCACCGCCGTACGGGCCCATGTCCGCAAATCCATATGCCGCACCAGCGGCGGACGGGTCAGGCTGCGTGGTCAGGCAGTAATTCGTGAGACCGCGCTCGCAGTTCTTGCAGAACCCGCACGAGATGTTGAAGGGCAGCACGACCCGGTCTCCCACCTTGACCTTCTCCACGCCCTGACCGACCTCCACCACCTCCCCCATATTCTCGTGGCCGAACGTGCGGCCCTGCTCGAAGGAGGTCCGGCCCTCATACATGTGCAGATCCGAGCCGCAGATATTGGTCGTTGTCACCTTGACCAGCACATCGTTGGGACGTTCGATCTTCGCGTCCGGGACGTTCTTCGTGCTGACCTGACGGGGTCCCTCGTACACCACTGCTTTCATGTCTACTCCGATCCGATTGTGTTGCTCGATGTCGTTCTGGCAAGGCCTCTCCGACGCCGACCCCATCGCCCGTCAGTGAACGCCCCCAGGAACCACGTGTCAAGGGGCTCGCCTTGAGTTGATGTGTAGCGATCAAGCCGGGATAGTGCCCGGGTCCGCTGCTCGATCCCAGGGCATACGCTCTGTTCACGCTTGCGGTGGTCGCGCCATTCGTCCTTGCGCTCGTTATCATCGTGACGTTGACAGCGGTTCTGATGATGAGCCGGTACCGCAAAGAGGTAAGCGTCACGACCGTGGTCGTCAGCGCGGCCCTGTGCCAACCAACGCGGCTGTGCGAATCAGCGGCGAGTTGCGCGCCGCTTGCGCTGTATGGGCAGGAAGCCGAGCGCCAGTGGAACAATGACTTCGAGGGCGCAGACGATGGCGATGATCGGGGTACTCATACGGCCGATCGCCCCATGGATAGTGCGTCGTGGGTAGCGGAACGATGCGCCGACTTTTTCGGCGATCACGAGGCGGCTCCGCCGTAGACGATCGTTTGCGGCAGGGCTACCAGACGTCGGTCCGGTCCGAGATTCGCTGGCATGCGCCCTGCCATATCCAGCACCGCAGCTTGTCGCCGTCGATCGTCACCTGGACGCCCACGGCGTCGGCCGTCCATCGCTTCGCCTGGACGACGCACCGCACGTTCGTATCCCCGAACTGTAGCCAGGCGTAACCCCATATCGTCGTCTGCTCGGGAACGATCGTGAGGGGCTGCGCGTGTAGTCGCAGCTGGAGCGAGTCGAGGGTGCGCAGCGGTCCACGCTTGCGCGCCTCGCGTAGCTCTCGCTCTTCACCCCTCTGCGCAGGCAGGTGGGGGTAGCGCTTGTTCGTTCCCCCGGGTTCATCGTCGCGGGAACATCGGACGCTGCCGGGTGGTCTACTCGGCGTTGTCCTTCGGCTTGCCAGGTCGGGGCCAGGGCCAGGCGTCGACGACGGCCCACAGCTCGGACGCCGAGCGCGACACGACCGTGTGCGGCCGGCCTTCGGCCACCACGGCGTCGAGGAACCATGAGGCGTCGCGCAGCGCGTCGGTGTAGCCGGAATGGCCGCGGGCGACTGCTCCCATGATCGCGGCGATCTTCTGGGCCTGGCGCACGGTGATCTGCACCGGGAGGTCGTCGCCCTCGTGAGCCCCATTGACCGTGCGCTGGAACGCCTCGGGAGACGTCTCGGCAGCACGACGCCCTCGACTCCATCTGCGTGAAGGTCTTCGAGGAGAAGGTCAGCGGCAAGCTCGCTGTCGATGCCCGTCCGGGGCTCCGCGAGGCGATCGAGTACATGAGGGACGGCGACATGCTCACGGTCCAGGAGGTCGACCGGCTCGGTGGCAATCTCCTGGAAGGGCTCATCGTCCTGACCGATCTGTTCGAGCGCGGCATCGCCGTGAAGGTACTAGAGGGCATTGCGACCGGCGAGCACACCGAGCGGTCGCTGATCCTCGACCTCGCGCTCGCATTGGCCGAGGGTCGCCGTCGCGACATCGTCCGCGAGACGAGGAACGGGCTGGAGGCAGCGCGGAAGCGCGGCAAGGTCGGTGGGCGGGTGCGGGGCGCGGCGCCCGCTCGAAGGGGCTACCCGTCCTCGGCCGCCCGCACAGCTGCCTGGTAGCGCCGCATTCCGGAAATCCAGCGCTGAGTGTCGCCGGCGCGGCCCTGCCACATGTCCCGGACCTCCGGGTGCGGGAGGACGAGGAACTCGCCGGCCGCGACAGCCGCGAGGGTCTGGCGTGCGACGTCATCGGAAGAAAGCACCGCACCCGCGGAGGTGACGGCCCGGATGGCGGCGCGCGCCCGCGGGTCCGCCGACGCCGCGCCGTCTCGGACCAGCGCGGTGTCCACGCCCATCGGACACAAGCAGGTCACACCGACGCCGGCGTCGCCGTACGTCACCGACAACCACTCGGCGAAGGCCACCGCGGCGTGCTTGGTCGCGGAGTACACGGCCGCCCCGACCTGCGTGAGCAGCCCCGCCGCCGAGGCCGTGGAGACGAAATGCCCGGACCCGCGCTCGGCCCAGCCGGGCACGAGGAGCCGCGCGGCGCGAACGTGCGCGTAGAAGTTCACGTCCATCCCGGTCGCCCACTCGTCCTCGCTGCCGATGTCGGCCCCGCCCATCACGCCCGCGTTGGCGAAATACATGTCCACCGGGCCGAACTCGGCCTCGGCCAACTCGATGGACCGCGCGATGACGTCGGAGTCGCTCACGTCCCCGGCCACCGCGAGCACGCCGGGCGGCGGACCGGGGATTTCGGCCCGGTCCACGGCCACGACTCGCGCGCCGTGAACGGCGAGCTGCGTTACCAGCGCCGCCCCGATCCCGCTGGCCGCGCCCGTGACGATCGCGACCTTCCCGTGGAAGTGGCCTGCGACGTCATCTTGCGGTGACTTATCCATCGGTGCGCCCTCCCGCGTCGCGAACAGGGGACTCGAGGCGAGCATCGACCCGCTCGACCTTGCCGGTGAGCTCGCCTGTGTGGCCGGGGCGCAGGTCGGCCTTGAGGACGAGCGAGACCCGCGGAGAAACGGCGAGCACTGCGTCCGTGGCGGCCTTGATCACGGCCATTGCCTCGTCCCATTCGCCTTCGATGGTGGTGAACATCGAGGTGGTTTCGTGCGGCAGCCCGGAGGCGCGCACGACGCGGATGGCCTCGGCGACGGCGGCGCTCATCGAGCCGTCCGGATCGGGCGCGGTGGCGGGGGCGATGGAGAACGCGAACAGCATGGGCCCAGAGTAGTTGAGAACATCCTCGGCAAGCGTGAAATCACAGCGCGAATCGTGAGAATATCCTCAACTAATTCGGCCGAATCTCGCCCCACAAGCCGCCCGGGATCGGCCGATTCCCCCTGTGTGGCACCCCCCACCCCCGATTGGCCGTAAGTCCTGCTCAAAGTATGGATACCCTACCGATGAGTTATAAATTTCGGTGCCCGTAACCTACGGTAAAGAAAGACAATTCTGCGCGGGGCCGTCCTGCCCACTAGGGGGTCCACGGCGGAGAAGGCTTGGAAATTGCCATAGGTACCACTCAGGTATCGCAGCGAAGCCCATCCTTCTTCGCCACCGGGAATCCCCGGCGGCCGCGCCGAGAGAGCTACGAAAGGCCGCTGCCCTTATGTCACCGGTGACTATCACCCTCGGCACTATCGGGGCCATCGTCAGTTTGTTCTGTTGGTGGTCCTTCCTTAGCGGTGCGTTCCGAATGGTCAACACCATTCGGCTTGGCCAGAAGGACGGCTACAACCGTTGGCTGCCCTTCTTCCCGCGCCTCGCCACGTTGATCAAGGAATTCATCGCGCATACGCGCATGATCAGGATCCGTTCGGTGGGCATCTTCCACTGGATGGTGATGATCGGCTTCCTCCTCGGCGCGATCGTCTGGTTCGAGGCCTACATCCAGACGTTCAACCCGCATGCGGGCTGGCCGTGGTTGTCCAACCTGGCGATCTACCACTTCATCGACGAGCTCCTCGGTCTCGGCACCGTGGTCGGCATCCTCGTCCTCATCGGAATTCGCCAGAAGAACAACCCGAACCGCGGCTCGGGCATCTCGCGCTTCACCGGTTCGGACATGCGCGCCGCGTACTTCGTCGAGGCGGTCGTCCTCCTCGAGGGCCTGGGCATGGTGTTCGTCAAGGCGGGCAAGCTCTCGCTGCAGGCCGCCGAGGGTGACCACTTCCACTGGGCCACCGACTTCGTCACCGGTCCGCTGTCGCAGATCCTCCCGGCCAACGAGTTGATGGTCTCGATCTTCGCGCTCATCAAGCTGCTCTCGGGCATGGTGTGGCTGTACATCGTCGGCCGCAACATCACCTGGGGCGTCGCCTGGCACCGCTTCTCCGCGTTCTTCAATATCTATACGAAGCGCGATCCCAAGGGAGGCACGGCTCTCGGCGCCGTCAAGCCGATGACCCAGAACGGCGAAGCCCTCACCATGGAGAAGGTCGAGGAGATGTCCGAGGAGGAAGACGCTCCGGAGCCACAGCTCGGCGTCGGCGCGATCGAGGACTTCTCGTGGAAGGGCTGGCTCGACTTCACCACCTGTACCGAGTGTGGCCGCTGCCAGTCGCAGTGCCCGGCGTGGAACACGGCCAAGCCGCTCTCGCCGAAGCTGCTCATCATGTCGCTGCGCGACCACGGTTACGCGAAGGCACCGTACCTGCTCGCCGGCGGTAAGCAGGAGATGGGCGAAGAGGTCGGCCTCGTCGATTCCGAGGGCAACCCGGACTCCGCGAAGCTCTCCGCGATCCCCGAGGCCGCGCGCATCGAAGCGCAGCGTCCCCTCGTCGGCGAAACCATCGAGGGTGACGTCGCCGCTTCCGGAATTATCGACCCCGAGGCGCTGTGGGCCTGCACCAACTGCGGTGCGTGCGTCGAGCAGTGCCCGGTCGATATCGAGCACGTCGACCACATCGTCGACATGCGCCGCTACCAGGTACTCCTGGAGTCGGACTTCCCGTCCGAGCTCGCGGGCCTGTTCAAGAACCTCGAGAACAAGGGCAACCCGTGGGGCCAGAACCAGAGTGCGCGCCTGGACTGGACCAAGGCGCTCGACTTCGACGTGCCGGTCATCGGCCAGGACGTCGAGGACCTCGGCGACACCGAGTACCTGTTCTGGGTCGGCTGTGCCGGCGCCTTCGAGGACCGTGCGAAGAAGACGACGCAGGCCGTCGCCACGCTGCTCCACTCGGCGGGCGTGTCCTACGCGGTGCTCGGCCAGGGCGAGACCTGTACCGGTGACTCCGCCCGCCGCGCGGGCAACGAGTTCCTGTTCCAGATGCTCGCGCAGCAGAACATCGAGACCATCAACGACGCGTTCGACGGTGTCGCGGAGCCCGACCGCAAGGTCGTCGTCACCTGCCCGCACTGCCTCAATGCGCTGAAGAACGAGTACGGGCCGTTCGGCGGCAAGTACAAGGTCGTCCACCACACGCAGCTGCTCAACCGCCTCGTGCGGGAGAAGCGCCTCGTGCCGGTGTCGCCGATGGGCCAGGACGTCACCTACCACGACCCCTGCTTCCTCGGTCGCCACAACCAGGTCTACGAGCCCCCGCGCGAGCTCATCGACGGCGCGGGTGCGAAGCTCCGCGAGATGCCGCGCCACGGGCAGCGCTCGATGTGCTGTGGCGCCGGCGGCGCGCGCATGTGGATGGAAGAGACCATCGGCAAGCGCATCAACATCGACCGTGTTGACGAGGCACTGTCGACCGATCCGCAGAAGATCGCCACGGGCTGCCCGTTCTGCCGCGTCATGCTCACTGACGGCACGACGGCGCAGACCGACGGCACCGAGCAAGAGGGCCAGGTCGAGGTGGTCGACGTCTCGCAGATGCTCGTCGAATCCATCACGCGTGACGGCGAACTTCCTGATCCCCATGCGGTCTCCTGGCTCGACTCCCGTGGCCCGGGCGTGCCGACGAAGGCAGAGCTCGAGGCTGCGGAGAACGAGAAGAAGAAGGCCGAGGAGGACAAGGCCGCTGCGGCGAAGGCCAAGGAGGCCGAGAAGCAGCCGAAGGCCGAGGACTCCGACGCTGCGGAAGCCTCCGAAGCCGAGGCCGATTCGGATAAGTCCGGTTCGACTGCGGGCAAGGCTGCGGCTGGCGCGGCGGCCGGCGCCGCTGCCGGTGGCGGACTCGCCCTTGGCGGCAAGGCCGCGGCTCCGGGTGGCTCGAAGGCGCCTGCTCCGGGCGGAGCTAAGAAGGAAGAGTCCTCGTCGGACAAGGCCCCGGCTTCCGCGTCGAAGGGCGCGCCGAAGTCGGGTGGGCTCTCGCTCGGCGGCAAGGCCGCAGCTCCCGGCGGGGCGAAAGCTTCCGCTCCGGGCGGAGCGAAGAAGGAGACCCCGGCGGACGCCTCCGAGACGGGGGATTCGGAGTCCAAGGTCGACTCGGCTCAGTCCGAAAAGGCCGATGGCGACGAGGGCACCCCGGCGGCAGAAGCGCCGAAGTCCGGCGCCCCGAAGGCCGGCGGCGGGCTTGCGCTGGGCGGCAAGGCCAAGGCTCCGGGCGCATCCAGCGCGCCAGCGCCGGGCGCCTCGAAGGAGTCCGAGACCACCGAGGACAACTCCGCTTCCGAGGCGAACGTACCGGCCAAGTCGGACGCTGAGCAGGAATCGGCCGAGTCCACATCGAGTGAGTCCACCGAATCCGCTACGTCCGAGGACGCCCCGAAGGCCGAGGCTCCCGCCCATATGGGCGGAGCACCCAAGGCCGGAAGTGGCGGACTCTCGCTCGGAGGCAAGAGCGCGGGCGCACGGAAGTCGTCGGGCATCAAGATCGGCGGAGCCGCCGTCGGCGCCGGTGCGGCCGGCGTGGCAGCGGCCAGCGCGTCCGATTCGTCCGAATCCGAGAAGTCGGACGACGACGAAGCGGTCGCAGAGACCGAGTCCACCGAGGCAGAATCCACCGGGACCGAGGCCCCCAAGGCAGAAGAGTCGGCCAGCGAGGCTTCCACCGAGGAGACGCAGGCTGACGAGGCTTCCACCCAGGATTCGGCCAACGAGGAATCCGAAGGCTCCGCCGAGTCGGCTCCGGCCGAAGAACCTTCCACCGAGAAGAAGTCTTCCGGCAACAAGGCCAAGAAGGCCGGCGGCTACGGGCTCTCGCTCGGGTAAACCGGCCCGCCGCTAATGAATCGGCCCGCGATCAGTTGTTCTGATCGCGGGCCGATTCTCATTTCTGGCGATGATCAACCTCAACGCTGTGCACCAACGTTGGGTCATTCTGGAGCACGACTCACTGCGCCCCTACCCTCCGTGGGGCAACGATTCGATTCGAGTTACCACTGGCATCCCGCCCGGAGCTCATCCCCGAGGAATTCTGGCCTCCTGGCCATTAGCTATGCACTGGACCCGCGGGCCGAAGCGCACGAGTCTTCTCGGATTCTTCTGGATCGACAGTGTTGACATTTCCCATTCCAATGCCACCGCAGTGGAAGGTGCACTGATCACCGCCGAGCGACACCAGCGATCGAGTCAATACCGTGTTCACGCGGGACACCACGGCCCCAACTGGGCGTTACCTCGTCCATAGCCAGGCGCTCGTACCTGTCGACTAATTCCTCGTACGAAAGATGGGCGCCAGGCGAAACACCGCGCCCGGCCGATTTCACGTAGGCGAGCCTGCGTGAAATCGGCCGGACATGTCGTTTTCGCAACGCTCACGCCCGCGGCCGAATCAACCTCACCACGCGAAGACACACCCTGGCCGAAGATCACTCCGTGTGGTGCACCTCCTGCAACCCGTACACCGGCGTCGAAATTCCCTCCATCCGAGCCTTGAGCTGCAGCGTCAAATACTTCGAGTAGTGCCGCGACTGGTGCAGGTTGCCGCCGTGGATCCACAGCTGCTCGACATTCGTCGGCTTCCACATGTTTCGCAGCTCCCCTTCCCAAGGTCCCGGGTCGCGTTTCGTGTCCGAGCCGAAGCCCCACACCTTGCCCACGCGGTCGGCAACCTCGGGCGACACGATGTCGGTGAGCCACTGGTTCATCGAGCCATAGCCGGTCGCGTACACGATGAGATCCGCCGGCAGCCGCGTCCCATCAGCCAACACGACCGCGTCGGATTCGATGTGGTCGACCTGGCCGCTTGCCAGCGCGACCTCGCCGTCGATGAGCAGCTGGCTCGCCCCGACATCGATGTAGTATCCCGACCCCCGACGCAGGTACTTCACGAACAGACCCGATCCGTCTTCGCCGAAGTCGAGATCGAATCCCACATCCCGCAACTGCTGGTAGAACTCGGCGTCGCGCTCGGCCATCGCGTCGTATACCGGCTTCTGCGCGTCCGGCAGCAACGCATACGGCCACGAGGCGAACAGCATGTCCGCCTTCTCGGTGGTGACGCCGTTCGCCAACGCCTCCTCGGAATACAGCGGCCCCAGCCCGAGGTCCATGAGCGATTCGCTGCGCGAGATGTGCGTCGAGGACCGCTGCACCATCGTCACCTCCGCGCCCTTCTGCCACAGCGTCGCGCAAATGTCGTGCGCCGAATTGTTCGAGCCGATCACCACCGCGCGCGTGCCCTCGTAATCCTCCTCCCCGGTGAACTCCGAGGAGTGACACTGCTGACCCGCGAACGAATCCGCCCCGGGGAACGACGGCGTGTTCGGGTACCCCGACACCCCGAGCGCGAACACGAGCTGGGTCGGCCGCAGCTCGACGTCCTCGCCGCGACGGTTGACGCGCACCTTCCACGTCCCAGCGGCCTCATCGAACTCCGCGCCCACGCATTCGGTGCCGGACCAGTAGTTGAGTTCCATGATGTCGGCGTAGTGCTCGAGCCAGTCGCCAACCTTGTCCTTGGACGGGAACACCGGCCAGTCGTCGGGGAACGGCAGGTACGGCATGTGGTCGTACCACACCGGATCGTGCAGGTGGAGGGACTTATAGCGCTTGCGCCACGAGTCCCCGGCGCGCTCGTTGCGCTCGACGACAATCGTCGGCACGTCCGCCCGCTTAAGCCGCGCGGCGAGCCCGATGCCGCCCTGCCCGCCGCCGATGATCACCACGTACGGCTGCTCCGAATACCCCAGCGTCTCCTCGGCTTCGCGCCGCCGCTCGAGCCACGTCTTCCGCT
The DNA here is from genome assembly GCF_001659785.1 of Dietzia timorensis. Classification (NCBI taxonomy): domain Bacteria; kingdom Bacillati; phylum Actinomycetota; class Actinomycetes; order Mycobacteriales; family Dietziaceae; genus Dietzia; species Dietzia timorensis. The sequence goes on from NZ_CP015961.1 coordinate 3,141,959, forward strand.
CGCGGGTGATCACGTGATCGACGCCCTTATCGCGCGCCCGACCCTTGCGCTCCTCGAATCCCTTGAGCTCCTGCATCGTCGTGAGCAGCGTCCACGCCTTGCCCTCGCGCAGGCGCAGGTGTGCCCACCCGCGCGCCACGTCCGTCTCGAACGTTAGCCACCCATCTATGACGCCGGAGTCCGCATTTGCAGGGTCGTCCCGTCGCCAGTTCCTCGGACGAACGTCCGCGAGACGGGACGTGAGCATGTCGCGGATGTCGTCGCGCCCCTCCATGGTCTTGAGATTCCAGGTGAACGCAACGAAGTCGCGCCAGAATCCGTCGGCCTCGAAGAGCTCGGCGGCACGTCCGACGTCATTCGCGGAAAGCGCGGAGTCGAATTCCGCGAGCCACGAGTCGATGGCCTTGTCGGCCCCGGACCGGGGGTCGCCGGAGTCCGCGGCTTCGGTGGGGTTGATCTTGGTGTCGGTCATGTCCGCTCCTTCGCGTCTATACTGCCGGTTATGACGTAGCTCACACTGTGGACCCGAGGGGGTGGCAATGTCGTTGCATCCGGACCTGCGTTTCGCGGAGCCCGAGGTGTTCGCGCGCCGCACGATCTCCGCGCACGAGGAGGCGCTCGCAGGAGGCCGGCCGGTCGATCTCGACCCGCGGGTCCTGCACGCGTGGAGACGCAGCGGGGATGCCGGGATTTCGCCGGAGCAGGAGCTTCCCGCGCATTTCCTCGGCGCGCCCGAGCTCGAGCGGGCACGCACGTGCACTCCGTTGCGGGCGGTCGCGGACGATCTCGTGGCCTCGCTGGCAGACACCTCGACGGCCGGCCGGCACCTCGTCGTGCTCACCGATGCGCAGGGCTCGTTGTTATGGAGATCCGGCTCTCCGGAGGCGTTGCGCCGCGCGGATTCGATCGCGTTCGCCGAGGGCGCGGACTGGTCGGAAGGCGGGATCGGCGCCAACGGGATCTCGCTGGCCCTCGACTCCGGGCGGCTCTCCCACGCCACGGCCGGCGAGCACTTCGTTCGCTCCCACCATGGGTGGACATGCACGGCGGCGCCGATCCGCGATCGGGCGGGGTCCATCGTCGGGGTGCTCGATGTGTCGCTGCCCGTGCGCTTCGCAACGACCGAGGTGGCGTCCCTGGTGCGCTGCGGCGCCCGGCTGGCAGAGACGCTGCTCGCCCAACTTTCGCCACCGCCTGCAGCGCCGGACACCGAGGCCGTCTCGAACCCGATCCGCCGGATCCGTCTGCTCGGCTGGCGACCGGCGGTCGTCCGCACCGATGGCACGGAGTTACTGCTCAGCGAGAGGCGTGCGGAATTACTGGCCTTGCTCGCTTCGCGGGAGGCATGGTCTGCGCGCGCTCTTGCCGAGGAGCTGTACGGCGATGCGGCCGCGACTACGACCGTTCGGGGCGAGATCAAACGCCTGCGTCAGCAGAGCGGCCTCGCCATCGACTCACAGCCGTATGCCCTTCACCCGGATGAGAGGGCATGCGTCGATTTCCTACATGTTGCCGAGCCCGAAGAGCTACTGCCGGACTCCGAGGTCCCTGCGCTAGTTGTGATGTCCAGGGAGGTTGTACCGCTGCTCGGTGGTGAGTCGGGGTGACAAGGGAAGACCTCCGGTAGTGGAGTGGAGCTGTCTAGTTCACCGCTTCAGGTCCCGGAGGTCTTCATGTCCCACGCTAACGCTGTCTTGACGCCACGCACACGATTGCGGCTGGCGAAGTTGGTCGTCGAGGACCATTGGACGTATTCAGCGGTGGCGAAAATGTTTATGGTCGCGCCGCGCACAGCGAAGAAGTGGGCTGATAGATACCGGGCCGAAGGCGCCTCGGGAATGGCCGATCGCAGCTCGCGTCCTCGCCGTAGCCCGGGCAAGACACCGCAGTCGGTCGTGCGTCGGATCGTGGCGTTGCGCTGGCGCAAGCGGCTCGGACCGGTCCAGATCGCTGGCCGGCTCGGCGTGCCTGCCTCGACCGTGCATGCGGTGCTGGCGCGGTGCCGGATCAACCGACTCACCTACATCGACCGTGTCACTGGGGAGCCGCTGCGCCGTTACGAGCACCCGTATCCGGGCTCAATGATCCACGTCGACGTCACCAAGTTCGGCAACATCCCCGACGGCGGCGGGCACAAGTTCGTCGGTCGCAAGCAGGGCCAGCAGAATTCGCTAGCAACAGCGCATCGAACGGGCGAGCGTGGGAAGGATTACCGCCCCCGAATCGGCACCGCCTACGTCCACACGGTCATCGATGACCACTCCCGGGTCGCCTACGCCGAGATCTGCTCTGATGAGAAGGCCGAGACCGCGATCGGGGTCCTGCGCCGAGCGACAGCATGGTTCGCCGAACGAGGCGTTGTGGTCGAACGAGTTCTTTCCGACAACGGCTCGTGTTACCGCGCCCATACCTGGCGAGATGCATGTGCTGACCTAGGTATCAAGCACAAGCGAACACGTCCCTACCGGCCACAGACCAACGGCAAGATCGAGCGTTTCCACCGCACCTTGTCCGACGGCTGGGCCTACGCCCAGTTCTACGCGTCAACTGCACAGCGCAACGCAGCCCTGCCTGAGTGGATGCACTTCTACAATCATCACCGAGCACATTCCGCTATAGGAGGCCAGGCCCCAGTCACCCGACTGACCAACCTCCCTGGACATCACAGCTAGTCGACCTGCGCTACGGAATATGACGGGCGGTGCTTTCGAATTGTGATGACATACCCGATTCCCGAACACCACGGGGCCTAACGAGACGTGCTCAGACCGTCGCTCACCCAACGTGAATGATAGCGTCCAGGTGTGAAAACTACGTTGAGCATCGTCACTCGTGACGCTCTTCGTCTGTGGCGGACCAAGAAAGTCTGGGTAATTGTCCTCGGAGTCATGATCACTCCGGCGTTTTACGCTTGGGTCAACATTGCCGCGTTCTGGGACCCGTACGGCAATACAGAGAACATAAGTGTCGCCGTAGTGAATGAGGACCGAGGTGCCGGCTCGGAGTTGACCGGGGACCTGGACGTTGGCGCCCAAATGGTTGATCAGTTGAAACAGAATGATCAGCTCGGCTGGCAGTTCATGGACGCAGATGCCGCGAAAAACGCCGTGAATAGCGGCGATGTATTCGCCAGCGTCACCGTACCGACTAGTTTCTCCGCCGATGTCCTCAGCATTTTCCAGGGACAATATTCTCAACCGACACTTCACTATGAGGTCAACGAGAAGACGAGTGCCATCGGTCCGAAAATCACGGATCAGGGCGCTACAGGCATCGAGAATCAAATCAATTCCGCGTTCAAGGAACAAGTGTCGAATGCGGTTACGGCCGAGTTGCGTAGTTCGGGTGGCGAGCTATCAACGACGCTCGACAACGCCAGCGATAACGCCGCCAACAGTCTGACCGAAACCGCGGAGTCTCTCCGCTCGGCACAAGCCGATATCAAAGCTGCGCAGAAGAGCGTAAACAGCGCGGGACCCACGATCGACGCGACCAAGGAGGCGTTGGAATCCGTCGACAAGACGCTCGGCGACGCCGAAAGTGCATTGCGCCAGGTCCAATATATTACCGGGGAAGTTCAGAGGCAGACGGCAGCCGTTTCCGACTCGGTGAACGCCGCATATTTTCAGGGCTCCTCCAGTTTGGGCGACGCGGTGACGTCCGCGATGAACGCCGTGTCCTCTGTGACCGGGGATCTGGAGAGCGCAGGCTCTGGTATCGACGACGCACTTGGTGGAGCGTCGGGGGTTGTGGACCAAAGCGATCGTGCCATCGATCAGTTGCAACAACTACTAGACGGCGGCGGAGGCACGACGGAGGCCGCTGCACCTCTCACCGACGCTCTCAACGGTCTACGTGAACGTAACGCCACGAATCGCCAGCTCGTCACTGACCTCACCGGGCTGAAGGATGCTGCCTCGGACACTGCGGGTACCGTGACCGCAGCGGCGAACGCACTAGAAAATGCGACGCTGGCGACTCGCGATTCCTCAGACGGCCTGCGTTCTTCCGTCGGAGAGACGCTGCCCATCCTCAATTCCGCAATCAACGAGCTCAACGCCAGCGCAGGGGGATACTCCTCCGCGCTCGCTTCTCAGCAGACCTTGGTCCGCGAGTCGATTGGTTTGCTCGACGGTACCGGCCGGCAACTTACCGCGGCCAATGGCGTTCTCGACAGCTTTATCGGTGACCTTTCGGGTATCGAGGATGGCCTGCGCACAGCACAGTCGGACATACTTCTATTAGACGCGGCGTCCGGTGACGGCGCCCTGGACACCGTTTCAAACCTGGACTCCGAAGGTATCTCACAGTTCTTCGCGTCTCCCGCCGAGGTGGAAAGCCACCCTGTCTTCCCCGTATCAAGCTACGGCTCGGGAATGGCCGCCTTGTTCACCAATCTCGCTCTGTGGGTCGGATCGTTTATGCTGGTCGTACTTTTTCGGACCGAGGTGGACACAGCAGGTCTGAAACGAGCGTCGATCACCCAAGCCTATTCCGCGCGTTTCCTGCTCCTTGCGATCATCGCGGTGGGGCAGGCATTGGTCGTCTCGATCGGTAACCTCGTCCTCGATGTCCAGACAGTGAATCCCGTTGTTTTCGTTGCGACCTGCGCTCTGATCGGCCTCGCTTACTTGAGCATCGTGTTCGCTCTGGTCACGGCGTTTGGGCACATCGGCAGGGGAATCGCGGTGGTTCTGGCCTTTATCCAAATCCCCGGCGCGTCCGGGATATATCCCATCGAAATGGTTCCCGACTTCTTCCGAGACATCTTTCCTTTCCTCCCGTTCACGTACGGGATCGGCGCCCTTCGCGAAACAATCGGCGGCTTCTACGGCACTCATTACTGGCACGATATGGGCTTGCTTGCGGGGATGGCTGTAGCTGCATTCGTATTCGGCACTCTTTTCCGTCGTGGTCTTTCACACGTCAAGATGTTGGTGCACACTCAACTCGCCGACGGCGGCTTGGTGGTACACGAAAAAGTTGAGTTGACGGGTAGTAAGTACCCCTTGCCGGATATCATCCACGCGCTCCGGGACCGCGACGACTTTCGCGAGGAAGTCGACCGTCGGTGGAAGCCTCTGCGTGATCACTTTCCGGCCCTGCTGAGATCAGCCATTCTCTTCGGGGTGGTCGGGGTGGTCATCCTCGCCTTCGTCGCCCGCTGGCTTCCGGAACAAAAGGCGATCTTGTTCGGCCTGGTTTGCCTTTGGATTCTGGTTACCACGGCTTTCGTGTCGATCCTGGAGTACGCGCGGCACAGTTTCGCGCGCGCGCAGCAGCTGGCCGACCTACCCGAGGACGAGCTTCGCCGCGCAGTCACTTCGACCGGAACCGCTGAAGAGGTCACCTACACGGAAGAGGAATCCTCCACGAACAGCAAACAACGCTCCTCCGAACGGGCGAGCACGAACCGAAGTGACGACAGTACCGGCGGCGACTCATGAAAAATATCCTGAGCATTATCGGGCAGGACTTTCGTTCGGCCCGGAACAGTGTCATGACCGCCGTCGTCATATTCGGTCTCACCATCGTTCCGTTGCTGTTCTCCTCATTCAACGTCCTCGCGAGCTGGGACCCGTTCAGCAATACGGACGACCTCAAGATTGCCGTGGCGAGTACAGACGAGGGTTACGAGAGCGATCTGCTCAAGCTTCGTGTGAACCTGGGCGACCAGGTGCTTTCCGAATTGAGCATGAACGACCAGATCGATTGGGTTATCACCGGAGAAGACGATGCGATCGAGGGGACGGAATCCGGTGAGTACTATGCCTCCATCGTGCTTCCGCCCACTTTCAGCGCTGACCTTCTGACGTTCTATGTCGAAGGAACCGATCCGACGAAGCTGGCGCTGTATACGAACGAGAAGAAGAACGCCCTCTCGACGACAATCACGTCCCAGGGAGCGGACGGCGTGATCGATCAGATCAATTCGACGTTCACCCAGACCGTCAGCAACGTGGGTTTCGGATTGTTGACCTCGCTCGAGGACTTCTTGGAAAGCGACGACGTCAAAGACACTATTGACCGAATCGAGTCGAGGATCGGGGACACCGCCTCGCAGTTACACTCCGGCGCACAGACGGCACGGGCGTTCAACGGCCTCATCGAATCCAGCCTTCCGCTGGTGGAGGGCGCCGGAAACATCGTCAACGCCGCCGGCGAACAATTGGACGATCCAACCACCGATATCGGAAACGGCTCGAGCGCAACCGAGAATCTCAAGTCGACATTGCGGGACACAGCGGCGTCCCTGGGGACCGGGCTACGCGCGACGAGCGAAAGCTACGAAACGGTGGGGACGCGAATCGACGAGCTCCTGGGTAGCGCCGACACCACCAGTACGAGCGCAGCGCAGACCTACGACACCCTCGCCCAAAGAGTGCAACAGCAAGCCGATGCACTCCGAAACCTACGCACCACACTCGATCAAGGAATCGGAGCGCAGCTCCCGGACCAGGCCGGACCCGGATACGACCGCGTGATGACGCGCCTCGACTCGGCAGTGGACAAGAGCCAGAATCTCCACGATGATTTTGCTCAATCCGCGAGGGACATCCGTTCGAGCAACGCATCGGCGCAGGACGTTCGCCAGGGGACGACCGCTGCAATTGCAGAGGCAAAGAACGCGGTCAACGACGCCGTGACCTCGTACCAGGAGAACCTCAGACCACAGCTCACGGAACTCGGCTCGTCCTTGCAGACGTTGGGAGACGATGTCACCTCGGTAAAGGAGGATCTCGGGAGGGTCGGATCATCGATCGCCGACTCGCCCGCCTCGCTGTCGGGCTCCCTCGGTCGAGCGAGCGAGACCACCCGGGCTCTGGCGGACCGATTGGATTTACGCGCCGACCGGCTCACCGACCTGCAAGGCGAGGTTCGTATGGCGGGGGAGACAGGCGATCTCTCCAGAATTTCCGACCTCATCGGCTCGGACCCGGAAGCGCTGGCCGCAGAAATCGCCTCGCCGGTAGCAGTAGACCGACAAGCGGTCTATCCGGTGACTAGCTTCGGCGCCGGAATGGCGCCGCTATACACGGTCCTCGCGCTGTGGATCGGTGCGCTTCTCGCGGCGGTAATGCTCAACACCGGAATCGCCCCCGGGACCACCCGGGCCAGAGGATATACACGTTCACAGGCGTACCTCGGCAGGTTCGGGCTCTTCGCATTTATCGGCTTGACCCAGAGCACACTGGCGATCCTCGGACTGCTCGCTTTCGTCGAAATCGATGCTGTGCACCCGTTCTTTCTCTTCATCTGTGGCTGGACGACCTCACTGGTCTTCATGGTCACCACGTACACGCTAGTGCTGACATTCGGGAGTGTCGGCAAAGCCTTGTCAGTACTGCTCCTGGTTTTCCAAGTGTCCGGTGCAGGCGGTTCATACCCCCTGCAGCTATTACCTCCGTGGGCTGAGAAGCTCAGCCCCTGGCTTCCCGCGACCCACGCAATAAACGCCATGAGGGCCGCGATCGCGGGCGTCTACCGCGCCGACATGTGGATCGAACTGGGCCTCCTATGCCTTTTCGTCATGCCGATTCTCTTCCTCGGGCTCGCCCTTCGCAGACTGTTCGAAGGCAACACCCAGAAAATGAGTGAGGCGATCGAATCGACCAAGGTCATGTCCTGAGTGCGCGGACACATGAGGGTCTGAAGCGAAGTGGCACTCCGGACGCAATCGCCGCTCGCTACGCCGGGAGCTAGCGGCAAGTGGCAGAATTGATGGGTATGGCACCGAATCGCGCGGAAATCAGCACGTTCAGCGGGCACATGCTGCGGACGTTGGACCAGTCGTCGAAGCTCAAGAACGTCCTGTACGAGATCCGCGGACCGGTGTCGGCGCGGGCCGCGCAGCTCGAGCAAGAGGGCTACCGCATTCTCAAACTCAACACGGGGAATCCGGGAGTCTTTAATTTCGAGGCGCCCGACGTAATTATGCGGGATATGATCGCCGCGCTCCCCCACTCGCAGGGCTATTCCGAGTCCAAGGGCATCCTGTCGGCCCGGCGCGCGGTCTACACGCGATACGAGCTGGAGCCGGACTTTCCGCATCTGTCGGTCGACGACATCTTCCTCGGCAACGGCGTGTCCGAGCTGATCACGATGGTCACGCAGGCGCTCATCGACAATGGCGACGAGATCCTCATCCCCGCACCGGATTATCCGTTGTGGACCGCGGCCACGACGCTCGCCGGCGGCAACGCGGTGCATTACCTGTGCGACGAGGCGAACGACTGGAACCCGGACATCGCCGACCTCGAGTCGAAGATCACCGATCGCACCAAGGCCCTTGTCATCATCAACCCGAACAATCCGACGGGCGCGGTGTACTCGCGCGAGGTGCTCGAGCAGATGGTCGAGCTCGCCCGCAAGCATTCGCTTCTACTTTTGTCGGACGAGATCTACGACCGGATTCTGTATGACGACGCACGCCACATCTCCACCGCGTCGCTCGCTCCCGACCTCCTCTGCCTGACGTTCAACGGGCTGTCGAAGACCTACCGGGTCGCGGGATATCGCGCCGGCTGGCTCGCGATCACCGGGCCGCAGGAGCACGCGCGCGGGTTCATCGAGGGCATCGAGCTGCTCGCCGGGACGCGGCTGTGCCCGAACGTGCCCGCACAGCACGCGATCCAGGTCGCGCTCGGCGGCTACCAGTCCATCGACGAGCTCATTCGTCCCGGCGGCCGCTTGCACACGCAACGCGATATCGCGTTCGACATGCTCAACGCCATGGACGGCGTCTCGTGCGTGAAAGCCAAGGCCGCGCTGTACGCGTTCCCGCGCCTGGACCCGAACGTCCACGAGATCCACGACGACCAGAAATTCGCCTACGACCTGCTCGAGCGCGAGCGGATCCTGCTCACGCAGGGAACCGGCTTCAACTGGCCGGATCCGGACCACTTCCGCGTGGTGACCCTTCCCGACGAGCGCACGCTCACCGACGCACTCGAGCGTCTCGGTAACTTCCTGGCGAGCTACCGGCAGTAGGCAGACCGAAGTAGCGAACCCCCGTTTTCGGCCCAAGGGACTGCCGCACGTTTAGGTGACATCTGATCTGGCTTGCCCATAGGGCGGCCTGGAAGGATGTGCACCATGCCCGCTCCCTACCCCCGAGAGTTCCGCGACGATGTCGTGCGGGTGGCCCGGTCCCGTGAGGACGGCGTCACTGTCGCGCAGATCGCGAAGGACTTCGGCGTCCATGAGATGACGCTCCACAAGTGGATCCGCCAAGCCGATATCGACGACGGCAACCGCCCCGGAAAGACCCGTGAGGACTCCACCGAGCTACGCGAGCTCCGTCGCCGGAACCGGCTACTCGAGCAAGAGAACGAAGTACTTCGCCGCGCGGCTGCCTACCTGTCCCAGGCGAACCTGCCGGGAAAAGGTGGTACCCGCTCGTAGAAGAGCTCGCCGCCGACGGAATCCCCGTCGCGGTGTCGCTGCGGGTCCTCAAGCTCTCACGCGCCCCGTTCTACCGCTGGCGTCGCCACAGCGTCACGGCCACAGAGCTGGTCGAGGCGCATCGGGCGAACGCGCTGTTCGATGCCCACCGCGATGATCCAGAATTCGGGCACCGGTTCCTGCGCGACGAAGCAGAAGCATCCGGGGAGCCGATGGCCGAGCGCACCGCCTGGCGGATCTGCCGCGATAACCGCTGGTGGTCGACGTTCGGCAAGAAGCGCGGTCGCGCCGGCAAGCAGCCGGGCCCGCCTGTGCACGATGACAAGGTGCGCCGCGATTTCACGGCGATCCAGGCCAACGAGCTATGGCTGACCGACATTTCCGAACATCCGACCAGTGAAGGAAAGCTGTACCTTTGCGCGGTCAAGGACGTGTTCTCCGGCCGGATCGTCGGGTACTCGATCGATTCCAGGATGAAGTCCCGCCTTGCGGTCAATGCCCTGGAAATGGCGGTCGCGCGCCGCGGGGACGTGGCCGGATGCGTGGTCCATTCGGACCGCGGGTCGCAATTTCGCTCACGAAAATACGTCGCCGCGATCCGCCGCCACTATCTGATCGGATCCATGGGCAGAGTCAGCGCGGCCGGCGATAACGCGGCGATGGAATCGTTCTTCGCCCTGCTGCAAAAGAACGTCCTCAACCGGAAGGCCTGGCGCACCCGAGACGAGCTACGGACCGCGATCATCACGTGGATCGAGCGGACTTACCACCGCAGGCGCCGACAAGCCCGACTGGGGCGATTGACCCCCATCGAATACGAGACGATCATGGCACCGAAGACCGCGCTCGCGGCCTAACCGCAAGTGTCACCTGACCGTGCAGCAGTCCCCAACGCGGTACGTTTCTTGAGTGGCTTCCCGATTCATCGCTTACGTAGATGAATCGTCCTCACTTCGTGGCGATAGCCACCAAGAATATATGGTTTGCGCTGCGGTGATCGAAGAGTGCCACGTCGTTCATACTCGCAACGTTCTTCGACCGCTGCTTCTACCCGGTCAAATAAAGCTACATTGGTCCGACGAGCGGCCAAGCAGGCATCGGAAGATCGTCGATGTTCTAGCGCAACTGGATTCAATGCTGCTTGTCGTCACTCATCGAAGTACACGAACGAAGAAGACAGAACGATTTCGCCGTAAGTGTCTCGAGAATTTATATTTCGAACTTTCGGGCTTGAGAGTTCGCAACGTCATTCTGGAAAGTCGTCAGAAGTCTCAAGATACTAAAGACATCGAACATATCGTGGCATTACAAGGCCGAGGGCTGGCCGATGGCATCAGGTTGAGCCATGCTCGAGGAGGCGATGACCCACTCCTGTGGATCCCCGACGCCGTGCTTGGCTCACTCAATTCATATCACCGCGGTCGCACTGAATATTGGGAGAAGCTTCAAGACAAGGTTGTCCTCCACGAGGCAACCAGCGATTCGTTGTGAAAACAAGCGAAGGCCCTGGGTCCAACCGTCCGGTTGGAATCCCAGGGCCTTCTTCCAAACCTGTCGTAACAGGTGGCGATAGGTTTAATTATAGCAGCACGATCGCTTTCACGCTCGCATCTACTCGGTGAGCACCGAGGCGTCGCCGCGGTAATCGCGCAGCGGCGGCGCGGTATCGATAACCGAATACTCCGACGCGTCCCCGCTGAGCACCGTCGAGGGCCGCCCGTCGACGCCGACCGGGATCGCCCCGGCGAGGGTGACGCGGTGGAGCTCGCGCCGATGCGAGCCGAAATCGGAGATCCCGTAGTGCTGGGTGGCCTGGTTATCCCAGATCGCCAGGTCGCCATGCTTCCAGTTCCAGCGGAAGGTGTTGTCCGGCTTCGTGATGCGCTCCTGGAAGATCCGGTAGAGCTCATCCGATTCGTAGGAGCGCAGGCCGGTGAACTTCTTCACGAACTGTCCGAGCAAAAGCGAACGCTCGCCGGTTTCCGGGCGCACATGCACCACCGGATGCTCGGTCTCGAACGGGATGCGCACGAACTCGTCGCGCGAGCCGAAATTGGTGTCCGTCGACCGCTGCCCCTGCGCGGCGTAGTCGTAGTCGTTGGAGTGGACGGCGCGCAGGTTATCGGCGAGCACGCGCAGCGGCTCGGGCAGCGCCTCGTACGCGGCCACTGTGTTCGCCCACACCGTGCCGCCCCCGTAAGGCGGCAGGATCTTCGGGCGCAGGATCGACGCCTTGGGCACCCGGTCAACGAAGGTTACGTCCGTGTGCCACGCGTTCGCGGCACCCTCGATCACGAGCCGATCGCGGCCCGTGGAATGCACCGTCGGGTGTGCCAGCGTCGGCGTGCCGAGGCGCTTCGCGAACGCGTACTGCGTCTCGTCGTCGACGTGATGCTGCCCCTCGAACACGACCACCTTGTACGTGGCCAGCGCCGTGCGAATCAGCTCGACCTCGTCCACCGAAAGATCCCCGGAGACGCGAATCCCCGAAATCCGCGCGCCGATATTCTTGCCGAGCCGGTGCACGGCGGGCGCCGCAGGAGCGGCCGGGCCGGTCTCCGGCCGAATGTTGTGGAACAGTTCGCCGAAGCTGTCGGGAATGATCTCGGTCGTCAACGTCATCGCGGTGTCCCCTTCACTCGAATCGGTTCCGCCACGGCGCTGCCGCGCGCCCGGTAGACCGATCTGTCTATCCGATGACGTCGATCAAACCACGCCCCAGGCGGATGGCCCCAGCCTTCGATCCACGCTGAACCTAAGCCGCGCAAACGAGTGTGCCGAGTCTCCTTATACTCACTTAGAGGGTTAAGTGAGTATAAGGATGCGCGCTGTACTCACCTCCGCGCACGCAAACCGCAGCTAGAACGAGCGCCGCAGCGGCACGACAAGCATGGGAGCGATGACGTCGGCCAACTGCGCTCGCGGCATCGACGCGAACGGCTCGAGCCGGAACACATAGCGGCTCATCAGCGTCCCCACGAGTACCGAGGCCACCGCCCCGCCGCGCACCCGAGCGCGCTCCCCGCCGAGGATCTCGGCGATCCGGCCAAGGAGCTCGGCGCTCATGAACTCCGCGATTGCCGATCGGGTCTGTTCGTCGTGCGCCGCCTGCCGGATGACGCCGAGCAGCGGCTCCCGAAAGGCCTCCTGGTCCCACATGTAGAGGAACGTGACGGCGATCTTGCGCGCGAAATCGCGGGGATTCGAGGTGTCCGCGTGCTGCAGGACCACGTCGAGGATCACCCGAGGCGAGACATCGATGGCCATCGCTTCCGCGAACAGCCCACGCTTGGAGCCGAAATGATAATTCACCATCGCGTGATCGACGCCGGCAATCTCGGCGATCGCGCGGGCGGAGGTTCGGTCGTACCCGCGGAGCATGAACTGCTCGCGAGCTGCGCCAAGAAGCGCGGTTCGCGTGCGCGAGGGCCCCTTGCGCCGACCTCTCGGAGAATTCACCACGGTGGAAATCGTACCCGTCCCGGGAGGACGCTGGGCGCATGGAGACGACACGAAATGTGGCACTGTCCGCCGCCGGCTTGTCCGTCCGGCGCGGCAAGAAGCAGGTCCTAAAGAATCTGGAGTTCGACGTCATCCGTGGATCCGTGACCGGCCTGCTCGGGCCTTCGGGTGGCGGAAAGACGACGCTAATGCGCGCGATCGTCGGCGTGCAGGCCGGGGTTATCGGGACGCTCACGGTGCTCGGCGAGCCGGCGGGGGCGCGGGCGCTGCGTTCGCGCATCGGCTACGTGACCCAGGCGGCGAGCGTGTACGAGGACCTCACCGTGACCGAGAATTTGCGGTTCTTCGCCAAGCTGCTCGGAGCGCCGCGCGCGCAGGTCGCGAGGGTGATCGAGCAGGTCGACCTAGCGAGCCACGCGGGCGAGCTCGCGCGGAACCTCTCCGGTGGGCAGCGCTCGCGGGTGAGCCTCGCGGCGGCGCTGCTCGGGAATCCGGAGCTGCTCGTGCTCGACGAGCCGACCGTGGGGCTCGACCCCGTGCTGCGCGTCGAGCTGTGGCGCCTGTTCGCCGAGCTCGCCGACGCGGGCACGACGATTATCGTCTCGAGCCACGTGATGGACGAGGCCGAGCACTGTTCCCGGCTCCTGTTGCTGCGCGAGGGCGAGTTGATCGCGGACTCCTCCCCCGAGGCGCTACTGCAGGAGACGCACACTACGGATGTCGAGTCCGCGTTCTTGGAGCTGGTCCGATGAGCATCCGAATCACCGGGGCCGTCGCCGCGCGCGTGCTCACGCAGGTGCGCCGCGACCCGCGCACGCTGGTCATGCTGCTCGCCGTACCCTCGCTGCTCATGGCACTGCTGTGGTGGCTGTATTCGGCGACGCCGATGAGCCTCTTCGGGCGCATCGCGCCGGCGCTTCTCGCGCTGCTGCCGTTCATCCTCATGTTCCTCGTGACCTCGGTGACGACGCTGCGCGAGCGCACCTCGGGCACCCTCGAACGCGCGCTCACCACGCCGATGGGCAAGCTCGATCTCGTGGCCGGCTACGGCCTCGCGTTCGGGCTCATCGCGCTGGTGCAAACCTCCATCGCGATCGCCGTGTCGACGACCTGGCTCGGCCTCGACCTCGCGGGCAGCGTGTGGCTGTTCACGCTCGTCGCCGTGCTCGACGCGTTCGCCGGCACCGCCCTCGGCCTGCTCGTGAGCGCGTTCGCGCGCACCGAGTTCCAGGCCGTGCAGTTCATGCCCGTGCTCATCGTGCCGCAGATCTTCCTGTGCGGGCTCCTCGTCCCGCGCGAGCAGCTGCCCGGGGCTCTCGAGGCGCTGTCGAATGTGCTGCCGCTGTCCTACGCCGCCCGGGCGATGAACACGTTGTCGACCTCGACGTCCGCCGACGGCGTCGGCCGCGATATCGCCGTGGTCGCCGGATTCATCGTCGTCTTCATCGCGCTCGGGGCCGCGACGCTTCGCCGCCGCACGCAGTAGGGACGAGATTACTCCGCAGCCATTAGTGTGACGCCAGGTATTGCTCCAGCGCTTCGCGAACGACCTCCCCGGGCCTACGACCTTGGTCCGATGCCACTTCGTCCAGTCTCGAGCGGGTCGCTGCGGACATGCGAAGATTGAAGCTCGGTGAGGTCCCGGCCGAAGAGAGCGAGGGTCGCCCGGCAGCGGTCCTCACGTCTTCGACGATTCGCTCCACGTCTTTCTCACTCAGCTCTTCACTCGCCGTCGCATCGCGAATCGTTGTTCCCTTGTGCGGCCGATACTCTTCCGGATCGAGTGCGGTTTTTCTATCCTTCATCTTCGTTCCTCGTTCGCGAATCGGCGCTTGCGCGCCGACTGCGACCAGACAACCTTCACATCAATATTGTGCCACAAAATTGAGGAGATCGAACCCCTAGTCGCGAAGCGAATCGGCACGTCCGACGTCATAAATGGAAAAACCGGTGCCGGAGCGCGATGCTCCGGCCCCGGTTATGGACCACACTTTTGGGCCCAAGGTTCGCGATGGTGGGCGCCTTTCGGTTATGACGCCGGAGGCTAGACCTTCTCCGGCGTTCCCGGGCCGTCGACCTTCTTGACGTTGTAGCCGTCGGCGCGCAGCTCCCACAGCTCCGCGTTGCGGATGCCGAGCGTGCGCGGGTCGAACTGCGGATCGAGGCCGCTCTTCTTCTGCGCGCGGAAATCCCCCAGCACCTTGAGCGCGGGCACCTGCAGGACGAGGATCGCGAGGATGTTGAGCCACGCCATCGCGCCGACGCCGATGTCGCCGAGCGCCCAGGCCTGGCCGGGCTCGGTGCTCAGGCCGCCGATGGCGACCGCGACGACGATGAGGACGCGCAGCACCCACACGAGCGCGCGGCGCACCGTGTGGTTCGGCACCCACCGCATGACGTAGGTGAGGTTCGTTTCCGCCATGTAGTAGTAAGCGACGATCGTCGTGAACGCGAAGAAGAACAGCGAGAGCGCGACGAAGGACGGGCCCGCGCCCGGGATCGAGCTGAACATGCTGTCGATGCCCGCCTGCGCGAAGCCCGGGCCGGCGGCGACGTCGTCAGCGATGCCGCCGGAGCCCCGCTGCAGGATCTCGCTCGGCTCCTCGACGCCGTTCTGGTACACGCGGTACATGCCGGTCGAGAGGATGAGGAAGGCAGTGGCCGAGCAGACGAACAGGGTGTCGATGTAGACGGCGAAGGCCTGCACGAATCCCTGCTTGGCGGGGTGGGAGACCTCGGCGGCGGCCGCCGCGTGCGGGCCCGTGCCCTGTCCGGCCTCGTTCGAGTAGAGGCCACGCTTGACGCCCCACTGGACGGCGAGGCCCCAGATGGCGCCGTACACGGCGTCCGTGCCGAAGGCGGAGCCGAAGATGCTGCTGAACACGTCGACGATCTGGTCGTAGTTCATGAACATCACGACGATCGCGACGACGATGTAGATCGTCGCCATGAACGGCACGACGTAGGAGGCGAAAAGTGCAATACGCTTGACGCCGCCGACGATGATGAGCAGGAGGAGCGAGACGATGATGAGTGTCGGTATCCACAGCGGCAGATCCCAGGCCTGGTTCGCCGATTCGGTGATGCCGTTGGCCTGCACGCCGGGCAGGAAGAAGCTCATCGCGATGACGGTGACGACGGCGAACAAGATCGCGTAGAACAGCGAGAAGTCGCGCGCCTTGGTGTGCTTGTATGCCTTCTCGATGTAAAAGGCCGGCCCGCCGCGGTATTCGCCGGTGTCCTGATCCTTTTCCTTATAGACCTGGCCGAGCGCACATTCGACAAAGGATGTGGCGGCGCCGAGGAACGCCATGACCCACATCCAGAACACCGCGCCGGGACCGCCGAAGGCGATGGCCGTGGCGACGCCGGCGATGTTGCCCGTGCCGACGCGGCCGGCGAGGGAGATCATGAGCGACTGGAACGAGGACACGCCCGAATCGGACTTCTGGCCCTTGACGATCTGGCGGATCATGTCGGGGATATTGACGACCTGCACGAAGAAGGTACGGACCGTGAAGTACAGGCCGGCGCCGAGGCAGAGGACGATAAAGGGCGGACCCATGATGTTGCTGGCAAGCCAATCAATGGCATCGCTCATGAGGGGCGAACCTTTCTAACCAAGGAAATAGGATTTCCTCAAGTTAGAGGATGGAACGTGCCCGACAGAAGGTTTCCGCGAGTTTGTTTACGCACCGGAAACAGCGACCTCGGTTTATAAGAAATAAATCACCGAATCCGGTCCTACCGCCCGCGCCCAAGGGCGCGATAGTCGAATCCGGCGGACTCCCAGGCCTCGCGCGGGAGGCAGTTGCGGCCGTCGAGGACGTGGCGCCCGCGGGCGACCTCGGCGACCGACGCCGGGTCGAGCCCGATGAACTCTTTCCATTCGGTCGCGACGATGACCATGTCCGCGCCGGTGCATGCCCCGAGAGCGGAATCGGCGTAGCCGAGCGTCGGGTAGAGGCGGCGGCAGTTGTCGAGAGCCTGCGGATCGTAGACCATGACCTGCGCGCCCTTGAGCGAGAGCATGCCGGCGATGTTGAGCGCCGGCGAGTCCCGCACATCGTCCGAATCCGGCTTGAACGCGGCCCCGAGCACCGCGACGGTCGTGCCGATAAGCGAGCCACCCATGGTGTCGACGGCGAGCTGCACCATCTTCTCTCGGCGGCGCATGTTGATCGCGTCGACCTCGCGGAGGAACGTGAGCGCCTGGTCCGCGCCGAGCTCGCCGGCGCGCGCCATGAACGCGCGGATATCCTTGGGCAGGCAGCCGCCGCCGAAGCCGAGGCCGGCGCCGAGGAAGCGGCGGCCGATGCGCGGGTCCATGCCGATGGCATCGGCGAGGACGGTGACGTCGGCGCCCGCCGCCTCGCACACCTCGGATACGGCGTTGATGAAGGAGATCTTCGTCGCCAGGAACGCGTTGGCGGAGACCTTGACCAGCTCGGCGGTCGCGAGGTCCGTGACGATCAACGGGGTCGCGGTCTCGCCGGCGTCGCGCTGCTCCGGCGTCATACCTTTAAAAAGGATGGACTCGTAGGCCTCGTAGAGAAGGTTCTGGCCGAAGGTGGGACCCGACTCCGGATCGGACAGGCCGATGAC
This sequence comes from Dietzia timorensis, assembly GCF_001659785.1. Taxonomy (NCBI): domain Bacteria; kingdom Bacillati; phylum Actinomycetota; class Actinomycetes; order Mycobacteriales; family Dietziaceae; genus Dietzia; species Dietzia timorensis. Next base: position 3,159,431 of record NZ_CP015961.1, read on the forward strand.
GACGCGGTCCGGTTCGAGCGTGTCCTTGACCGCGAAGCCCTCGCGGAGGAACTCGGGGTTCCACAGGACCTCAAGGGTGACTCCGTCCGGGGTGAGCTCGTCGGCGAGCTCCTGCAGGCGGGCCGCTGTGCCGACGGGGACCGTGGACTTGCCGACGATCGCGCTGTTGCGGGTGAGCGTCGGCGCCAGCTCCCGCACCACGGCCTCTACATAAGTGGTGTCCGCGGCGAAGTCGCCCTTGCGCTGCGGGGTACCGACGCCGATGAAGAAGAGTTCGGCATGCTCGGCGGCCTCACCGTAGTCGGTGGTGAAGCGCAGGAGACCCGAATCCACCGTGCGGCGGAGGAGCTCGGGCAGGCCCGGCTCGAAGAACGGGACCTCTCCCGCGGCGAGGCGGGCGATCTTCGCCTCGTCGACATCGATGCCGAGCACGTCGTGCCCCAACTCGGCCATACAAGCGGCGTGGGTAGCGCCGAGATATCCGGTACCAAAAACGGCCATACGCATACGACCGATAATCGCACGCCGCAGTGGCTACCGATTCGCCATAGGAAGAAATATCGCCGCCGAGGAAGTGAACATCGGGTGATCACATGACCGGCAAGTAACCTTTTCGCGAACGCCCGCGCGCCGAGAGCTTCGCGTGGCCGCCCGGCCGCGCCGAACTACTACTGCCGGAAGTTGAGGTACGCCTTCGACGGCGTCGGCCCACGCTGCCCCTGGTACTTCGAGCCGACCCCGCTCGAACCATAGGGACGCTCGGCGGGGCTGGAGAGCTGGAACAGGCACAGCTGCCCGATCTTCATCCCCGGCCACAGCGTGATCGGTAGGTTCGCCACGTTAGACAGCTCGAGCGTGATGTGGCCGGTGAACCCCGGATCGATGAAGCCCGCGGTCGAGTGCGTGAGCAGCCCGAGCCGCCCGAGCGAGGATTTACCCTCGAGCCGACCCGCGACGTCCGCGCCGAGCGAGACCCGTTCGAGCGTCGCGCCGAGCACGAACTCGCCGGGGTGCAAGACGAACGATTCGCCCTCGGGCGTTTCCACGTGCGTCGTCAGCTCGTCCTGCTGCAGGGCCGGGTCGATGTGCGTGTACCGCGAGTTGTTGAACACGCGGAAGAACTTGTCCAGGCGCACGTCGACGCTCGAGGGCTGCACGAGGGATTCGTCGAGCGGATCGATCCCGAGGCGGCCGGAGTCGAGGCTGGCGCGGATGTCGCGGTCTGATAAAAGCACGGAGATAAGGCTACCGCCCCCGACTTGGGCGCCGGAAGAACACGGGCGGATTCGCGAGTGCGGATTCCCGCGGGCGCGGCCTGCCGGCTACGCGCCGCGTGAGTCGTCGTTGCGATCCTGCAGCGGACGCGCCATCACGGGCTCCTGCCCGATCGGCTTCGCCGACATCCCGCACAGGCGCCGGATCTCGCGGCCGAGGTCCGCGACCGTCACGCAATCGGTGGAGAAGTCGATCCGCCACTCGCGGCGCACCCCGCCGAGGTCGAGCGCGGACATCGTCACCCCGAACCGATCGAGCGCGGTGAGCACCGCCGTCTGCGGCAGCGCCAGTTCCCCACCCTGCCACTGCGCCTCGTGGCGCAGGTTGTGGAGCATTTTTCTCATGACGCCGGACGCCGGATCATTAAGCCGGGCGAGCCACACGGCCTCGATATCACAGAAAGGATCGGGAGCTGCCAGCTCGAGCTCCTCCGGGAGGATGCCGTCGCAGCCCGTGGAGTCGACGAGATCGATGCGCTCGGGCCGCATCACGAGGAGGCGGACTTCCGTGCCGACGGCGAGGAGTTCCGGGTGCGCGACGTCAGCGGCGATCTCCAGCGCGAGCACGCGCTGCTCTTCGAGACCGGGGAGCGTGATCGAACCGGTGACGCTCGCGATCTGCCGGACGAGGTGCCCGGGGCGATCTCCGCACGGGCACGAGCCGAGAAGTCCTGCGCCCGAGGGACCGAGTTCGGTCTGATAAACGCAATCGAGGAGTTCGCAGCGCGCCGTCGCTGCCATCAGTTCGGCCTGCCCGCCGAACGATTCGATGCCGAGAACGAGCGCGCCGCGGTGCAGGCACGAGAACACGATCGGGAAGCTCGCGGCGGGCGGATAGCCGGGTACCGCGAAGATCTCCACCTGGCCGCAGCCGGCCCGAACCAGGGAGGCGAGTCGTTCGGACGGGTCGGCGATCGCCGTGTGCATTGCGCCCCCTTGGTTCTTGCCTATCGAAGCGGCGTGGTCATGTTCGATGAACGTGGATCGTGCTGTGCTTGGTGCGCGAGCTTCCGAGCTACGGTTCAGCTTTTCGCGCTGCGGCGGTAATCTCAATCCACGGACTCACGATGGTTTTAAGTGGCACTCGGGGGCCCTGCCCGACCCCCGAGTGCCTAACGGAGCGCGGTCCGTGACGAGCCGCCGCGCTTCACATTAGGTAAGGCTTACCTGTAAAAGCAACCCCTAACCGAAACTTTTTTCTGTTGCCCTTACCCCTGCCGGTCGCCGTCGTTTGGCAAAAGACCCTTCTGAAGTGGTGGAATGGGTGGCATGACACGTCCAGAAGAACCTTCGAAATACACGTGGAAGTGGACCATCTGGTCGACTGTTTTCCTCGGCATCGGGGTGGTCGTCTTCTTCATGGGAGTTACCGCCGGGGCCCCGCTGTGGCTCTCGCTCGCACTCGGTTTCGGAGTCGCGATCCTCGGCGGGATCGGCATGGGCATCGTTCCGCGAAACCCACCGAAGCCCGGAATCCACGGCAAGGGCTCGATGCCGGGCGGTGCGCGCAGGCAGTCGAAGGCGCCCAGAAAGTAGCCAACTCTGCGTGCTAAGCTAGGCGCAGCCTGCAACTCGGCGACCGCTTTTCATTCGAGAAGTTCGCTGGAGTTTTCGCAGCGTGCCGATGTAGTTCAATGGTAGAACTTCTGCTTCCCAAGCAGACAGCGCGGGTTCGATTCCCGTCATCGGCTCCACTCTAATGATTTACCCGTCGATCGCTGTCCCACATTGGGCCGTATCGTGGCCCCATGGCCCGAATCAAGGAAGTGTCCGACGACGTCATCATTGCCGTCGATCCATCAATCGCGTACGAAAACGTCAGTGATGTCACGCAGATGCCTCGGTGGAGCCCCGAGAACACTGGAGCCGAGATCGATGCGTCCGAGAGGCCTCAAGCCTCCTCTAAGGCCTACGTCGGCATGACGTTCGTGGGCTCCAACGCACGGAGCGGGTTCCGCTGGCACACTCGGTGCGAAGTCACAGAGGCCGATCCGGGGCGAAAGTTCACGTTCCGAGTTCGCGAATACGGTTTCGGGAAGCCGATACTCAAAGTCCCGGTTGCTACGTGGTCCTACTCGTTCGAACCCGTTGAAGGCGGGTGCAAAGTCACCGAAACATGGACGGACGACCGGCGCTGGCCCGATGCGGTGGCAGCGGTGTTTGACCGGATCGTGACAGGCAAGACAGGTTTTGCGCAGTTCCAGCAAGGCAACATCCGACGCACGCTCGAAGGCCTCAAGGCGGAGCTGGAGCGATAGCCGGTCGCTCACCGTCACTCGCCATCATCGAGTTAGGGCGTCAGCATGCGCCAGGATCGTGACTCGGGTGCACGCATTCGAAGGATGGGAATTGCTCGGCCGTCGCGTTGCGAATATCTACAAACGTGGAGTCACTGCGGCGATCGCGCCGGACTTCCAAGAACGAAGGATTGCCCGGTTTATACGAGCTCCATTTGAACGTTTCGGAAAGCAAGGCTGAGGTAGCTTGGCGGTACTCACCCGACGAGATCAAGGTTTCACATGAGTTCTTCGCGAGAGCTTCGCCCCGTCCCGATAACTTCGAATCTGATTCACGGCGCGCTCGATCTGGAAACCACCGAGCGCGGGCTCGTCCCCTGCAGGCTGCCGGCGTGGGCGCGCGAGAAGGCGGACGGCCAGCTTTTGTCGGCACAGGCGCAACCGGCCGGCGTGCGATTGGCCTTCCGCACGGCGTCAACAAGCGTAGAGCTGAGCGCACACCGCACATACCCGGCGTTTCGAGGCGTTGCGCCCCGCGCCGATTGCCACGTCGACATCGTGGTCGACGGCAGGCCACTGCGGCAGGTGGAGACGAGCGGCGGGACGCGCATGACGATCGACCCTGCGAGCGGGAGCGTCGAGGTCGATGAAGGGCCGTCGCAGACGATTCGGATCGACGACCTGCCGAGTGGCGACAAGATCATAGAAATCTGGCTGCCGCACTACGAAAGAATCGAACTGGTTTCGCTGCGCGCCGACGAGGCGGCCACGCCGGTCGCCTTCGACTCCCGTCCGCGGTGGGTGCATTACGGGAGTTCGATCAGCCAGGGCTCAAACGCGACGGCGCCGACGCGCACGTGGGCAGCCAGCGTTGCTCGCACGGCGGGATTCGAGCTGACCAATCTCGGATTCAGCGGGAGCGCGATGCTCGACGAATTCGTCGCGCAGGTGATTCGAGATCTTCCCGCCGAGCTGATCAGCGTGAAGGTGGGGATCAACCTCGTCAATGCAGGTGCCGTGCGCACCGAGGAACTCGCCCCGCTGCTCAATGGCTTTCTCGACACCATTCGCGAGGGGCACCCGAAGACTCCGCTGGTGGTGGTGTCGGCGCTGCATTGCGCGATCCATGAGGACAACCCCGGCCCGGCGGCGACCGATTTCGGCGACGGCGAAATTCGCTACCTGGCCACCGGTACGGCGGAGGATGCGGCCGCGGGAATGCTGACGCTCCGCGCCGCACGCGAGGTGATCGCCGAGGTCGTCGCCCAGCGACGCGCAGCGGACCCCAACCTCCACTTCGTCGACGGGCTCACGCTCTTCGGCGCCGAGGACGAGGCGGCCTACCCCTCGGCGGACCGCCTGCACCCGCCCGAGGATGCACACGCTGTGATCGCCGATCGCTTCACCACAGCGATTTCCGGGCTCGTCGAAGGCGCACCAGGAGCGCCGTCGCTCTAGCGTCACGGCATCAGCTACCCAGCGAACCGGTGATCCCCTCCAGACTCGAAAGCGGTTTTTCCGTCGGTGACGCCTCGTCCTCCGGGGCGCCGTACGCCTTCTGCACTCCCTCACGGTCGAGCTCGGAGAACTCCATGTCCTCGGCCGTGCCGTTGCATTGCGGGTAATGCATGATCGACGTGCTGTCGTACGGCGTGAGCGGAACCCAGTTATCGTCCTCGTGGCAGGTGCCTGCCTCGGGGCGATTGTGCTCGTGCCGGAAGCCAAGTACGTGCCCGAGTTCGTGCCCCATCACGCCCTCCGGCGAGTAGTCGGTGGACAGCACATCCTTCGACACGAGGATGTTGCGGCGGGACTTCGACGCGCCCGGCAGGAATGCACGCGCCAGGTATTTGTCCGTTGTCGTCGGCTCGATGGAGAACAGGACGTTGTCGTTCGAGGTGTTGCAATCGTCGTCCTCTTCCGGCATGTAGCGGAAGTCGATCGCCGGCGACGCCTCCTCCCAGTTCGCCGCCCCCTTTTCGACGGCCCGGGCGATTTCGCCCTTTTCATCGCCGAACTTGTCGGATACGCAGTACGTCAGGTTGCCGACGTTCGACTTCTTCCACAGTTTCGCGCGGCCCTCGTCGTTCTTGTTCGCGACGAGGTCGTTGATGTGCGTCTTATCGTCATCGCCGGGAGTGGCCTCGTAGAACTCGCGGAGCTCTTCGATATCGGCGATCGGCAGATCCCCGTCGACGATGTACTGTCCATCCGAATCCTTATATGTATCGGCGAGAAACTCCTCCCAGCTCGGCTTGGATTTCGAGGTGTGAGTTTCCGCCCCCTCCGGCGCCGGGTCGGCGGCAGCGCCCTGAATTCCGATTGCCGTCGAAAAGACCACTCCACCGGCCACGAACAGTACAGACGCGCGCTTGCGCCACGTTTCCTCGAACATTAGTCCCCCGCTATAGGTACAGAATTTAGTTAGGAGGATTAACGTTGTGAATCACCCTAACTTTGCCTTGCGGGGAGCCAGACTAGGTAGCGCCGACGAGCGCGCGCAAGAGGTTTGTGAGCACCAATTCGCGAGTGTGGGTATCCCCATAATCCACTTGAAATAGGACCCGCCATCGCTTATGGCGCCCGCGAGAAACACGATGCGGATCCCGCACGAACGGACAAGAACACGCGGCCCCTTCTCGGGCAACGTGGAAAGGGCTCGAAAGGAGAATCACCATGAGCTCGGAGTCCCGCGAGGGCGCGTTTGTCGTTTCTGTTCTGACGTCGCTGGACGGATACTTCGAGGGGCCCGGCGGCGACCTGTCGCCCATGCCGTTCGAAGACGCCTTCAACACCCACAATCTCGAGCTGCTGCGCCAGGCGGACACGGTCGTCTACGGGAGCACATGGTTCCCGAACAATTTCCGGCATTGGTCGGCGATCGCGCAGGACCAGAAGAGCGGACGCCGGGACGTGGACACGGCGAGATTGGTCACCACGCTCGCCTCGCTGGTGATCAGCGACTCGATGACGATCGGGCCGGGTGATCCGTGGGCTCCGACGTCATCCGTGGTGGCACGTAGCGAGGCGCCGGCGGAGATCGCGCGACGCAAGGCGAATGGCGAGTCACTGTTGATGTTCGGCAGCGCGACGACGTGGAATCCGCTGCTCGCCGCGGGGGTTGTCGACGAGCTCATCGTGCTCGTCGGCGCCGCGATGCTCGGCGAGGGATCGAAGATGTACACGGGCGAGCGCGCGGGGTTGCGACTGCTCGAGGCGAGCGTGGTGCCGGATTCGGAGCTGGTGAAGCTGCGCTACGACGCGAGGTGCTGAGCGAAGGCCTTCGCGGATTCGAGGTCGCTCGCGGTGGGGCTCGATTTGTTGACCCCGCCGATGAGCCCGAACGGGCCCATGGTGTCGAGGCCGCGGCAGTGGAAGCCGCCGACGACGCGGAAGCCTTTCGCCTCGAGCGCCTGCTGCATCCCGTCCATGTAGCGCGCGAGGACGGGCGGCTGCGGGAAGCCGCTCGTGGCGAAGAAGAACGCATCCTTGCCCTCGCCCGCCGGCAGCGACGCGACGAACTCGCGGAGGCTCCTCCGGAAGTTCATCCAGTAGATGCCCGATCCGAAACCGACGAGATCGGCGGCGGCGACCGCGGTGGCGGCCTCCGGACCTGGGGCATGGATCTGGGCGCCGAGTTCTGTGGCGATGACGTCGGCGATCTTGCGCGTGTTGCCGTGAGGGGATCGCGAGGTGGTGACGATCGTGGAGTTCATAGCGGTGCCGGTTCCTTTGCGGGGTCGCGTCGGCGGGCGCCACGGGCGCATCCGCCATCGCCGTATACGGTACTCGGCTACCCCGAGTACGAGGATGTTTTGCCTGGTAGTCTGGCGTTATGGGCAGCCCGAGCAGTTATGGGACGGACCGCCCACACGTAGTGATCACCGGTAAGGACGCCGCGCACGTCGCCGGCCTCGCGCGCGCGATCGAAAGCACCGGAACGCGGACCACGGTCGCAGAAAAGCGTAGTGACCTCCACGGCGAATCGGTCACCGCTCTGCTCGTCGTGCTCGAACCGGTCGAGGACGATAACTGGCGGGACTGGCTACACAACGAGACCGACATCTGGGACGTGTTCGACGATGTCGTCCCGCACCTGTCCAACCCGTCGACCGGGCTGATCGTCGGATACACCGCGACCGACGACCCGGAGACACGCTCGGACTACCGGCTCGCGTGGGAGGATCTGGCGTCCGCGTTCGAATCGGCAGCGATTTCCGACGGCGGCGTGGATTTCACGATGAATGCCATCGAGGTTCCCGTGCGCTCGGACCGGGAGGTTCTCGAGGCGCGGCTCGCGGAGTTCTTCTCGAAACGGCGCTCGACCTACGCCAACCACGTGGTCGTGCCCTTCGAGAATCTGCATAACTCGTCGATCATCGCCGAGCTCACCAACAGCGTGATCTAGCTGGCATGAACGAGTTCTAGACCGCCGGGCTATCCTGCGGCTCCGGCGCGAAGCCCGGCCAGTCCTGCGCGAGCCAGCCCCGGACCTCGGTGATCGGCTCGTCGAGCGCGGCGGGCCGGTGGAAGAGCGCCGAGTACGCGAGCTTGAGCAGCGGGCGGGGCAGCGAGCGGAAAAGCTGACGGGCGACGTAATTGAAAAGTGCGCGGGGACGACCGATGAGCCCGAGTGAAACGAGGTTGAGTTGCATCGTTTTCTCGGCGGAAGCGAGGCGGGGATCGGTGCGCCGGTCGAACATCGACTCCGGCGCGTGCTGCAGCGTGAGCACCTCGTCGAGGCTGCGCAAGGAATACCCCGCGGCGATGAGTCGCGCGAACAGGTCGTAGTCCTCCATGAACAGCACATTCCGGATGCCGCCGACGTCGGCGACCGCGTCCTTGTCGAGAATCACGGTCGGGTTGTTCAGCGGACTATTGATCTTGACGTAGCTCGCGATTTCCTCGGGCTCGGAGGGGAGGCGCCGAACGCGAACGACGTGGTCCGGGGCGCCCTCGAATTCTAGGATCGCGCCGCCCACTGCGGCGTACTCGCCTTTCGACACCACTGGCCACTGTTTTTCCAGACGATCCGGCATCATGATGTCGTCCGCATCGTGGCGGGCGACCCAGCGATTCCGGGCCAACGGGAGCGCGTCGTTCATCGCCTCGGCCACTCCCCTGTTCTCCTCGAACCTCACGACCGTGAGCTGCGGGCCGGCATGCGCGTCGAGAAAGGATTCGACTCCATCCTGCACCGGCCCGTCGAGTACGACGAGAATCTCGTCCGGCTGCGCGGTTTGGTGCGCAATGCTGCGATAAGCACGAGTGAATTCGTCCGTGTCCACGCCGATGTAGACGGGCAGAATGCAAGTGATCGGCAATGCCATGACGGCCCTTTCGAAGAATGAAGTCGGCGAAGTCTGAGTTGAACCCTCGTGCAATTCCCTTAATTATAAGCTCGGCTTAATTTCCTTCGCAGGCCTCGACACTCGCATGCGACCGCAGGGACTTAACGACAGGCAGCGACAGTTCCTTCCCCGCGGGCAATAGGAGCTCGCATCGCAGAATGTGTGCACCGTTCTGCGTGGATTTGTGTAGCGCGCCGAAGACGGTAGCGTTTCCCCAATCGCGACTCGATCGCTCTCTGCAGGATTCCTGCGCCTTCCCTTAGCTGAACAGGACGATGAACCATGCCCGGAAAAACTTCCTCCGACGAACCTCCGTCTGCCGGCGACGGCGCGCGCGGCGCGTCCAAGGACGGAACCCTGATGGGGAACCTCCTCTCGCCGAACACGACCACCACGGTGGGCGTGTACCCGCACGACATGCATCCGGGGCTCGTCCCGGGACTGAGCATCGAAGAACAGCGCAACACCTTCGGCATGAACAAGGCGCTGTTCGCCACCACTGCCGCGCTCATCGTGGCGTTCATCGCCTGGGGCATCATCGACCCCGATTCGGTCGGGACCGTCTCGTCGACGATGTTCGGCTGGGCTATCGAGAATCTCGGCTGGCTCCTCAACATCGTGATGATCCTCGGGCTCGCCGTCATGACCTATCTCGCCTTCTCGCGTTTCGGGCGAATCAAACTGGGTAAGGACGACGAGGAACCGGAGTTCGCGCTGTTCTCCTGGGTGGCGATGATGTTCGGCGCCGGTATCGGCGTCGGCATTTTCTTCTTCGGGCCGTCAGAGCCGCTGAGCCATTACCTCACCCCGCCTCCGCACAGCGTCGATCCGGAAACCCCGGAGGCTCTACACCTGTCGATGGCGCAATCGCATTTCCACTGGGGCCTGATGATCTGGGCGCTCTACGCGATGGTCGGTGGCGCGCTCGCATACAGCTCGTACCGGCGCGGCCGGGTGACGCTGCTCAGCTCGGTGTTCAAGTCACTCATCGGTAGCGACCGCTCCGAAGGGCTCGCCGGCTCCATCATCGACATGATGGCGATCATCGCGACGTTGTTCGGTACCGCGGCAACCCTCGGGCTCTCCGCGATTCAGATCGGGCAGGGCGTCCAGATCGTCTCCGGTGTCAGCGAGGTGACGAACACCGTCCTCATCGTCATTATCGGGATTCTCACCGCGTGCTTCATCGTCAGCGCGGTGTCCGGCGTCTCCCGCGGCATCCGTTACCTGTCGAACCTCAACATCACACTGACGCTCGGGCTCATCCTGTTCGTGTTCCTACTGGGGCCGACTCTGTTCCTGCTCAACCTGGTTCCCGCCGGCATCCTCAGCTACGCCGACAACCTGCTCGACATGATGAGCCGCGGCCTGTCCTGGGGGCAGGACACCATCGAGTTCCAGGCCGTATGGACCTCGTTCTACTGGGCGTGGTGGATCGCGTGGACGCCGTTTGTCGGCATGTTCATCGCGCGCATCTCCCGCGGCCGCACGATTCGCCAGTTCGCGTTGGTGACGACGCTGGCGCCGACATTCATCCTCATCCTCGCGTTCACGATCTTCGGCGGCACGGCCATCAGCTTCAGCCGCGAGGACTTCCCGGGATTCGACGGTTCGGCCTCCTCGGAGAACGTTCTGTTCTCACTGTTCGACAACCTGCCGCTGGGCACGGTCACCCCGCTGATCATCATTTTCGTGCTTGCCGTCTTCTTCATCACCTCTGCGGATTCGGCGTCCGTCGTCATGGGCACCCTGTCGGAGAAGGGCAACCCTGCGCCCAATAAGTTGATCGTCGTCTTCTGGGGTCTGTGCATGATGGGCATCGCCGTGGTGATGCTTTTGGTGGGCGGCGAAACCGCACTCACGGGGCTGCAGAACCTGACGATTCTCATCGCGATCCCGTTCTCGGTGGTGCTCGTCGGGCTCGCGGTCGCCTTCCTCAAGGACCTGTCGACCGACCCGGCCGCGATCCGGCGCACGTACGCGCAGACCGCGATCAAGAACGCCGTGGTCAAGGGACTCGAGGAGCACGGCGACGATTTCGAGATCTCGGTGGCGCCGTCCACCGACGGTCGCGGCGCGGGCGCCGATTTCGACTCGACGTCGGAGAAGGTCACCGACTGGTACCGGCGCACCGACGACGAGGGCAACGAGATCGACTACGACTACTCGTCCGGCGAGTGGGCCGACAGCGAGAAGGCCGAGTCATCCGCTGACGACTCAGGTTCCGAGGAGTACGGCGGCTCCGCCGACAATCGATAGGGCTCCACGCCCCGTCATTCGAGTCCGGCTCCCCTGCCCTAACGGCACGGGAGCCGGACTCGTCTTGCCTGCGCGAGCCTAGTGACCGGCGCGCAGTATTCCGGCCCGTTAGATTCACCGCGAATTGAACGGTGGTTCGCCGGCGCGGCGCGCTGGTGTACTTCCGGACATGGCTAATTCCGAGATCACCCTGCACTGGTTCCTGCCCACCTACGGCGATTCGCGCGCGATCATGGCCGGCGGACATGGGACCACAGGGCATTACGGCGAGCGCGAAGCCGACCTCGGCTACCTCACCCAGCTCGCCCTGGCCGCGGAATCCAATGGCTTCGATTCCGTGCTCGTGCCGACGGGACTGTGGTGCGAGGACGCGTGGATCGCGACCGCCGCGCTCATCGGAGCGACGAAGCGCCTGAGCTTTCTCGTGGCAGCTCGCCCCTCGCTGGTGAGCCCCACGGTGATCGCCCAGCAGGCCACGACGTTCCAGAAGCTGTCGAACGGCAGGCTCAAGCTCAATGTCGTGATCGGCGGCGAGGACCACGAACAGCGCGCGTTCGGAGACCACCGCAGCAAGGAAGAGCGCTACGCCGTGGGCGACGAATCGCTTCAGGTCATCAACCATCTCCTCACCGAGGACGAGCCGATCACGCTGCGCGGCGAGCACGTCGACGTCGAGAACGCCGTGCTTTCGCGCCGCCCGGCGCAGCCGCCGCAGGTGTTCTTCGGCGGCTCCTCTCCCGCCGGCATCGAGGTCGCCGCCAAGCATGCGCAGGTCTACCTCACCTGGGGTGAGCGCCCCGCCGACGTGCAGGCGAAGATCGAACGCGCGCGCACAGCCGCAGCCCGGCACCGCCGCGAACTCGACTACGGCATCCGCCTCCACATCATCGCCCGCGAGACCGAAGACGAGGCCTGGACCGAGGCGCAGCGTCTCATCGACGGCCTCGACCCCGAAGTGGTGAACCAGATCCAGGGCGGACTCGCGCGCTCGCAGTCCGAGGGTCAGCGCCGAATGACCGCGCTGCACTCGCGCGGCGACGGATTCACCCACGGCACCGATGCCCGCGAGCTCGAGGTCGCCCCCAACCTGTGGGCGGGCATCGGACTCGTTCGCGGCGGGGCGGGCACGGCGCTCGTCGGCTCGTACGCGCAGGTCGCCGAGCGCATCGGCGAGTACTTCGATGCCGGCCTGAGCCACTTCATCTTCTCCGGTTACCCGCACCTCGAAGAGGCGTTCCACGTCGGCGAGGGAGTAATCCCCGAGCTGCACCGCCTCGGTTACGGCGTGAAGAACCGGCCGGCCCCCGAAGGCGAGGCACGCGCCGCACAGGTCCCCTTCGCACCGGTCGCCGCCAGCGCCTCGTAGAACACCCTCGCCCGCCGACATTCCCGGCAGGGCCACACCACACGCAACGAACAGGAACCACCATGTCCACCGCAGGAATTACAGAGAATCTGCAGTACGCCTACTGGGTGCCCAACGTGTCCGGCGGGCTGGTTACGTCAAATGTAGAGCAGCGCACCGACTGGGGCATCGACTACAACGTCGCGCTCGCCCGCCACGCCGAGGAGGTCGGCTTCGACTACGCGTTGTCCCAGGTGCGCTACCTCGGCTCCTACGGGGCGAACAGCCAGCACGAGTCGGTGTCGTTCTCGCTCGCGCTCCTCGCCGCGACCGAGCGGCTCAAGGTCATCGCCGCCGTGCACCCGGGCTTTTGGCAGCCCGCCGTGCTCGCGAACCTCGCCGCCACGGCGAGCGAGATCCACGGCGGCCGCTTCGCGCTCAACGTCGTCTCCGGCTGGCTGCGCGACGAATACGTGAAGTTCGGCGAGCCCTGGCTCGCGCACCAGGACCGCTACGAACGTAGTGCCGAGTTCCTCCAGGTGCTGCGCAAGATCCTCACCGAGGAGAACGTCGAGTTCGCCGGCGACCACTACCGCATCCGCGACTACACGGCGAGCCCACGCCCTGCGGTTGTACCCGAACTGTTCCAAGGCGGCACCTCGACCGCTGCCCGCCGCAACGGCGGCCTCTACTCCGACTGGTACTTCACCAACGGCGCCTCGCCGGAGGCGATCGGCGAACAGATCGCCGAAGTGCGCTCGCACGCCGAGGCCGCAGGCCGCGAGGTGAAGATCGGGCTCAACGGGTTCGTCATCCTCGAAGACACCGAGAAGGAGGCGAAGGAGCGGCTTCGCGAGATCGTCGCCGGGGCCAATACCGAGGCCGTCGAGGCCTTCCGCTCTTCGGTGAAGGAGGCCGGCGCTGCGACCGGCGACGGCAAGGGAATGTGGGCCGACTCCTCGTTCGAGGACCTCATCCAATACAACGACGGCTTCAAGACCGGGCTGATCGGCACGCGCGAGCAGATCGAGGAGCGCATCGACGCCTACCGCAAGGTCGGCGTGGACTTGATCCTCACCGGCTTCCTCCACTTCGACGAGGAGCTGCAGCGCTTCGGCCGCGAGATCATCGGGCATGACGCCGGACGTGCCGAGCCCGCCCGCGAACGCGTCCTCGTGTCCGGCGCACGATGAGCGCCCCCACGACGACGCGCGCACTCCGGCCGGCGGCTTCGGCGATCGGCGGACCCCGTGCCGCCGCGACCTCTTCACCCGAGGCGGCGCTGTCGCCCTCGGCCGCGCCCTTCGACGCGCTCCTGCGCGAGGCAGCGCGGATCGGCGAGCGAGCGCGGAACGTCGCCGGCGAACGCGAAGCCGGTGACCGCGAACTCTTCGCCGAGGTCGACGAACTCAAGGCGTCGGGGATTCTCGGAGCGGCCGTGCCCGCGCGCCTCGGTGGCCCGGCGACAGCGGCCGGAGACGTTTCCCCTTCGCAGCGCGCCGAGCTCCTCCGGGTCCTCGCCTACGGGAACGGCTCGCTCGCGCAAATCGTGCAGCCGCATTTCGTGTTCGCCAGGTGGCTGTTCTCCGGCCGACGGCCGAGTTCCGAGCGGGAGTGGGCCGAGCGGATTCTCGGCGGGTCGCTGCTGTCGAACGCGCAGGCCGAGCGCGGACCGCACGTCGCCGTCACACTTGCCGACGATGCGAAGAGCGCGCGCCTCGACGGCGTGAAATACTTCTGCACAGGCTCGCCGTACGCGGACCACCTCGCGGTGAGCGCGTTCCACCACGGCGCCTCGGACGAGACGCTTCCCGATGTCGTCGCTTTCGTCGACGCGCTCGCGCCCGGCGTGCGGCTCGTCGACGAATGGGATGCGCTCGGACAGCGGCTCACCGGTTCCGGCCGGGTCGAGCTCGATGCGGTGAGCGTCGGCGCCGAGAACGTCTTCGCCTTCGACACCGATTCCCTGCCCGCGTACGGCGCGTTCGCGCAGCTGTTGCACGCGGCGATCGATGTCGGTCTCGCCGAGGCCGCGCTCGACGAGGCGCTCGATCTGGCCCGCGCGGCCGGTATCGGCGGCGAGCTCACCGAGCATCTCGCCGGGGAGCTCGCCGCGCGCGCCTTCACCGCGGGCGCGGTCCTCGAATCCGCCGGGCGTGCTGTCGACCAGGCCTTCGACGCCGGTGTCGACGCGGACGGCCGCGCCGCGCTCGCCGTCGGCGCGGCGAAGGCAACCACCGGGGAGCTCACCGTCGACATCGCCTCCCGCGTGTTCGAGCTGACCGGCACCCGCGGCATCGCGCCGAGCGTCGAGCTCGACCGCCGATGGCGCGATCTGCGCACACACACGCTCCACGAGCGACGCCGCGACAAGCTCCGCATCCTCGGGCGCTCGTTCCTCGACGCCACCCCACCCGCGACAGGCACACAGTTCTGACCGATCCGAACGGCGGCACACGATCCGCCGACAGCGAAGGGAATCTCATGACCACGACCTCCATCCGCCACGACGACCCCGCCATCGCCGATCTCTCCCCCGAGGTCAGCGGCAAGGACCTGCGCAATATCCTCGCCGGCGTCCCCACTCCGATCGCCACCGTCGCCGCGCTCGTCGACGACGTGCCGGTCGGCATGGTCGTCGGGACGTTCGTGGGCGTGAGCCTCGAGCCGCCGATCGTGTCGGTGAGCCTGCAGAAGTCCTCGTCGACGTGGCCGCTGCTGCGGCGCGCCGATTCGCTCGGCGTCTCCGTGCTCACCGCCGATCACTCGGGCCATATCGGCCGGCTCAGCGGGCCATCCGCCGAGCGTTTCGACGGCATCGGCTGGACGGGCGACGACTCGGCGGTGTTCCTCGACGGCGCGGCCGCCTCGTTCCGCACGCGCATCCATTCCGAGGTCGACGCGGGCGACCACGTCATAGCGCTGCTCACCGTCGACTACGCCTACTCGCGCCCGTCCGCCGCGGACGCGCTCGTCTTCCATAATTCGAAGGTCACCACCCCGCACATCGGCTGAGGCACGGCCGCATCGGCGAGCGCGGGTACAACTGGAGGCATGTCCGAACGCATCGAAGTCGCCCGCTTCATCCCCGCAGAGCCCGCCGAAATCTTCGCCCTCCTCTGCGATCCGTGGGGGCACGTCGCCATCGACTCCTCCGGCATGCTCCAAAGCGCGAGCGGCTCGCCGGTCACCGCCGCGGGCGAGGAGTTCACCATCCACATGGACCGCGAGGCGCTCGGGGACGTGGACCTCGGCAAGTATGACGTCGCCGTGCAGTTCACCACCGTCGTCCCCGATCGCGAGATCGCGTGGACCATCGACGGCGCGATCAAACCCCCGATAGGCCACACCTACGGCTACCGCCTCGAGCCCACCGACGGTGGCACCACCGTGACGAGCTATTACGACTGGTCCACGGCCGCGCCGGAATGGAAGAAGATCTTCCCGGTGATCTCCGAGTCCGCGCTCAAGGGAACCCTCGGCATCCTCGACCGCACGGTCCGCCACGGCTACTACCGGCCGTAAATCGGCTTCCCGCTTTCAAGCACGAGCCCCTCGCCTACGCCCGCTGCGCGCGGAGGAGCGCGAGTGTGTGGCGCGACAGCGCCCCGAGGCGCCACCGCTCCGGAATCTCCACGGCGACACCCGCGTCGATGAGCGGTCCCGCCGTCACCGGTCCAACGGCCAGGGCAAGCGTGCGGTCGGCGAAATTGAGAAGTGCGCCGTCATACCAACCGAGCCGATCCGCCTCGCGCAGCCAGGCCTCCGAGCCTGGCGCGGACGTAAACAGCACGGCATCGAACTCGCCCTCGGCCACCTCCCGAATGCTGCGCTCGAGCACCTCACGGTCGGCCGGCGGCCCCCACCGGTAAACAACCAGCCCTATGACGTCGGAGCCCGCCGCCCGCAGGTCCGCATCGATCCCGTCGGCACCAGAACCGTGGAACTGCACGGCAACCTTCGCAACATCGAGATCCTGCGCGAGGAGATAGCCGCGGAGCTCATCACTCAACCCATCCGGCGCCTCCCACTCAGGCGCGAAACCGGCCTTCTTCACCGCGCCGGTGACCTTCGCGCCACGCGAGACAATGCGCGCCGAGGCGAGAACGTCCTCTAGCTGCTCGCGGATCCCGAAGTGTTCAGCCGCCTCGAGCCAGCCAGTGAACCCGACACCCGTCGTCGCGACGACGATGTCCGGACGCTCGGCGACGACCCGCTCGGTAGCGCGGCGGAGCTCCTCGTCGTCCGGATGGGCGATCGTCGACATCGGCGGGGCGACGACCGTCTCGATGCCGTGGCGGCCGAGGACCGTGACGACATCGCCGGCGCGCCGCTCGAAGGCCGCGAGGACGCGGCAGCCCGCCAGCGCGTCCGCACCGACGTCGACAGCCTCGCCCGCGGCATCGTCGGACTGTGGTGACTCACTGGACACTGACGTTCCTCCTCAGACGCTCATCGAGGCGAAGCGCCACTTCGTGGGGCGGAATGAGTACACATTCTCGTCCGGCATATGTTCACTCGCCATCTCCACGAAGCGATCAATCGCCTCGCCTTCGAGATAGCGGGAGGCCAGCTCGCGGTCGTCCGCCGACTCTGCCTCGCGGACATCCACCAGCTCCAAGTCTACCGCTACAAAAGTGGCGTTCTGCGCAGATTCCTCTACGACCAACGTTGCGGCACCGGCGTGGGCGAGAAGCTTTGCCTTGCGCGTCGAGGCCGAGGTGACGATCCGAACGCTTCCGCCCGGCTCGTACAGATACCAGACCGGAGTCGCCGCTGGCGGACCGCTTTCTGCGGCCACCGCGAAGATGCCCACTCTGGGGTCTGCAAGAAATTCCCGCGCTGCCGTTTCGTCGAAAGCCATAGGTTCACGATAAGCACGATGACCGACACTTCAAGACGGTTAGCCCTCCACCTGGGAGGAACCTCTCGGGAATATCACCGCGGGCCGAACTGTTGATTCGTCTACGAAATGCCCGTACAACGTTGGTAGAACGTTGAACGAAGGCAAAAGACATCTACTTAGAGGAGTTCGACGAAATGAAGGTTGGCATCATCGACGGTTCGGTCCGCGAGGGACGCAAGTCCACCACGGTTGCCGAGTGGGTCAAGCAGAACGCGGACAGCCACGGCGGCGCCGAGTTCGAGATCGTCTCGCTTGCGGAATTCAACATCCCGATCCTCACCAGCGCCACGGTCCCCGGCGCCGCGAACCGCCAGTACGACACCCCCGAGGTGCAGAAATGGTCCGAGGCGATCGATTCCTTTGACGCCTTTATCTTCGTGACCCCCGAGTACAACCACGGCGTGCCCGGCGCGCTGAAGAACGCCTTCGACTCCATCGGCCCGGAATGGCAGAACAAGCCGGCCGCGATCGTGTCTTACGGCGCCGACAACGGTGTCCGCGCCGTCGAGCAGTGGCGCCAGATCCTCGCGAACTTCAACATGCACGTCGTGCGCTCGCAGGTCTCGCTGTCCCTCTTCACCGAGTTCTCCGAGACCGGCGTCTCGCCCGAGGAGCGCCGCACCGGCGAGATCAACGGTCTGCTCGACCAACTGATCGCCGCGGGCAAGTAGGTTTCCGTACCTCCGACGTCATAGTTGGGGGTAAGCGGGGACGAACGAGAGAAGGTGCCCTACCGCGAATGGATTCGCGGTAGGGCACCTTCGCGATTTGTGGGGTGCGGCGCGCGGGTTATGCTTGCGAGCGGAGTTCGCGGCGTAGTCCCTCGATTTCCTGGCGCGTGCCCGCGGTGTTCTGTGAGGTGCGGACGAGGGCGATCATGAATTCGAGGGAGAGGCGGATGAGCACAATGTAGATGAGCGGCGGGATCCAGCCGAAGAGGACGAAGGCGACGAGGACGAGCCAGCCGCCATCTCCGGCTACCGCCGCGCCGAGCGAGCTGAGGAGGCCGATGATCCACAGCAACGCGAAGACGATGATGAAGAACATGTAGATGAATCGCGCGAATTTGATCGCGATGAAGCTCTGGAACGACATATCGAATAGCGCGGAGAAGAATCCCCTCGCCTCGGCGGCTGCCGGCCCCTGCTGCGGGGCGCCCCACTGCTGGTTACCCTGCGGCGCTCCGCCTGCCGGGATACCGCCCGAAGCGTAGCCGTAACCACCGAACTCGCCTCCCGGGTACTGACCTGCCTGCGGGTAACCGCCCGAGGGATTGTTGGCGCCGGGCGGATACGTGCCGTCCGCCGGGTACCCGCCGGGCTGTGAGTAGCCGCCGGGCTGTGAGTAGCCGCCAGCCGCGGGGTAGCCACCTGAGGAATTATTGCCACCTGCCGGAACGGAGCCACCCTGCGGACCTTGGCCGTCGGGCTGTGGGGCGTAGGGGTTCCCGGGTTGGTCGGTCATTGCTGCCTCCTTGTGGGGATATCTCGTGAGCGATGTTCACGCTACCTTTGCGATAGGTGGACAACACCGGTTTCCCGTTTTCTCGGCTTTCGCCGGTTCGTGAGGCATTTGGGCCGGTGCCCATTTACAGTTGTGCCCATGGATGCGATCACCGATGCCGTCACCAATATCAATGACTACTACTGGTATTTCGTCATCGCGATCTTGTGTATCGCCGGTGTGTGGTTCACGGTGTGGACGAGGGCGGTGCAGATCCGCCTCATCCCGGAGATGTTCCGTTCGATTACCGAGTCGCCCTCGGAGATCGAGAAAGGCAAGCAGGGAATCTCCGCCTTCCGAGCCTTCACGGTCTCGGCCGCTTCCCGCGTGGGTTCGGCCAACGTCGCCGGCGTGGCCGTGGCCATTACCGTCGGCGGCCCGGGCGCGGTGTTCTGGATGTGGCTGCTCGCAATCCTCGGCGGCGCCACATCATTTGTAGAGTCCTCCTTGGGCCAGTTGTACAAGGTCCGCAAACGTGATTCCTATGTCGGCGGCCCGGCGTACTACATCCGCGATGCGCTCGGCTGGAAATGGGTCGCCATCGCCTTTGCCGTGATCATCACGATCACCTACGGCTTCGTGTTCAACGCCGTGCAGGCCAACTCGATCGCGCAGTCGCTCAACAACCAGTTCGAGATCGAGGGCACCGGCCCGATGGTGATCATCGGAATCATCCTCGCGCTGCTCACCGCTGCGGTGATCTTCGGCGGCATCCGCCGCCTGTCGGCGGTCACCGAGATCATGGTGCCCATCATGGCGTTCGCCTATGTTGCCGTGGCGCTCGTCGTGGTCGCGCTCAACATCTCCGAGGTACCGGGAGTGTTCTGGCTGATCGTCGGGCACGCCCTCGGTTTCAAGGAAATCGCCGGAGCCGCGATCGGCGCGGCGATCATGCAGGGCATCCGCCGCGGCCTGTTCTCCAACGAGGCCGGCATGGGTTCGGTGCCGAACGCTGCCGCGACGGCCTCGGTGTCCCACCCGGTCAAGCAGGGCCTCGTCCAGTCGCTCGGCGTCTACTTCGACACGCTGCTCGTGTGCTCGGCGACCGCGTTCATCATCCTGCTCTCGGACCCGTCGTACGGCGGGGACCCGGAAGGCATCTCCCTCACGCAGAACGCACTCGCCGCGCAGGTCGGCGACTGGGCGATCCCATTCCTCACCATCGTGATCTTCTTCCTCGCCTTCTCCTCGATCCTCGGTAACTCCTACTACGGCGAGTCCAACATCAACTTCCTCCGGGAGAGCAAGCTGGCGCTCACAATCTTCCGGGTGCTCGTCTGTGTCGCCGTCATCGGCGGCGCGATCGGCAGTATCGACCTCGTGTGGAGCCTCGCCGACCTGTTCATGGCGTTCATGGCGACGATCAACCTCATCGCACTCATCCCCCTGGCAAGGATCGCGATGAAGCTGATGAAGAACTACACCGACCAGAAGAAGCAGGGCCTCGACCCCGTCTTCAGCCGCGACGACATCCCCGAGGCGAAGAACGTCTCCGAATGGGACGGCTCGGATCCGCTCACGGTGAGGCAGCCCGCCGAGGGCAGCTAAACCGCCCAGAGAGCCGCGCTCCTCCGCCGTCATACCGCAATGACGCGGTGTCGGGCGAAGCTGGGACGGCGATAAACGCCCGCGAAACGGGTAGTGGCCCTACGCTGTTGCGCATGGAAACTCTTGCGACGGCCGTCGAGACGATCAACGAGAACTATTGGTATTTCGTGATCGCGCTGCTGTGCCTGGCCGGGATGTGGTTCACGATTCGCACCGGCGCGATGCAGATCCGGTGGCTGCCGGAGATGTTCCGGACGATTACCGAAAAGCCCTCGGACATCTCCGAGGGGAAAAAGGGGATCTCCGCGTTTCGCGCGTTCACGATCTCCGCCGCGGCGCGGGTGGGCTCGGCGAACGTCGCCGGCGTTGCCATCGCCATCACCGTTGGCGGGCCCGGCTCGGTGTTCTGGATGTGGGTGCTCGCGATCCTCGGCGGCGCGACCTCCTTTATCGAGTCCGCACTCGCGCAGCTGTACAAGGTGCGCCGGCGCGACTCCTATGTCGGCGGGCCCGCCTACTACATGCGTGACGGGCTCGGCTGGAAAAAGGTCGCGGTCTGCTTCGCGGTGATCGTGACCGTGACCTACGGCTTCATCTTCCCCACGGTGCAGGCCAATTCGATCGCCGCGTCGATCGATACGCAGTTCTCGTTCGAGGGTCGCGCGCCGATGTTCGCCATCGGGGTTGTTCTCGCGCTGCTGACGGCGGCGGTCGTGTTCGGCGGGGTGCGGCGGCTGTCGTCGGTCACCGAGATCATGGTGCCGATCATGGCGGTCGGTTATGTCGCGGTCGCGCTGTTCGTGGTGGCGATCAACATCGGCGAGGTGCCGGGGATGGTCGGGCTAATCGTCGGACACGCGCTCGGGTTCAAGGAAGTTGCCGGGGCCGCGCTCGGTGCCGCGTTTATGCAGGGTGTGCGGCGCGGGCTCTTCTCGAACGAAGCCGGAATGGGCTCGATCCCGAACGCCGCGGCCACGGCCTCGGTATCCCACCCGGCGAAGCAGGGGCTCGTCCAGTCTCTCGGCGTGTATCTCGACACCCTGGTCGTGTGCTCGGCGACCGCATTCATCATCCTGCTGTCGAACCCGGAGTACGGCGGCGAGGCCGAGGGCATCTCGCTCACGCAGAACGCACTCGCCGGGCAGGTCGGCGACTGGGCGATCCCGTTCCTCATCGTCACAATCTTCTTCCTCGCGTTTTCCTCGATTCTCGGCAGCGCATACATCGGGGAGGTCAACGTCCGGTTCATCCGCGAATCCGACGTGTGGGTCAACGTCTTTCGCGCCATCGTCTGCGTCATGGTCGTGATCGGCACCGTGAGCAGCCTCGAGCTGGTGTGGAACCTCGCCGACCTGTTCATGGGCGTGATGGCGACGATCAACCTCATCGCACTCATCCCGCTGGCGAAGATCGGGCTGCGACTGATGAACAATTACGGCGCGCAGCGCAAGCAGAGGCTCGAGCCGGTATTCAGCCGCGAGGACATCCCGGAGGCCAGGGGCGTCTCGGCGTGGGACGGTACCGACCCGATCACCGTGCGCACACCCGATCCGGAAGTGAAGGCCTAGCGTCCGGGTGTAATCTGCACTGCACCATGGACAATGACTTCGGCGCGGCAACCACAATCCAGTGCGCCACGTGCGGCGTGGAGCGCGTTGGCGATGCACTCCCCGACGTGTGCCCGATCTGTGCGGACGAGCGACAGTTCGTTCCGCCCCGCGGGCAGGAATGGACGAGCCCCGAGCGCGCGGGGGCGAACGGCGCCTCCCTCGAGATCGTCGAGTTCGAACCGCGCGTGCTCGGCATTCGGCAACATCGCTGCCCCGGGATCGGCCAGGTACCAATCCTGCTCCAGACGGACGCCGGCAACGTGCTCCTCGAAGCACCCAACTATTTCGATGACGCCGTGCATGCCGAGATTTCCCGGCTCGGCGGGGTCGAGGCGATCGTGCCCTCGCATCCGCACATGTACGGCCTCCAGTCGGTGTGGTCCCGCGCGTTCGGCGGCGCTCCGGTGTTCATTTCCGCTGCCGACGAAGAGTGGCTCGGGGTGCGCCCGGAGAACACAGTGATCTGGGACGGGGAGACTGAGATCCTGCCCGGGGTCCGGGCGTCACAGCCCGGCGGACACTTCCCCGGCAGCAACGTAGTCCACTGGACCGCACCGGACGGCGCCGGGGTCCTCTTCGCCGGCGACACCATCGGCCCCGTCCGCGACACCGGTTGGGTGACGTTCATGCGGTCCTACCCCAACTGGATCCCACTGTCCGCGGCGGTCGTGCGGCGCATCGCCGAGCACGTGTCGCGGTACGAATTCGACAGGCTCTACGGGAACTTCGGCGGCTCGGTGCTTTCCGATGCCTCGGGCGCGGTGCGTCGTTCGGCCGACCGATATGCGGCGTGGGTCTCGGGAGTTTACGACGATCTCACCTAAGTTTCGTTAGGAAAATCTGCGGCTCTCCGCCGTCATATACAAACCTCGTTTTACTTTCCCAGGTGGTGACTGGGAACGCGCCAAGCACCATTCAGGGTGGCGGAGAGGTAAATTCCGGTGTTCATTTCGGACCGTTAGCATGAGGCCGCGCTGTGAAAGGCGTACGACGATTCGCCCCAATGAGACGACCGACCGCAAAGGATATTCCGTGCGCGATAGCTCCAGCCCGTCCGACAGTTCTGAGACCATCACGGTGACCAAGCGCTCGGCGATGCTCGCGTTCGGTGCCGGAATTCTGGCGATTGCGCTGGTGGCTGGCGTGGCCATTGCGGCGCTCGTGCGCACGACCGACGACCCGCAGCCGAAGAACACGGCAGCAGAGGCGTCGGAGACATCCCGAGCCGAGGAGCCCGGCAAGGGCAAGAAGGACGAGAAGAAGAAAGACGACAAGGGCGACAAAACCACGGATTCCGACAAGGACAAGCGCGAGGACAAGGACGGGGCCAAGTCCAAGGACAGCAAGAAAGACTCGGACAAGACGAGCGATTCGAGCAAGAAGAAGATCGCCGCGACGTCGACGGCGAAGCCGTACTCCTCCGGAGGCTCGTCGAAGGGTGGCTCGTCCAGCAGCGGCTCCTCGAAGGGCAGCGGTTCGTCCAAGAGCGATAAGTCCTCGAAGAAGTTGTCCAGCAGCCCCAGCTCGGAAAAGTCCTCGAACTCGTCGAGGACGTCGGAGAACACGTCGTCGAGCGCGGCTCCGAGCACCTCCGACGCCACGACTTCGCCCGAGACGCCGCCGACCGACGGCGATACGACGCCCTCCACGGACGTGCCCGCCGAG
This sequence comes from Dietzia timorensis, assembly GCF_001659785.1. Classification (NCBI taxonomy): domain Bacteria; kingdom Bacillati; phylum Actinomycetota; class Actinomycetes; order Mycobacteriales; family Dietziaceae; genus Dietzia; species Dietzia timorensis. Next base: position 3,183,129 of record NZ_CP015961.1, read on the forward strand.
GGGTTCACCGTGACCTCGGCCGAGCCGACGGTAGAGGAGCTCGATTCGCTCGTGCAGTTCCTCGTCACGACCGACGCCTCCGACGAGGCGAAGGCACAATCGTTGGAAAACGGCATGCTCGGCGTAGGCATTCCGCAGTTTCTCGCCGGGCTAGGCGTGGGCGACGACCCGCAGGGCGAAGCACGGGTCGTCGGACCGCTCGAACGCTCCGGCGATTCCATCACCGCGACACTGGAGTACACGGCCGAGGGGCAGACGCGTCTGAGCACCCCGGTGGTGTTCACCAACTCCGGCGGCGTGTGGAAGCTGTCGGCGACGTCGGTCTGCGCCGCAGCCGAGGGCTCCGGCGCACCGGTGGGTTGCTGACCGCCGCAACCCGCTCCCCCTGTGCGGGTGGACCTTTCGAACTTCGCTGAAATCCTCCGGACATTGAATATGATCTAGCTCACAGCGTTATGTGTTCTAGCGCCCCGTTCTCCGGAGGGAACCATGGCCGAAACCATGCGGGATCTTTTGCTTTCCCACCACGACTCGGACCGGCCCGCGATCAAGTTCGACGACGAGGTCATTACGTGGCGCGAGTTCGTCGTCGGCTCCAAGCGGCGCGCGAGCGCGATTCACGCTCTGCTGAACGACGACCGCCCGCGGCACGTCGGCACGCTGCTCGACAACGTTCCCGAGATCATGTTCGCGCTCGCCGCGGGAGCACTCGGGGGCTACGTGACCGCAGGGATCAACACGACGCGGCGTGGTGAGGGGCTTGCGCGCGATATCCGGACCGCCGACTGCCAGATTCTACTCACCGACGGCCGCTACGCGCCGCTGTTGGAAGGGCTCGACCTCGGGGACGTACGCATCATCAACGTCGCCTCCGACGAATGGGACGACCTGGTGGCGGACGCGACTCCGCCGTCATTCTTCCCAGAGCGAGGCGCCCGGGATCCGTTCATGTTGATATTCACCTCGGGGACGTCCGGCAACCCCAAGGCCGTCCGAGTGGCGAACTCGACGGTGGTGATGAGCGGTTCGATGCTCGCCGATTCGCATGGGCTTACCGCGCGGGATGTGTTCTATCTGTCGATGCCCACGTTTCATTCCAACGCGATCCTGGGTGGTGTCGGCCCCGCGTGGGTCACCGGCGGCACGATGGTGCTGGCGCGGCGGTTCAGCGCATCGCGGTTCCTACCCGACGTGCGCCGATACGGCGTGACGTACATGAATTACGTGGGCAAACCGCTCGCATACATCCTCGACACTCCCGCACAGCCCGACGATGCGGAGAACACGCTGCGGCTGGCGTTCGGCAACGAGGCGGCGTCGAAGGACATTCCGGCGTTCGCCGAGCGTTTCGGGTGCAAGGTCTCGGATGCCTATGGCTCTACAGAATTAGCGATCATCGTGGTGCGTACCGAGAATTCGCCGCTTCAATCGATCGGCGAACCCTTCCCCGGGGTGGCGGTCTTCGATCCGTTTACCGGCACGGAGTGTCCGCGCGCGGAGTATGACGACAGCGGCGCGATCACAAACCTCGACGAATGTATAGGTGAGCTGGTCAATACCGAGGGAGCCGGATTCTTCTCCGGCTACTACAACAATCCCGACGCCACGAACGAGCGCCTGCGGGACGGAAAGTACTGGTCGGGCGACCTCGCCTACCGTGACGCCGACGGCTACATCTTCATGGCCGGCAGGACGGGCGACTGGTTGCGGGTCGACGGCGAGAACATGGCGACCGGGATTATCGAGGAGATCATCTTGCGCCATCCGGCGGTGTCGCGGGCGGCGGTGTATTCGCTGCCGGATCCGCGGGGTGTCGGGGACCAGATCGTCGCCGCGCTCGTCCCGCGGCACGACGCCCACCTCACCCCGGAAGGGTTCCAGGCATTTCTCGAGCGGCAGGACGACCTGTCGCCGAAAGCGTGGCCGCGCTGGGTTCGGCTCGCCGAAACCCTACCGATGACGGCGACGAACAAGATCCTCAAGCGGGAGCTGCAATCCGAGGGCCTCGAGACGCGCGACGAGCTGTGGGAACGGGCCGAGCACGGGCACGAGTATTCGACCACGAGCCCCGGGGTTCCGGCGTAGGGCGCACACATTATCGGGGGGGTGAATGGCCGCAGAACCGTCAGTCGTTATTGCCCGCCGGCACGCATCGCGGCCCACGACTCCTCCGGCACGAGATCGACGACCTTCACGAAATCATCAAGAGATTCATCGGACTCCGAATGCATCCAATGCCCAGCGTCCTTCAAACTGCGGTACTCCGACACCACATCGTCAAAAGCGTCCCGGCCATACAGCGTTGCCAACAGCAAAGCCGCCCCACGAAACTGAAACTGCTGTATATCCAGCGGCGGGCGTACCCCGAGCCGGGGTTCCAACGCACACGCCCGAAGACTCTCACGCGACTGAGCAACTAAGTCAGCGGCCCGATCAAACTCACGAACACCAGGAACAAAGTACTGATCAAACAACTCGGTCGTAAGACCGAAGTACGGGCGGGACCCTTTTTTGACCTTTTCATTGAGTAGTCTCAACTCTTCGATCTTCAGACTATCTGTACCCCGCCCTAAGACCTCGACCAGCCTGGCATACACCTCGGACGGCAACACGTGTTCTAGGAACGATTCCTCAAGGCGCAGACTCGGCCACAACACCATAGTCGCGCCCGCCCTCTTACCAGTATCAATAAACAACCTGAGCTCACAAATACAGCCAGGAAGGCGATCAAAAGAACGGCTCCAGACTGTCATCTCTACGCCGTCATAACTAGCCACCTTGAGATAGCCAGCTTCAACGAACTGCTCGTCCGCATACTTGACCATTTGGCGGCCAGTTAGCTTCATTTTGTTGACCTTCCCGATCCAGCTAGGAATTCCTTCAGCGAAATGCCCGTCGATGTCTTTTGCAAACGCCTTGTCCGATTTTTCTGGGGTCCGCTTCCTCCAATGGTCTACCTGTGATCGATGGTCGGCGGACACGGCATTAGGAGCCTTCGGCCAGTGCGGCACCGGGAGTGAGTGAGAAGTCAAGCCCCTTGAGCGACATCGTCGCCTCGTAGGTGCGCTCGTAGCCGGTCTCGGCAATCTTCCATCCTTCGGCGGTGAGCCGGTAGCGGTCGGAGTAGATTGCCGCGCCGATGAGCATGAAGTCGAACTCGGCCACGATGACCCGGTCGTGGAGGTACCAGGTGCCGCGGGCTCCGTAGCCGTCCGCGTCGATGTCGATCTCGGGGTGAGTCGCGGCGTGCTCGGTGATCACCCCGCGACCGCCCATCGCCTCGCGCAGGTAGCCGACCAGCGATTCGCGGTCCGAGAATCGCAGGGCGGTGCCGTCGGGCGCGGTGCCGTAGTCGCCGCGCACGTCTTCGGTGAGGGTGTCGGCGAAATCCTCCCAGGCCTTCGTGTCGAGCGCGCGGAGGTACCGATACTTAAGCCGCTCAATTTCGTAGACGTCGCCGCTGTGTTCGCGCGCGGTTGAGTTTGCCGGGTCGGACATGGCCGCTCCTTCTTTCGCCGGGGTGTGCGCCGATCCTAGGTGGCACCCGATACCCACAAGGCATTTCGGCGATCGGCGTTCCGCCCGCTGAATCCCAGCCGCCCGCGCGCGGCGACGCTCAACGCAGGCCCGAGAAGTCCCGGTGCGCGACGTGGTTACGGTCGGCGAGCGTGCCGAGGAGGTACTCGGGGACGAGCCCGAAGTAGGTGTGGCGCGAGCGGGCAATCCAGCGCAGCGCGAGCGGCGAGGCCACGCGGTGGAGGTTGACCATATAACCGCCCTCGTACAGCGTGATCAAGGTGTAGTTCCCCGGGTACGACACGACGACGCCGGCTTCGAGGTACTCGGTCGGTGCGCGGCTATCGTCCGGCCGGACATCGGCGGGTCCGCGCCGGGTGCGGTGCGTGTGGCCGGACATGTGCAGGAAGGAACCCGGGGTGCGCGCGAGGGCCCCCTGTAGGCGCATCGCGTCGGCGTCATCCAGCACAAACGGCGGCCCGGTGAAGTTGCTCCATTGGGCGTCTCGCGTAACCGGATGGTGGGTGAGCGACAGCGTCGGCTGGTCCGGATTCTCGGCGAGCACGCGGTCGAGCTCGTCGAACTGCGCGGGGTCGATGAGGCCGCCAGAGGAATCTACATGTGTCGAGTCGAGCCCGACGACGCGCAGCCCGCCGACGTCGGTCGACCACATCGTCTGCCGCGGCGTGAACAGCTGGCCCCAGCAGTCGAAGTGCTCGTTGCCGTACGGCGCGCACGAGGAGTACTCGGCGCCGCGGTGGGGGCGATCGTGGTTCCCGCGCGTGGCCCACCAATTGCGCCCCTTTTCGCCGAAGCCGTCGAGCAGCTCGCGTGCCCTGGCGACCTCCGCCGGGCGCGCCTCCGCGGTGAGGTCGCCGTTGCAGAATAGCTCGGTGACGCCCGCGCGGCCGAGCTCCGCGAGCATCCCCGACAGCATGACGTCGGCGTACGGAGGCAGCCCGGGCTCCTGCGAGGCGCCCGGCGGGAAATCGCCGACGATGAGTCCTGACTTCTCCTCGCCGATGTGGATGTCGTTGGCCACGGCGATCGTGCGGATCTTCCTGCCCGGCGGTGGGACGAGCGTGCGCACGACGCCGGTGCGCTCGGGCGAACCGGGGAGGTTCGTGACGACGTGGTTCCCGATCGCGCGGACGCCGGCCGAGCGCGCCTCGAAGCGGTACGCGCGGCCCGGTTCCAGGCCGTCGACGATCACGTGGTGCATCGCCACCGGGGTCTCGTCGAAGTGGACCTGCTGCAGCGGCGCGCGGCTGTCGGCCGGTCCGAGCAGCAGCTCGGTATCTGCCTCCACGGGGCCGCCGCTCAGCGCGTAGGTCGTCCAGCTCAGGGCGATGGAGGTGTCGGTCACCGTCATCACCTCGAGGTCTAGCGCGGCGAGGTTATCGCGGGCCGAGGAGCCGGTCTGCGCCGCGGCGACGCGTCCTGTTCCCGCCGCGAACGCGCCGACGGCGAGGGTCGCGGTGCCCGCCGTCATAAATGATCTTCGGGAATACGTCGATGCCGCCATGGCGTTAACGTATCCAGCCCCGGAAACGAGCGGGAAAAGTTGCCGGGTCAGGCAGGTAAACGCGCGACGAACCCGCAATCGCCCGGCGTACGCTGGGCGGCACCGATCCCCGAACTAGGAGACATCCCATGGCCGAGACGCCCTCGACTCAGCAGTTCGAATTTCTGGCCAAACCGAATCCGTCGGTGATGGCGACGCTCCGCAAGGACGGCACGCCCGTGACCGTGGCGACGTGGTACCTCCTCGAAGGCGACCGCATCCGCTTCAACCTCGACGCCAGCCGCGTCCGCCTGCAGCACCTCAAGCGCGATCCGCGCGTCTCGCTCACCGTGCTCGCCGATGGCGACTGGTACTCGCACGTCTCCATCCAGGGCCGCGTCGTCGAGATCGCCGACGACCCCGAGCTCGAAGGCATCGACAAAATCTCGCGCCACTACACGGGCAACCCGTACCCGGTGCGGGACCAGCCACGCGTCGACGTGTGGATCTCGATCGACAAGGTCCACGGCTGGGGCGCGACCGCGAAGTAACCCTCGCGCGGTGGCCGGATCAGCGTTCGGCCACCGCCGCGAGCCGGTCGATGGACCTTTCGAGCCACTCCGAAGTGGTGGCCGCCGCTCGCTCCATGCGTGCAGTGTCCGTCAGGTCGGTCCAGTCGTAGGTATGGATGACGTCGCACGTCCCATCCCCCAGGTCGGCGATTTCCCAGCGCCATAGGTGGCCGGGCGCGGGCTCGCCGGGCACGCTCGGCCGCCACGCGATGAGCTCGCCCTCGGCGAACTCGACGGCTTCGTTGGCACGGTCCACGCCCTTGGTGATCGTCATGGTGAACACGTCGCCGACGGAGCGGACCCGCTGTCCTTCCGCTGCCTCGGCGAGGTTGTCGTTTCCGTCCCAATCGGGCTGCTTGGCCGGATCGGCGATCAGCTCGAAGATCCTTGCCGCAGGCGCCGATATCGTCCGCTTCGCCCGAACGATTCGATCGGCACCGTCCTGCGAATCCGCTGCCATGTCGCACCCTCTCTCTGTCCTCGTCGCCCCCACAGCATTCCACTCCTGGGGCGCGTGCGGGATCAGAACTCGCTACGGCCTTCGCGAAAGGCGCGGATGCGGGACTGCTGCACCGGCGTGCGCCGCAGGAGGAGCCACGCGATCGCGAGGACGACGAACCAGATCGGCGTGAAGAGGAGCGCGTGCAGGGTGTCGTCCTTCTGCGTAAGCGCCCAGATGAGGAACGCGAAGAACGCGATGACGACCCAGCACATGACGATCCCGCCGGGCATTTTGAACTTCGAGGCCGCGTGGCGCTCGGGGAACTTTCGCCGGTAGGCCATGTAGCTCGCAAGGATCATGGTCCACACGAACATGAAGCACAGCGAGGACACGGTGGTGACGATGGTGAACGCGTCGATAATCGAGTCGCCGACCATCACCATCACCACCCCGGTGAGCAGGAAGACCCCGGACAGGTAGAGCGCGTTCGCGGGAACGCGGCGCGAGGACAGGCGCGCGAACCATGAGGGCGCGTCGCTGTGCCACGACAGCCCGTACACCATTCGCGAGGTCGAGTAGATCCCCGAGTTCGCCGAGGACGCGGCCGAGGTGAGCACGACGAAGTTGATCACCGAGGCGGCGATCCCGAAGCCGGCGAGCGAGAACATCGCGACGAAGGGACTGTTGTCGGGGGAGATCTCGCGCCACGGCGTCACCGCGAGGATGACGAGCAGCGCGACGACATAGAACAACGCGACGCGCACGGGGATCGCGTTGATCGCCTTGGGCAGCGTCTTTTCCGGGTCCTTCGTCTCGGCCGCGGCGGTGCCGACGAGCTCAATGCCGACGAACGCGAACGACGCGATCTGGAAGCCGGCGACGAAGCCCATGAACCCGGTGGGGAACATGCCGCCGTCGTTCCACAGGTTCGCGAACTGCGCCTGCGCGCCGTTCGGCGCCGAGAAGTGCGAGAACACCATGACCAGGCCGACGACGATAAGCGCGGCGATCGCGACGATTTTCACCATCGCGAACCAGAACTCGGTCTCGCCGAACGCCTTGACCGTGACGAGGTTGAGCCCGATGAGCACGGCGACAGTGGCCAGCGCGGGGATCCACAAAGGCAGGTCCGGCCACCAGAACGTGGTGTACCCGGCGATGGCGACGACGTCGGCGATGCCGGTGACGATCCAACAGAACCAGTACGTCCACCCGGTGAAGAAGCCCGCCCACGGCCCGAGAAGGTCGCCGGCGAAATCGGCGAAGGAATGATAATTCGTGTTCGACAGGAGCAGCTCACCCATCGCGCGCATCACGAAGAACAGCATCCCGCCGATGATCATGTACACGAACAGCACGGACGGCCCGGCGAGAGAAATGGTTTTGCCCGAGCCCATGAACAGCCCGGTCCCGATGGCACCGCCGATCGCGATGAGCTGAATGTGCCGGTTCGCGAGCTGCCGCGACAGCCCGTTCGTTTCCTGCTCCGATGCGTTCCCGGCAGCGGGTCCGCCCGCCTTCTCGACGTCCCCGTCAGGTGAATTCGGTCCCACCTCAGCTGCCACACTGCCTCCTTCGTCGCGGACGGGCATACCCTACGCCCGGCCACATTTCGCCTGTGCAATCACCCCTGGTCGCCGTCCGTCCCTTCTGTACCGCGCGCGCGTGGTGTAGGGCTGGAGTGGAGGGGCGAACGCCCCGGAACGCCCGATCCCAAGGAGTCGACGTGCGCACAACCGCCAACGAAATCCGACGACACACCGCAAGCCGCCTCGCCCTCGGCATCGGGGCCGTAGCCCTTCTCGGCCTCGCCGCATGCGGTTCGGATGACGCCGGAGATACGTCCTCCCCGAGCGACGCCGAGTCCACCGCAAGCGCAGAACAGGCAGGCCAGGCGGCCGGCTCCGACGCGGAGCCGGCCGCGACCGCGCGCGTACAGAACGAGGCAGGCGACGAGCTGGGTACGGTGTCGTTCACCGAAGTCGATGGCGCCACCGAGGTGACCGCCTCCCTCGAAGGACTCGATCCCGGTTTCTACGGGTTCCACATCCACGACACCGGGGAGTGCGAGCCGCACGGCACGGACGAGGACGGCGAGCACTCCGCATTCCACTCGGCGGGCTCGCACCTCAATCCGGACGACGCCGAGCACCCCGACCACGCCGGGGACATGCCTCCGCTGCTGGTCATGGAGAACGGCAAGGCCGAGACCTCATTCCAGACCGACCGATTCACACCCGAAGACCTCGGCGCGGGCGAGGGCACCGCGGTGATGATCCACGCCGGCCCGGACAACTTCGCGCACATCCCCGACCGTTACGCGCCGGCGCCCGACGAGGATTCGTTGAGCACCGGCGATGCCGGGGACCGCGTCGGCTGCGGGGTCGTCGGCGCCGCGTAATCGCCTGGCCCCGGTGCCGCTAGGCTTGGGTCAGGACTGCACACGTACGCCGGACCCGGGGAGTGGGACACAAATGGCCGCCGACGACAGCGAGAACCTGCGCCTGAGCGACGACGAGCGCCTCCACGCGCTCAACGCGCTCGGCGAGCATTATGCGACCGGGCGCATCGACATGTCCGAGTTCGAGGAGCTTTCGGGCCGCGCCGCCGACGCGCGCCGGGTCCGCGAGCTCGACGACCTGTTCACCGGACTTCCCGGCGGAGTTCCGCTCGAAGTAACAGGTGGTGCGCTGGTCAAGCGCGACATCGCGGTGCCCGCCACACCGGAGGCACCCGCTTCCGACGGCAAGGCAAAGCCCGGCAAGGACCTCGAGCCCGCCTCGGACGAGGCGGAGCTGGAATCGCTGCGCAAGCGCGGGGAGCTCGTCGAATCGCTCGACTGGATCATCATCGGCGTCACCCTCGTCGCGTTCCTCATCCTGCAGCTCGCGCTCGACTGGAGTTACGCCTGGGTCGTGTGGCCCTCGCTCATCGTCACGCTGTCGGTGCCACGGATGATCCTCAAGTACTCCGACGAGGACGAGTTGATCTACGACGAGTTCAAGTACGACGAGGTGTTTTCGGACGAGAAAGTCGAAAGCCGCAAGGAGCGGCTCCGGAAGGCCGCGAACCGGATCAACGAACTGGAAAACAAGCGCGAGGCCGAGTAACCGCCACCTCCGACGTCATGGGGAAACCGCCGCGTTAGTCGGCGAACCCCTAAGTGCCGGAAATGCCGGTTTCGCCCGCTACAAATGTAAAGTGCTCCATCACCGGTTTGGGCTCGTAGAAGTGGTGGAGCAGCTCGCGCCAGGCGGTAAAGGCCTCGGAGCCGCGGAAGCCCTCGGTGTGGTCCTCGATCGTCTCCCACTGCACGAGCAACAGGTATTCGTTCGGTACCTCGACCTTGCGGCGCAGTTCAACGGAAATGCAGCCGGGCGAACCGGCGATAAGGCTCTTCGCCTGCTCGAATGCCGCCTCGAACTCCTCTTCCCTACCGGGGATCACGGGCAGCGTGCCGCTTTCGAGAACCATGTCGCTCCTTGTCGTCGGTGGCCCTATCGGGACGCCTGCGAGATTACCGGCGTTTGCCGCCGCGCAGCGGCAGCGCGTGCGAGGGCAGCCCGCGCAGCTGCTTACCGAGCTCCTCCGTGGCCAGACCCATGGCCTCGAGCTTCGCGATCACCGCATCGAGATGGCGCTCGGGCACGTCGAGCTCGACCATCACCGCCTCGTCCGAGCTGAGCATCCCGCCGGTCTGCATTCGCACCCGTGGGCCCTCGCCTGCGGCGTCGCCGTCCGCCGCGAAGTGGGTCTCGCTTTCGCCCGCCGCGCCGGGCCGAGGGGCCTCGCCACGGGCGGCCTCGGCCTGCGCGCGCAACTCCTTCGGCGACAACTTCATGTTCGTCCGCTCAGGACCCAGCGGCCCGTTGACCACGTGCAGCACGTTGGCCTCGGAGTTCTCGGCCAACTCCCACATGGCTCGGATGACGTCGGACAACGCCACTCGCGTGTCGCCCGCGCGCGCGGCCAGCGCCGCCACCCTCTCGGCGAGCAGCCACCCGCGGGCCGGGGCATTGCGCACCTCGTGGGCGACGACGGTCACCGCGCTCCCGGTGGTCCTCGCGGCCTGGCGCAGCGGGGACGGAGTGCGCTTCTCGCGGCGCTCGATGTCCCCGGCCGTCACGGACGGGTCCGCGGGCGGGCCGGTATCCGGGCGAGGAGCCTTACTCACTTGCGCCTCTTCACCCGCAGCACATGTTCCGCTTCGACGATGGCGCGCCCTTTGGTGTCGTACAGCGTGGCGAGGTGGCGCATGTCCACCCCGGACGCCGTCTGCAACTGTTCCATCACGTGGTCGGCCTCGGAGCGCGGAACCTCGACCGTGCACGACATGCGGCCGCGTCCCGGACGCAGGAAGCGGACGGTTGCCTCCTTCGTGGCGACGGAGAACCCTCCGCCGAGTTGACCGGCGAGCATCGTGCCGTAGAGAACGTCGGTCGCCGAGAACAGTGCGCCGCCGAACGCGGTGCCGTTGTGATTCGCGTTCCACGGATACACGTGCATCGAGAGCTCTCCGCGAGTCCAGTCCGGCGAGATCGAGGTGACCCTGATGCCCGCGCCGAGCAGCGGCGGGTAGATCCGCGCGAGCATCTGGAACGCGCGCGGCTGGCCCAGCATTCGGTGCAATGGTGTCGTTGCCATGGTTATCAGTATGGACCCGCGGGCCGGCCAGAAGAACCCCGACAGGCGCCCCGGCGGCGGATCTACCCGCCCGGTCGCCGCGCCCGAGGTCACCCCGAAAGCGGTGTCACCACCCCCGAAGCGGTCATGTTCAACCCGCATACTTAATTTGGCACTGCGTGTCATATCAACGATATTCCCGGTCGACGACCAGCGCATACACCGTGTTCGTTCCGTCACCTGTCGGTTTCGCGGTGGCCGCGGTTACATTCGCGGCAACACCGTCCGTTGCCGCCGAAATCCGGCCCGTCGAACGAGGGCGTATTCGACTCTTCGAGGGCCTAGGGTAAATCGTGACAGCGCTTAGGCGGGACCGCCGGTACGGCCCGGATGGCCACCCGGCGCGCCACTGTGGCCGCCCGTCCCCGTGCGCCGTGCGAAGGGATTGGCTCCGCCCATGGACCTAGTCGATATCTCCCGGTGGCAATTCGGTATCACCACCGTCTACCACTTCATTTTTGTTCCGCTCACCATCGGCCTCGCCCCGATCGTCGCGTTCATGCAGACCATGTGGGTCGTCACCGACAACCCGCGCTGGTACCGGGCGACGAGATTCTTCGGGACCGTCTTTCTCGTCAACTTCGCGATGGGTGTGGTCACGGGCATCGTGCAGGAATTCCAGTTCGGGATGAACTGGTCGGAATTCTCCCGCACGGTCGGCGATGTCTTCGGCGGGCCGCTCGCGCTCGAGGGTCTCGCCGCGTTCTTCCTCGAATCGACGTTCCTCGGCCTGTGGATCTTCGGCTGGACCAGACTGCCCCGCTGGCTGCATCTCACGTGCATCTGGATCGTCGCGGTCGCGGTCAACCTCTCTGCATACTTCATCATCGTCGCGAACTCGTTCATGCAGCATCCAGTCGGTGCCGAATGGAATCCCGAGACCGGGCGCGCCGAGCTCGTCGACTTCGGGGCACTGCTCACCAACAACACCGCACTCGCCGCGTTCCCCCACGCCGTAGCCGGCTCGTTCCTCACTGCGGGAACCTTCGTCCTCGGCGTCGCGTGTTGGTCGATGGTCCGCGAGGCCCGTCGCGCGGCGCAGGCCGGCGAGGGCTCCCACGACGCCCGCACCTCCGCGCACCGACCGGCGCTGCTCGTCGGCATCGTCACCGTGGTGATCGCGAGCTTCGGCCTCTTCTTCACCGGGGACACGCAGGCGAAGCTCATGTTCCAGCAGCAGCCGATGAAGATGGCCTCGGCCGAGTCGCTGTGCCACACCGAGACCGATCCGATGTTCTCCGTCCTCACCGTCGGGACGCACAATAATTGCGATTCGGTGATGCACCTCATCGAGGTTCCGTTCGTGCTGCCATTCCTCGCGGAGGGCAAGTTCAGCGGCGTCACCCTCGAAGGGGTACAGGACCTGCAAGCGAAATCGCAGGAAATGTACGGGCCCGGTAACTACGCGCCCAACCTGTTCGTCACCTATTGGTCCTTCCGCGCAATGATCGGCCTCATGGCGTTCTCGTTCCTCCTCGCGGTCGTCGCGTGGTGGTTCACCCGAAAAGGCCGCATCCCGACGGGCCGGCGGGGCACGTGGCTGTCCACGCTCGCGCTCGTGTCCCTGCCGATGCCGTTCCTCGCGAACTCCGCGGGCTGGATCTTCACCGAGATGGGCCGCCAACCGTGGGTGGTGCACCCCAACCCGGAATCGCGTGGCGACCCGCGAACCGAGCAGATCCGCCTGCTCGTGGACATGGGCGTCTCCGACCACGCCACGTGGACGGTGTGGACGACGCTCATCGGCTTCACCCTGGTGTACGGCGCGCTGTTCGTCGTGTGGTTCTGGCTCATCCGCAAGACGGTGCTCGCCGGCCCACCAACGTCGGACGGCCCCGCCGATGACGGCGGAGGATACGGCTCGCCGGCGGACGCGGATTCGGGTGCCTCCGACTCGGCCGAGGCGCCCGTGTCCTTCACCTCGAGCGGCACGTCCGCTGCCGACGATCGAAAGGACGAGGGGCGATGATTTTCGGAATCGAACTCGAAGTGTTGTGGTTCGTCCTCGTCGCGGTGCTGTTCGCCGGGTATTTCCTGCTCGAGGGCTTTGACTTCGGCATCGGCATGCTGCTGCCGATCCTCGGCAAGGACGAGCGTCGCCGTTCGGCGATCATCACGACCATCGGGCCCGTGTGGGACGGCAACGAGGTGTGGCTCATCGTCGCCGGTGGCGCCATGTTCGCCGCGTTCCCCGAGTGGTACGCGACGATGTTCTCGGGCCTGTACCTCGGGCTGTTCGGCATCATTCTCGCGCTCATCTTCCGCGCGGTCGCGCTCGAATGGCGGTCGAAGGTCAACACCGACCGCTGGCGCCGCTGGTGCGACGCCGGGATCATCGCCGGCTCGGTGGCGACGCCGCTGATCTGGGGCATCGCTATCTCGTCGATGCTCGCAGGTTTGCCGCTCGACTCCGAGCAACGGCTGTCCTCGGGCGCCGGGACGCTTGTGCACTTCGTCCACCCGTACTCGCTGCTCGGCGGCGTCGCGTTCACGCTTGTGTTCCTGCTCCACGGGCTCGCGTTCCTGCGGCTCAAGACCACGGGAACGCTTCGCGAGGAGGCGGCGCGTCTCACCCCGATCGTCGGCGGCCTCGCCGCGGTGGCGGGCGCGGCGTTCGTGCTGTGGACGCAAATCGCCCACGGGAAGGATTGGACGTGGGCCGTCGCGGCACTCGCGCTCGTCGGGGTCCTCGGCGGCATCGCCGCGCTCGCCGGGCACCGCGATGGGATCGCGTTCACCGCCACATCGATTGCGACCCTCGCCGTCACCGCACTGATCTTCGGGTCGATGTACCCGAATCTCATGCCCAGCTCGGTCGACCCCGCGTTCTCGCTGACCATCCACAACGGAGCCTCGAGCGAGTACACTCTCACGATCCTCACGTGGACCGCCGCCGTGATCACCCCGCTTGTCATCCTGTACCAAGGGTGGACGTACTGGGTGTTCAGCAAGCGGATCTCGGCCGACCCGGTAGCGCTCGGAGCGCCCGCGAGCACCGAGGGTTCCCCGGAGAAGGCATGACAACGCCGGCGGCTCCCGACGCGGTCGTCCCGAAGTTGTCGAGGGCGCCGATCGATCCGCGGCTGCTCGCGCTGTCGCGGCCCGCGCGACGCTGGATCGCACTCGCCGCCGTGCTCGCGGCCGCGCGCACCCTCAGTGTCGTCGCGTTCGGCCTCGCCATCGGCTGGATCGGTGCGACGACACTCGACCCGGGCGCGGACACCCCGAGCGCCGGGCGCATCCTCGCCGTGCTCGCCATCCCCGGGCTGGCGCAGATCGCGACCGCCTGGGCCGAGCGCCGCAGCGCACATCTCGCCGCAGCCGGCATCATCGCGGACCTGCGCTCGCAGGCCACCACCGAGCTCGCCGCGATGGACGTGCGCACCCGCGCCGCGTCCTCCACCCGTTCGCGCACCGCGCTCACCGAGGGGCTCGACGGCATCGGGCCGTACCTCGGTTCCTTCCTGCCCGTTCTCGCCTCTACATTTATCGCGATCCCGTCGATCCTGGTGGTCATCGGCATTCTCGACCTCACCTCGGCGATCACCGCCGCGGTAACCCTGCCGCTCATCCCGATCTTCATGATCCTCATCGGCAAGCTCACCGAGGGGCGCACCTCGGCGCGCCTTCGCGGGCTCGCGGTGCTCAACGAGCAGATGCTCGATCTCATCGCCGGCTTGCCCACGCTGCGCGCGTTCCGCCGCACCCACACCCCGGTCTCCGAGCTCGGCCGCCTCGGCGAATCCCACCGCTCGTCGACGATGCGCGTGCTGCGCATCGCGTTCCTCTCCGGCGCCGTGCTCGAATTCTTCGCCACCCTGTCGGTCGCGCTCGTCGCCGTCGGCATCGGCCTGCGGCTGGTCACCGGCAGCCTCGACCTGTTCGCCGGCCTCACCGTTCTCGTCATCATCGGCGAACTCTACGTCCCGCTCCGCGCTCTCGGCGCCGCCTACCACTCGGCCCGCGAGGGCGCCGAGGGCGCCGCAGAGGTCCTTGCCCTCCTCGACCCCGCTTCCGCTGCCCGTGCGCGCTCCACCGAACCACCGGATGACGTCGCACCTTCCGCCCCCTTCGAGATCGTGTTCTCCTCGCTCGCGGTCCCCTCTCGCGGTGGCGCGGCGCCCACCGGGCTCACCGCCCGCGCCGGTGCCGGCACGCTCACCGTGCTTGCGGGCCCCAACGGTTCGGGCAAGTCCACGGCACTGCTCGCGGCGCTCGGCCTCGTCCGCGACGGCGTCTCCGGCACCGCGGAGGTCCACGATCGCGATGGACGGGCCGCGTCGGGCGACGCGCTGTACTCGCAGGTGGCGTGGCTGCCGCAGGCGCCGGCTCCCGAGCGCACGGTGAACTCCGCGTCGCGCGTGTCCACGGGTCAGCAGCGCCTCGCCGATCTCGATGCCGAGCTCGACCGCCGACGCCCGGTCCTCCTACTCGACGAACCGACCGCACATCTCGACGATCACCACGCCCGCGAGGTCGTTCGCCGCCTTCGAGAAGCGGCCGCCGACGGGCGCACGGTCCTGGCCACCAGCCACGACGACCGCCTGTTGGCGGCGGCGTCCGACGTCATCGAGGTGCCTTATGAGCACCGCTGAGCGCACGACCGACCGGAGCGCCCCGACCGGCGGTATCCGGGCCGAGCTGCGCGAGCTCTCGGACATCACCGGGGTGCGGGCGCGTTCGCTCGTCCCGCCGGTGGCCGCCGCGTCGCTCACGCTCATCGCCTCGCTGACGCTCACCGTGGTCTCGGCGTGGCTCATCATGCGGGCGTGGCAGATGCCACCGGTGCTCGAGCTCACGGTCGCGGTGACGGCGGTGCGCGCGCTCGGCATCTCGCGCGCGGTGCTGCGGTACCTCGACCGGCTCGTCGGCCACGATGTCGCGCTACGTGCCGTCTCACGCACGCGCGTCCGCATCTATTCCGGCCTCGCCGGGCTGCCTCCTGCGCGGCTGTCGCGGCTGGGGCGCGGCTCTCTTCTCGCGCGCGCCGGCGCCGACGTCGACGCGATCGGCGATGCCATCGTGCGCGTGGCGATCCCTGTCGGAGTGGCCGCCGTAACCTCCGCCGCGGCGGTCGGCTTCCTGGCGCTACTCTCCCCCGCCGCCGCTGCCGTGCTCGCATGCGGGCTGGCTGTGTCCGGGGTACTTGCGCCGTGGCTCACCGCTCGCTCGGTCGCCCGGGTCGACAAGGAGCGGGCGTCCGCGACCGAGGAGTGGTCCGCCGCGCTCGACTCGATCCTCGCCGACCAGGGCACGATGCGGGTGCGCGGGGAAACCGGCGCGGCTCTCGCCCGCGCCGAGCGCGCCGCAGGAGCGCTCGCGCGGGCGGAAGGCCTCGGCGCGACCGGCGCCGCCGGCGGATCCGCCGCTTCCGTGGGCGGGCGGATCGCCTCTGCGATCCTCATCGCGGTGCTCGCCGTGAGCGCCGCCGGCAGCCATTCGCCCGAGTGGGTCGGCGTCCTCTTGCTCCTTCCGCTCGCCGCATTCGAAGCCGTCGACGCGTTGCCCGCGGCGGCCACGGCGTGGGTGCGCTCACGGGGCGCCGTGCGCCGGATCCGCGAGATCGGGACGGCCGGCGAGAACGGCGAGTCCGGCGTCATACACGGTGGTTCTGCCGCGCAGCCCGGACTCCCCGACCTTGTGCTCGAAGACCTGGAATGGGGCTGGCCGTCCACCGGTGCGCTGGGGACGCGCTCCGAACGCATCGCGGGCGGGGACCGGCGCACGCTCGTCGCGCCCAACGGCGCCGGCAAGACCACGCTGCTGCTCACGCTCGCCGGCCTGTTGCCTGCAATGGGTGGGCGGGTACTCGTCGGCGCGCGCGAAGTCGCCGGAGCGACACCCGACATCGTGTTCACCGCCTCCGACGCGCACGTGTTCTCCACGACCGTGCGCGATAATCTCGCGCTCGGCGCGCCCGAAGCGAGCGACGAGCAGATGCACGAGGTGCTGGACGCGGTCGGGCTCGGCGACTGGGCACACGGACTGGACGCCGGGCTGTCGACGGTGCTCACCGGAGGCGGGTCCGTTCTCTCGGGTGGGCAGCGGCGCCGACTTCTACTCGCGCGGGCGCTGCTCACCGACGCGCCGATACTGCTACTCGACGAACCGACCGAGCACCTGGATACCGAGGGAAGGGCGCAGATACTCGCGCTTCTCGACGGGCGCGAGCTGCCCGGGGCGCGCGGATCCCGCACCGTGATATCGGTGCGCCACGATCCGGACGCGTGGGCGGAGATCGACGATGGCGGCTTCGACGGCACCGATGGCCATGCACAATCGTGAGGAATCCCTCAACAATGCAGGTAGATAGGGGTTTTTGAGGTCTCCCTCATTTTCGCTTCCCGCGCGGGGTCGGACTAGAGTTTCCCCTTGGTAAGGAGTTGCTCCGGCCTCGTGAGCCCATAGGGCCTCGGCGGGGAGCAGCCCACGTGAACAGACCAGGAGTGAGACTTCCGACATGGGTCATTACAAGAGCAACGTCCGCGACCTCGAATTCAACCTCTTCGAGGTCCTCGGCATCAACGAGTCCCTGGACGCCGGTGAGTTCGGCGACCTCGACACCGACACCGCCAAGGCCATCCTCCACGAGATCGCCACCCTCGCCGAAGGGCCGATCGCCGAGTCGTTCGCCTCCGCCGACCGCAACCCGCCGGTCTTCGATCCGGAGTCGCACACCGTGTCGATCCCCGAGGACTTCAAGAAGTCGCAGGCCGCGTACATGGACAGCGGTTTCTGGTCGATGGGCCTGCCCGAGGCTCTCGGCGGCACGCCGGCTCCGAGCGCGCTCGGTTGGGCGCGCGGCGAGCTGATCCTCGGCGCCAACCCGGCCGTGTTCATGTACGCCGCGGGACCGGCGTTCGCCGCGGTCGCCTACGAGAACTCCAGCGATGACACCCAGCGTCGCCGCGCGGAGCTCGCCGTCGAGCGCGGCTGGGGCGCCACCATGGTGCTCACCGAGCCGGATGCCGGTTCGGACGTCGGCGCGGGCCGCACCAAGGCGATCAAGCAGGACGACGGCTCGTGGCACATCGAGGGCGTCAAGCGCTTCATCACCTCCGCCGACTCCGATGACATGTTCGAGAACGTCATCCACCTCGTCCTCGCGCGCCCCGAGGGCGCTGGACCGGGCACCAAGGGCCTGTCCCTGTTCTACGTGCCGAAGTTCCACTTCGACGAGCAGACCGGCGAGCTCGGCGAGCGCAATGGCGCGTTTGTCACCAACGTCGAGCACAAGATGGGCCTCAAGGTTTCGGCCACGTGCGAGCTCACCTTCGGTGGCCACGGGGTTCCGGCCAAGGGCTGGCTCATCGGCGACGACCTCAACCTCGGCATCCGGCAGATGTTCGACGTCATCGAGCACGCACGCATGATGGTCGGCACCAAGGCCATCGCGACCCTGTCCACCGGCTACCTCAATGCGCTCGAGTACGCCAAGGAGCGCGTGCAGGGCGGCGACCTCACGCAGATGACGGATAAGACCGCCCCGCGCGTGACCATCACCCACCACCCGGACGTTCGCCGCGCGCTCATGCGTCAGAAGGCGTTCGCCGAGGGCTTGCGTTCGGTGTACATGTACACCGCCGCACATCAGAACCCCGAGACCGCCGCGCGCGTCTCCGGCGCCGACGAGGGCCTCGCGTTCCGCGTCAACGATCTGCTGCTCCCGATCGTCAAGGGTGTCGGCTCCGAGCGCGCCTACGAGGTGCTCACCGAGTCGCTGCAGACCTTCGGCGGTTCGGGCTTCCTGCAGGACTACCCGCTGGAGCAGTACATCCGCGACGCCAAGATCGACTCGCTCTACGAGGGCACCACGGCGATCCAGGCGCAGGACTTCTTCTTCCGCAAGATCGCCCGCGATCAAGGCAAAGCGCTCGGCCATCTGTCGTCGAAGATGAAGGAGTTCATCGACAACGACAAGGTCGGCGGCAAGCTCGACGGCGAGCGCAAGATCCTCGCCGAGGCGATCGAGGCCTACGAGGCGATCATCGGTAAGGCAATCGAGTACGCGATGGGCGCCTCCGAGGAGCCGACCAATCTCTACAAGATCGGCCTCGTCTCCGTGCGCGTGCTCATGGCGTTCGGCGATCTCATGATGGCGTGGCGACTGCTCGTCGGCGCCGAGGTCGCGCTCGCGGCGGTCGAGAACGCCTCGGGTGAGGACAAGGCGTTCTACACCGGCAAGATCGAGGCGGCCAAGTGGTTCACCCGTAACGAGCTTCCGGCGATCCACCAGGTCAAGAACCTCGTCGACGATGTCGACCTCGGCATCATGGAGATGGACGAAGCCGCGTTCTGATCTCACTCCGGCGGCCTGTTCCGCCGGATCCGCCCCGCACATGGGTCACCCCGTGTGCGGGGCTTTTTCATGCCTTCAGCGGTACCAGCTCACCGAGTTCTGCGAACACCCGAGAGTTCAGGTCGAATGCCGCCACGGCCGCATCGACCGCCTCCCCGCGCTCGTCGTCCGTCAGCGGCAGGGCATCCAGATTCGCCCGGTACTCGTCCTTGTACACCTTCGGCTTGGCCACATCGAAGTGGTAGAAACTCAGCCCCTCGTCGAGCCCGTGGTGGCGGCGCATCAACGTCCCGATGATCTGCCCGCCGGACAAATCTCCCAGGTACCGCACGTAATGGTGCCCTACCAAGCGCGCCGGATCCGCCGCAGACGCCTCGATCTCCGCGACGTACGCCCGCGTGGCCGGCACGATCGTCCCACACTCGATCCCTGCCTTCGCATGTGTATCGAGGTCCGCGCGCAGCGCCGTTTCCCGCTCGAGTATGACGTCGTACAACGGAGCGAACAGGGGCTTCTGCGCCTGCCGCCGGCACGCCGCCTCGAGCGCGGCGTAGATCGGCAGGGACTGGGCAAGAAGCGCCACCAGTGCCTCGACCCCGCTCTTCCCCTCGAGCATGGAGGACATGAACCCGGAGTTCTCGGCGCGCTCGTGCGCCACCGCCGTGCGCTCCTTCAACGCCCGCGACAAGGGCTCACTGGCTGCGAGCACAGTCGTGCTCCTCGCGGCATCGGTCATCGTCGTCTCCCACACATTCCCATGGCCGCCGATGCTCGGCGACCTTCCACCAGATCAAAGCAAGCCTATCCTAATAAGTTGCTTATCCAGAAGGGGTCGCCGGAAAGAGATGCGCTCGGACGTGGGGTGAAAATGCGGCGCGGGCCCGCCCCGACCGTGAAAGTCGAAAGCGGGCCCGCGAGGTGCCGCGACTTCGCGCCGATTTCTACGGCACGGTAATACCGGGGATCTCCGGCAGCGGGAACGGCAGTCCCGGAACCTCCGGCGGGGCCGGGGCCGGTGCCGGCGAGTCGCCCCCGCCATCGCCTCCGCCGCCGTTGCCACCATCGTTGCCGCCATTGCCGCCGCCTTCGCCTCCGCGATCGGGCGCCGGCGCACAGACGATGGCATCCACCGGGTCGTACACGCTGCGGAAGGTGTCCCTGGATACCTCGCGCGAGCCCTGCGTGACGATGCGCGTGGCCACCGCCGTATAGCCGTCACGGCCGGCACTCGGGCGGCAATCCTCGCCGCTCTCGCGCCGCGTACCGGGACGCTCGACACTGGTGCGCGGCTGCTCCTCGGTGCGCACCTCGTACTGCGAGGTTCCCCACAAGCGCACAGTGATGCGGTTGCCGGTGGAGAACGCCTCGATCACCACACCGGTGTTCTGCTGGTTCTTGAAGCTCGTCGCCTGGGCTGCCGAGACGTCGCGCGCGACCGGGAACTCGTCGTCATCGACCCCGCGGGAGGTGCGCTGGAGCTCCGTCATCCCCGCCTCGTAGGCGGCATTGAAGAACGCCGTGGCCACGCCGTCGGCGCCGGTGTTGCCGGAGTACGTGCCAGCGAGCTCGGCGAGGTTGGCCGTCTGGCCCGAGCGGACCAGGTGCCCATTGATCGCCGAGACCATCTCATTGGCGGCCGAACCGGCGCTCACGTCGATGCTGAACTCGCCGACACGCTCGCGGATGCCCGCCGCTTCGGCGTCTTCGGTGCTCAGCTCCGGCTCCTGGGACTCGTAGGACACCGGAACGGTGCGCGGACCTCGATCCTGGAGGCCGGCCTGCAGGCCGCCGAGCAGCGGGCCCCACTGGACCGTGCGGCCCATGACCGCCGGCTCGACCGTGACCGAGTTGCCCGAGAACACGAAGCTCGCGTCGCGCCCCTCGGTCTGGGTTTCCGAGAGCAACGGGTCAAGAATCCCCTTGGCCGCCTCGGCGTTGTACTGCGGCTCGAGGCGATTGCCGTTGCGCTCGAAGGTGAGGTACTCGCCGATGCGGTCGCGCGGAAACTCGACCGGCACGGCGTTCGGCCCACGCGGGTCGACCATCTTCACGGTCGTCGTCGACGGCGATGCCTGGTCGTCGTCCTGTTCACGCTCGTTGACGCGCAGCGGCACGTCCTTGGTTTCGGGCTCTCCGCCGTCAGGATTGACGTGCGAACCGACCAGGGTGACCGGTTCGGCCACGGCGGGTTCCGCGACCTTGTCGATAACTTCTCGGACCTGGTCCTCATCGGTTTCCGTGGGCGTGTAGTCGACTGCGAGGTCGACGCCGTTCTCGTCGAGCCAGTGAGCGAGGACCGCCTCGCGGGAGTCCTCGATGCGCACGCTCTGCCCGTCGCGCGGGAGGATCGACTTGACGTCGGCGCGGTCGTACCAGATCGCGCCCTCGCGGGGATCGAGGTCCGCCTCGCGGGCGAGGGTTTCGAGGTAGCCGGTGAGCCGCTGGTCGGGAATACGACTCTCGATGCCGATTTCCTTGGACCGGAAGAAGGAGATGAGGCGAGTGAACGGGTTGAGCGGCTGCTCGCCGGCACGGTCAAGGGTGCCCCGCCAGTCGACGCTGAGGCCGACCTGTTGCGGATCGAGCTCCGTCGAGACGGCGCCCGCGCGGATCGCGATCGGGTCAGTGAGCCGCGGGCCGAGCTCGTCGACGAGCTTGGTCTCGGCGTCCGAGTAATCCATCGAACCGACCTTGACGCCGGCGACCTCCGAGCCGCGCGGCACCTTGCCGAGACTCGTGACGAGGTCGACGCCGTAGAGGACGGCGAGAAACATGAAAACGCCGGCGGCAATATAGGTCCATTTGGCGCGCGAGAGCCAGCGGTTGGCGCTGCGCTGATCGCCGGTAGCGGGATTCTCGACGCCTTCGAGGGCGGCGGGCTCTGCACGTTCGCCCGTGGGCGCGTAGGGGCCGCCAGCACCCTGCCGAGTGCCCGCGGCATTGCGGCCGCCGGCTGCTGCGGCGCCACCTAGCGCGCCGGCACCCGCCGCGCCTGCGGCGGCCGCGTAGACCCCGCCGCGCGAGGGTTCGCCCGCCGAGGACTGAGACCAGGCATGCGGCGGCTCGTTGCCCTGCCGAGAGGGCCCGGGGCGGCCTGCGGGTACGGCAGCTCCGCCGTCATACGGTGAGGGTATTTGGGTGGTTTGCGCATCGCCGGACGCGCCTACGCCGCCCAGCGCGGGCTTCTGCGCTTTGGGATCGTCCACGCCGAACTGCCCCGGCAAACCCCAAGCGGGCCTGAACTGCTCGGCCCGTGGTTC
The DNA here is from genome assembly GCF_001659785.1 of Dietzia timorensis. Lineage (NCBI taxonomy): Bacteria > Bacillati > Actinomycetota > Actinomycetes > Mycobacteriales > Dietziaceae > Dietzia > Dietzia timorensis. Next base: position 3,205,405 of record NZ_CP015961.1, read on the forward strand.
GCGGCCATCTGCCACGTTCCACACCTCCAACATCGATCACACGCCCCGCGCTGTGTTGCGCGGCACGATCTGCGGCGGCTACCCGTCGCCGACTGCACGATTCGCGGACGCCCCGACCGGCAATTCTACCCAGCGAGGTGAACTAATCCTTAGACATCGCTGACGAACACGCATAAATATTCGCCACACTAGTAACAGCTGTAACAATCCTAACCAAATGTCCAGCGCACGTCCGCGCGACTCGCCACATCCGGAAAGTCGACCGCAAGCAAAAGGGGCCCACCGCGAATGAACGCGGCGGGCCCCGAGAGCCATCGGGCGAGGTGCGCCCGAGTGCGTAGCGCTATTAGCGCTCGATGATCGCGGTGACGCCCTGGCCACCAGCGGCACAGATCGAGATGAGGGTACGGCCGCCGCCGTTCTCCTCGAGCTGCTTCGCGGCGGAGGCGAGGATACGCCCACCGGTAGCGGCGAACGGGTGGCCCGCGGCGAGCGAGGAGCCGTTGACGTTGAGCTTCTCGCGGTCGATCGAGCCGAGCGGGGCGTCGAGGCCGAGGCGGTCCTTGCAGTAGTCCGCCGACTCCCACGCGGCGAGCGTGGCGAGGACCTGCGAGGCGAAGGCCTCGTGGATCTCGTAGTAGTCGAAGTCCTGGAGGGTGAGGCCGTTGCGCTCGAGCAGACGCGGAACCGCGTAGGTCGGGGACATGAGGAGGCCGTCCGGGGTGAGGCCGTCGTGGCCGTGGATGAAGTCCACGGCGGCGGTTTCGGAGTCCACGAGGTAGGCGCGGACCGGGAGGTTGTTCTCCTTGGCCCACTCCTCGCTGCCGAGCAGCACGGCGGAGGCGCCATCGGTGAGCGGGGTGGAGTTACCGGCCGTCATCGTGGCCTCGGTGCCGTGAGCCTCGGCGTCCTTCTTGCCGAAGACCGGCTTGAGCTTGGCGAGCTTCTCGACGCTGGAGTCCGGACGCATGTTGTCGTCGCGGGAGACCCCGAGGAAAGGGGTGACGAGGTCGTCGAAGAAACCGCGGTCGTAAGCAGCGGCGAGCTTCTGGTGGCTCGTGGCGGCGAGCTCGTCCTGGTCCTCGCGGGAGACGCCCATCTCGCGGGCGGTGATGGCTGCATGGTCGCCCATCGACAGGCCGGTGCGCGGCTCGGCGTTGCGCGGCTGCTCCGGGATGAGGCCCGAGGCACGGATCTCGCCGAGCAGCTTGACGCGATCGAGGGTCGTCTTCGCGGCGGAAACCTTGATGAGGGTCTTACGAAGGTCGTCACCCACGGCGAGCGGCGCGTCGGAAGTGGTGTCGGAACCGCCGGCGATGCCACTCTCGATACGGCCGAGAGCGATCGCGTCGGCAACCTGGATCGCCGAGGCGAGTCCGGTGCCACAGGCCTGCTGCAGATCGAACGCGGAGGTCGACGAATCGAGCACGGAACCGATGACCGATTCGCGGACGAGGTTGAAGTCGCGGGAGTGCTTGAGGACCGCACCGGCGACGACCATGCCGAGCTTGGCGTCCTGCAGGTTGTAGCGGGACGCGAGGCCATTGATCGAGGCCGTCAGCATGTCCTGGTTCGAGGCATCGGCGTACTTGCCGTTCGAGCGGGCGAACGGGATGCGGTTGCCACCGATGATGGCGACCTTGCGAGGCGCAGTATTGGCCATGTTCTTCTCAATCTCCAATGTGGGTCGCGAGCAATAAATTCTCCGACACTCCTCGGCAGCGTTGCCGCCGCTCTGCGTAGCACCGAGGTCGGGCGTGGAGGTAGCAGAATTGAGTATCTGGGGGTTATTGTTACTCACGAGTAAGTTACTTGTCGACCTCGGGTCGTCTGAGGTCGGCAGGGCGCACATTCCAACCAAAGGACTGAATACTTCATGGCTCAGGGCAATAACGACCTGTACTCCCAGCTCGTCTCCTCGGCGCCCGGTGCGTTTATCGCCGGCCGCGTCGGACTTCCGCAGCCGGAGCCGCTGCGCCGCTACGCCAAGGGCGAGCCGGCGCTTACCGGCCCGGTCCTCATCGGCGGCGAAGGCCGCCTTGCCGAGCCGATCCGCGAGATGCTCTCGGGCGACTACGAGATCGCCGACGCCGGCTACGAGGGTAAGTTCGGCGCTCTCGTCTTCGACGCCACCGGCGCTCGCAAGCCCGAGGACCTGCGGGAGATGTTCGACTTCCTGCAGCCCGTGATCCGCAAGGTCGTGCCGTCGGGCCGCGTTGTCGTCCTGGGCACCACCCCGGACGAGACCGGTTCGGTCGAGGAGCGCATCTCCCAGCGCGCCCTCGAAGGCTTCACCCGTTCCCTCGGTAAGGAAATGCGCCGCGGCGCCACCGTGTCTCTCGTCTATGTCTCCGCGAAGGCCGACACCGGCCTCGCGGGCGCCGAGTCCACGCTGCGCTTCATCCTCTCGGGCAAGTCGGCCTATGTCGACGCCCAGGTCTACCGCGTCGACGACAAGCCGGCCACCGCTCCCGCCGACTGGGATGCCCCGCTCGAGGGCAAGGTCGCCGTCGTCACCGGCGCGGCCCGCGGCATCGGCGCCACGATCGCCGAGGTCCTCTCGCGCGATGGCGCGCATGTCATCTGCTGCGACATCCCCGCCGCAGGCGAGGGGCTTTCCGAGACCGCGAACAAGGTCGGCGGCACCTCGCTGCCCATCGACGTCACCTCGGCTGACGCCGCAGAGGTCATCGCGAAGCACGTCACCGAGCGCCATGGCGGCAAGCTCGACATCATCGTCCACAACGCCGGCATCACCCGCGACAAGACGCTTGCCAACATGGACTCGGGCCGCTGGGACTCCACCTTCGCCGTGAACCTCATCGCGCCGGAGCGCATCACCGCCGAGCTCACCGAAAAGGGCATCCTCGGCGAGGGCGCCCGCGTTATCGGCGTTTCCTCGATGGCCGGCATCGCCGGTAACCGCGGTCAGACGAACTACGCCGCCACCAAGGCCGGCGTCATCGGTTTCGTCGACGGCGCCTCGGAGCAGCTCGCAGACAAGAAGATCACGGTCAACGCCGTGGCCCCGGGCTTCATCGAGACCCAGATGACCGCTGCCATCCCCTTCGCCACCCGCGAGGTCGGACGCCGCCTCAACTCGATGCAGCAGGGCGGCCAGACAGTCGACGTCGCCGAGACCATCGCCTACTTCGCCAACCCGGCGTCGTCCGCCGTCACGGGCAATGTGATCCGTGTCTGCGGCCAGTCGCTGCTGGGAGCGTAGTTCCGGATATGAGCACTCCCAAGCTGAACCCCGACGTCACCTTCGAGAAGTTGCCGGAGGTGCCGAACCTGCTGAGCATGTACGGCAAGGCGGCCGTGGATCAGGTGCCCGTCCTGGGCACCAATCGCAAGGCCGACTCCATGCCGTCCATCGGCTACGAGGTGTCCGGCATCTCGGTGAGCGCCCATGAGCTCGCCCAGTACACGGAGGTCACCGGCCTCCGCCTGGCGAGTGAGCTGCCGCTCACCTACCCCTTCATCCTTACCTTCCCGGTGGCGATGAAGCTGATGACCTCGAAGGAGTTCCCGTTCCCCGCGATGGGCGCGGTGCACCTGCGCAACGAGATCACCTCGAACCGCCCGATCCTGGTCGGCGACGAGCTGTTCATCCGCGTGTGGGCCGAGAATCTCCGCGAGCACCCGAGCGGGCTGCTCGTCGACGTCGTCTCCGAGGTCTACACTCCGAACGAGCCGGATCCGGCGTGGCGCCAGGTGTCTAGCTTCCTGTCGAAGCGACGCACCTCGCTCACTCCTCCGAAGGACGCACCGCGTCCGGAGAAGCCGGAACCGCCGACGGCCAACGAGATCGGCGACCCGACGACGACGCTGTCGGTCGACGGCGGCCAGATCTCGAACTACGCCGAGGTCTCGGGCGACCGTAACCCGATCCACGTGTCCGCAGTGGGCGCGAAGGCGTTCGGTTTCCCGAACACCATCGCCCACGGCATGTGGACCGCCGCGGCGCTTCTCGGCTCGGTCGAGGGCGACATCCCCGCGCAGGCCCGCTACACCGTGCAGTTCGGCAAGCCCGTCGTGCTGCCGGCGAAGGTGCTGGTCTACGCCCGCGAGAACGTCGCCGCCGATGCGGTGGACGGTGTCGAGGCCTCCGAGGGCGGCTGGACGATCACCGCGCGCAAGCCGCGTAAGCTCGGCCACGTCTTCGCCACGGCCACCATCGAGTCGCTCTAACGCCCCTCGCGCCGTGGGCCCGGGCCTACGTCAAAGCCGCGCTCCCTGTTCCTTTTCGGTTCAGGGGGCGCGGCTCTTTATTGCCCGCCAGCCAGCGGTTAGTTGATCTTGTCGGCCAAATACGCCAGATTCGATTCCGGACCGACTTCCACCGTCTCGAGTTCCTTATCCGCCAACAAGCTTCGCGCCGCATCCGCCGAACAGCCGACGATCGTCGAGTCGTAGTCGATCTCGGAGAACGTGAACCATTCTCGGCTGTCCGGCCAGGCGACGTTCGGCAGATATCCCCACTCCGTCGTCGCGCCGCCGCCAGGCATGGACGCCCGAAGCTCGTCGAGCGGTCCACGAAAATAGTAGGCCTCCCGCCATCCGCGGGTGCTGTACGCCTCGTCGCGTTCGCGTTCCGAAAGCGGCGTCTGCCCTGGATTGCCGAGTCCGGTTCCGGGCCAGAACCCCACAGTCACCAGGTCCGCTTTACCACCCCGCGCAAGCGCGTCGAGGACTCTCGCGAACATGTGTGGTTTGAGGGTCCCTCGTCGCGGGCACTTCCCGCCTTCCCACTGCGCGTCGGGGTCGTCGCTGCCAATGATTCTGTGCCACTGCACTTCCGGGTGAATGACCGTGCCGAATCGCGCGGCCACCTCGGACCACCGCATCGTCTCACCGTTTCCGCCAACGTCGACCGGATGCAGCACCCGGACGTATGCGTCGAATCCCCGTGGAACGAACTTCCCCACCGCGCCGAATTCCTCGTCGAACTCGATCTCAGCCCACGCCTCGGGCGCATTCGCTGAGGGCTCGAAGCCTTCCAACCACATGCGCCAATTCCACCATGGACTTACACCCGCGCGCTCCACAAAGCCTCAAGAACCGTTCCTATGACGTCGGAGATTCCTTAGCCCCACCCGCGGATCTGCGCACCCACGCAGCCTTCGCGCATTGCGCGGCCGGCCCCGCTAGGACCGTGTCTTGTCCAGCGTGCCGGAATCCTCTTTTTCGTCCGCCTTCTTCTTGGAATCGGCCTCGGCCACTTTGTCGTTCTCGCCCGAATCGTCATCGCCCGACGACTCGCCCAGCTCGGCCTTCCCCGAGGATCCGGGTATCAACTTCTGCACGAAGGGAATCTTGGACAGCGTCAGCTGCAACCAGCCGACTATCGCCACCCACGTCGCTCCGGACACCAGAACCGCGTCTGCCGAGGCCATGATCCCGGAGAAGAACGGAAGTCCCATAAGCAGGGCGATTCCCAAATGCATGCCGAGCATGAGGATCAGTGCCACGCGTCGCGTGATCTTATTGAACAGCAAGAACGGGAACGCGATCTGCGCGAGCACGGATACGTAGGTGACGATGAACACCGGCAGCGCGAAGTACGTGAGCAGGTCGGCGAGAGGAGGGAACACTCCGTACGCCTCGGACTGCAGTGGGTAGTAGACAGCAGTTCCGTTCTGCCACAGCGTTCCCTGGACCTTGTAGAGTCCTGCCTCGAGATAGACGAGGCAGACCTGGGCGACGACCATACACAATCCGATGTTGTGCAGCACGGAGCCGACCTGCGTCTCGACGCTCTTCTTCGCTGCGCGGCGACGAGAGTCCAAAGACCAACGGCGCGAGACGTCGACCAAAATCAAGTAGATGAGCATAATTCGGATGAAGTAATTGCCGCCGTCCGCGATCGGCGTATTCTGCGCGTTAATAGCCGTGTACGCAATGAATAGCAGTGGCGTAATAAATCGAGTTCGCCACCCGAGGACAAACGCGATAACGAGCGCGATCGTGACCACGTACCACGCCCAAAACAGACCCGGCCCTGCCTCCTGAAGCACGTTCAGCGGGAACTTGTATCCGAGAACCTCGCGGTAGGGCTGCCAGTAGGCCGAGCCCGGACCCCAGATTTTCGACGCGATCGGCAGGTTCGCCAAAAGCCACCCGAGCAAGAAAAGTCCGGACGCGATACGCATTACGGCGAAGCCGTAGTCGGCGTGCCTGTCCGAGATAAACCACGCGACAACGCGGTCGAACAGCCGGCGAGGTGAGTCCCGTTGCCCGCGTATCCAGGTTCGGATAGGTGTGGAATCTTGGGGCTTTATCAGCTCCATGCGTCGAACACCTCCTGGTCGAACTGGGTGGCCGCCCTCCAGCCGATCTTTGTCCACGATTCGGCCTTTTCGTCCGATGCCTCGTGCCGGTCATCGAATGTGGGCACGGAATCTCGGCGCATTCGCACTTCGACCAGCGACACGGCGTCGCCATACTCCTCGTGCATATATAGGGTTCCTAGTCCGACCGCGACCGATTCGAGTCGCTCGTAGTTCCGCATATTGTGGAGTTGGCCTGGCGAGTACTGCTGTTCGGCCTGTGCGGAGTCAAGGTCGATTCCGAATACCGGCTCGCCCTCAATGTGGTTCGCCTCGACTGCCTTACGTTGCTCATCCGTGAGTTTCGCGGCAACCGGCCACAAGCGTCCGTGCACTACCTTCGACTGCCGGGTTTCACGATTGGCAAAAATGTTGTAGTCCACCGCTTCGAGCTCCTCTGCAGTGACGTTTCGCCACGGAGTAAACTCGGCGCCTCGAGAATCTCCTCCCGCGCAGACATCGTGCGGGCTGATACACGCTCGAACCAGCATGTTCTCGTCCTGAGAGTATGGTCCGGGCGCGAAAAGGTTCCACCCCTGGTCAAGCGGTCCCAGAAAGTACTTACTCAATCCGGGCTGGAGGGCTTGCTTGACCGGTGTGTCGGGGCCGGTGTAGGCAAGGGTGGCTCCGATATGGCCTGCGGCGAACAGCCCAACTACGGCCAGGACAATCGCTGGGAACCGGCGAATCCGTTGCTTGGTCATGCGTGTAGATCCGATCTTCAACTTCGCATTTTTTCACGGTTCAGGGCCCCGGTTACGGCGCCCTGAAGCCTCGTACAGCTATTCCGAGACGCGCTGGCGGTTCACGAGCAGCGCCCCACCGACCAGCGCCAATAGTATTGCCAATCCCGCCGCGGCAGCGCCGAATAAGGAGGATTGACGCTCGGGTGTTGCTTCAACCGTCGCGATCGGCTCGATCAGCGAACCCGAGACCACTCCCGTCGGCGAGGAATAGGTGTTCGCGTTATCCCGACACGTGCACTGGCCATTCCCATTGTTGTTATCGAATACCCCGAAGAAGTTGCTGCTCGCAGCGTTGATATCCGGAATATGGAAGTTCGGGAATTCGAACGGCGGCAGCTGGAATCCGCCGATGCTCGCCCCCTGCTGCTCCGGGAAGTTCTGGGCGATAAAGTTGATGAGCCCGACGATTCCAGCGATCCCTAGGCCGACAGCCAGTAGACCAAGCAGTGGCCCGCTAGTCGACCCGGAGGATCCGGAAGATCCGGAGGATCCCTCGGACGAACCGCCGGATGTGTTGTCCGACGTGTTTGCAGCGGTGTTCACTGCGGTATTGGCATCAGTGTTGAGGTCGGTGTTGTCTCCCGTGTTGTCCGCAGAGTTCGCGTCCGTATTCACCTCGGTATTGGCTTCTGTGTTCACATCCGTGTTCTCGGACGTATTCGCATCGGTGTTTTCAGCCGTGTTGTCCGTCGTATTCGCCGAAGTGTTGTCCGCAGTGTTATCACTTTCGGAAATGAGCGTGAACAACTCCGTGTCCGATAGTCGAGGCGCGGTTAGATCCCTAACCGTGACCATGTAGTCGCCAAGCTCGAGATCCTCGGACTTGATTCGGAACGATAGCTCTCCATCCGAATCGACAGTCACAGAACCGATCCATTCGCCCGGATCTGCCGGAGCAATTGCCATTACGCCAATATGCGTGGCCAAAGCACGGAGAGCGACCTCAGGAGTCAAGACCTCGCCGTCGACTTCCCTCAGGAATGCGTCCGCCTTTCCGTCCGGTGTGTACCCGGTTCCATAGACAAGCACGTTATCGACACCCTTAACTGCTCGATTCGGAGTTAGGTCAATCGAGGCGACCGCGGTGTTGTCTGCCGTGTTTTCAGCCGTGTTCTCGGCCGTATTCACCTCGGTGTTGTCGGCCTCGTTATCCGCCGTGTTCTCGGCCGTATTCACCTCAGTGTTGTCGGCCTCGTTGTCTGCCGTGTTCTCCGAAGTGTTCGTGTCGGTGTTGTCCGCGGTGTTGTCGGCCTCGTTATCCGCCGTGTTCTCGGCCGTATTCACCTCGGTGTTGTCGGCCTCGTTGTCTGCCGTGTTCTCCGAAGTGTTCGTGTCGGTGTTGTCCGCGGTGTTGTCGGCCTCGTTATCCGCCGTGTTCTCGGCCGTATTCACCTCAGTGTTGTCGGCCTCGTTATCCGCCGTGTTCTCGGCCGTATTCACCTCGGTGTTGTCGGCCTCGTTGTCCGCGGTGTTCTCCGCAGTGTTCGTGTCGGTGTTGTCCGCTTCGTTGTCTGCCGTGTTGTCCGCGGTGTTGTCGGCCTCGTTGTCTGCCGTGTTCTCCGCGGTGTTGTCCGCTTCGTTGTCCGCCGTGTTCTCGGCCGTATTCACCTCGGTGTTGTCGGCCTCGTTGTCTGCCGTGTTCTCGGCCGTATTCACCTCGGTGTTGTCGGCCTCGTTGTCCGCGGTGTTCTCCGCGGTGTTGTCGGCATCATTCTCCGCGGTGTTGTCCGCGGTGTTCTCCGCAGTGTTCGTGTCGGTGTTCTCCGCGGTGTTGTCGGCCTCGTTATCCGCCGTGTTCTCCGCAGTGTTCGTGTCGGTGTTGTCGGCCTCGTTGTCCGCGGTGTTCTCCGCAGTGTTCGTGTCGGTGTTGTCCGCGGTGTTCTCCGCAGTGTTCGTGTCGGTGTTGTCCGCTTCGTTGTCTGCCGTGTTGTCCGCGGTGTTGTCGGCCTCGTTGTCTGCCGTGTTCTCGGCCGTATTCACCTCGGTGTTGTCGGCATCGTTGTCCGCCGTGTTCTCCGCGGTGTTGTCCGCTTCGTTGTCTGCCGTGTTCTCGGCCGTATTCACCTCGGTGTTGTCGGCCTCGTTATCCGCCGTGTTCTCGGCCGTATTCACCTCAGTGTTGTCGGCCTCGTTGTCTGCCGTGTTCTCCGCAGTGTTCGTGTCGGTGTTGTCCGCGGTGTTGTCGGCATCGTTGTCCGCCGTGTTCTCCGCAGTGTTCGTGTCGGTGTTGTCCGCGGTGTTGTCGGCATCGTTGTCTGCCGTGTTCTCCGCGGTGTTGTCGGCATCATTCTCCGCGGTGTTGTCCGCGGTGTTCTCCGCAGTGTTCGTGTCGGTGTTCTCCGCGGTGTTCGTGTCCGTGTTGACCTCGGTATTAACCTCAGTGTTTTCGTCTGTATTGTCCGCCGTATTGTCGTCGGTCGGGTCAGCATTGGTCACTGCAAGCCCATCCGTCGCCGACTCACCCGACGTCGCTGTTGCCTCGACGGAGTACTCCGTGCCCGCCGGCGTCCCCTCAGGTACCTCGAGCTGGGTTGTAAAGCTCCCCTCGCCATCGGTCGTCACCGTGACGGGGTCGCCGATCGGATCGCCATTCACATCAAGAAGCTGGACTTCAACTTCGGTATTCGGCGGGAATTCGGTTCCCGTCACCGTCGTCGTGTCGCCATCGCGCACAGAATCCGGAGCTAGCGAAATCTCTGGAACCTGAACATCCGCGCGCACCGTGGAAGACGCGAGGCCGATCCTGACTGCCTCAGAAGCGGGCAGCAATTCCAGCGCCACCGCGTTGACGGTAAACGACTCCGCCCCCAGATATCCGGGCGTCGGCTGCTCATTGATCGTCACCTGAACGACCTCGGAAAGCACCCCTGAAAGCACCGGGTCCAAAGTGTCGAGAATCGGATCCACCGCAGCGTCGAGAGTGCTCTCCAGCTGCGTCGTCGCCGTGGTTACCAACGTTCCCGTAGCAGCCCGAAGGGGAGCAAAAAGGACGGACTCGAGTGGAGCTACCAATCCACCTAGCAACGCTCCAATATCGATTAGCCCCAGCAAGTCCCCGTCGATATCTACTATTGGTGCATCCGTCGACGTGCCGGCGAGCTGCCCGAGTGTCGTATCGACCGTGACGAAGACGTTGACCACCCCTAATCCAAGCACCGACACTCTCGCCGGAATGCGAATGTCCAGGGCGATCTCGTCGAGAACAGACTCGAGCGCATCGCCAGCCTTCGCCGACACCGTTCCCAGGGCTTCTTGGACAGCATCCGTGATGAGATCGATATTCGGCGACGTCAGCAATTGTGTATTGGGAGGTAGCCCGTTGAGCCCCTCCGGTCCGCCTAGCTGCTTGAGGTCGATGCTGATCGTGCCGTCGCGAAGATTGATCGCCACCAGACTATTGGCGTCTTCCAATGGCTCATTGAGAATGATATTCGCGGCGTTATCCAACGCATCGTCCAGTCCGTTAACGCCCAATGTTCCACCGGAAAGCCTCACGCTGGCGAGACCGATACTCACGTCCCGGCTCACACCGCTGACGATTGACCCCAGCACCCCTGACGTCCCCAATGCGGTATTCAACGTGGTGCCCGTTCCCTGCAACGCAGTCGTCAAGGTGCCCGAGAGCCCCTCCACCAGCGGAGAACTGACAACGAGCTTTCCATCGGCGACAACGTACTCCGACTCGACGTCGTCTCCGGTGGCCGTCGCCGTCGACCCGACCGCGCCCAGCTGCAGAGTGAGGTGGTCGATAATCTCATCCGTGAGTCCGTCCACCCCCAGTTGGCCTAATAGCTGGGTGAGATTGACTTGCGCACTCCCGTACTCGCCGACCCCGCCTGGATCCAGGGAGATCGCGCCATTGTCTCCGAGCACGCCTGCGCTCGCCGTGGACGTTCCGCCGTTCGGCGAACTTGCGTAGCTCGACAGCGCGCCCGCATCACCGAGATACAGCAGACCACTTTCGTCCGGATCGCTGATGAGTGGAATGTTCAACGTGCCCAGGCTCAGGTTGACGCTGCCCAGAAGCCCCACGTCGAGCGGGTTCGCATTAGGACCCGGGTCGCTTGGGTTGCCGGAGTCGCTACTGGCAGCATCGGCGAGGTCCCCTGTGAGGAGGTCGGCATCGATGACCTTGCCCAGCGCCTCGGATTTGTCGCTCGGATCCGCTTGCGCGGGCGCGACGGAGAGGAGCGTCAGGGAAGCGGTGGCAATTGCGGCCACAACGGTCTTGAAGACGCGGCTGCGACGAATCGCGCGGTCTCGAGAATCAGTCGAGAAATTCACGTTCACTCCATTAATGACGGGGCACAATCCCACCCGCAACCGCAGGGTCACAGGTGAAATACATCACAAGTGTTCGTGGATAAGTCTGACAAAGAATCCGCTGAACCGCTGGGCGCATTTCCTGCCCTGACCACCATGTGGGAAAAAGCACTGAAGTGCGGAAATCCAAATCAATCAATGTCAATTTAGGCAACTTAACTAAATCGACGTTTATCTGTAGTTATGTCATTGCAACTTAAGCCAAATATTCACTTCCCCGAATTGACCTACCGTCCAACTAGTTTTCCCACCGGGGGGTACCTCACTACCCCCGTTCGCGCGTCGGCCGGCAACGCGGGAGACACGAGACAACGCAAAGCGGCCGCGCCCCGCCCCGCATTTCGCGGGGATCTGCGGGCACGGCCGATCGCATTTTCCCAGTTATGACGCCGGAGTCAGGTAAACAACCCATCACCAAGGAACCCGCCCGCCTCGGCCTGGGATTCGCCGAGTCCCGGCGGCAGCGCAAACACCGCGGAACCGGTCGGTGTGGTCCAGGTGTTGAGCAGGTCCGCCTCCGCGAGTCGCTCCTGGACCGGCAGGAACTGTCGGTCGACGTTCGCGCAGTACGCCGCGAAGAGGAGCCCGCTTTCGGGATCGCCTCCTCCGGCGTCAGAGGTGAAGTTGAACGGACGCCGCAGGAACAGCTCCTCCGGTGTGCGGGCGTGCGCGCGGGCGACGTGGGATTGCGGCGGGATCACCTCGAGGCCCGCTTTGTCCTTCGCGTCGAGATCGACGGGGTCGAACTCATGCTCGCCGGTCAGCGGCGCGCCGGTCGATTGCCTGCGCCCGAGGGATAGGTCCCGCTGCGGCGGGTCGACCTCCTCCCATGTCGCCATGTTCATCACGATGCGGCGCAGCACGAGGCCGGAGCCGCCACGCATCCACTCCTGGTCCTCGTCGGCGCCGCAGAACACGAGGTCCCCGCCTGTGTCGGGTTGGACCGTACCGTCGAGCTGACCGAAGAGATTGCGCTGGGTCATGTCCTTCGGGTGTGCGCCTGAGGCCTTGCGGAAACCCTGCTGCGTCCAGCGAGACACCACGAGCCCGCGAACCCCGGCCGAGAGCAGCCGGGAGGCGTTCGCGACGGTGAGTGGGTCGTCGGCGGCAATGTGGAGCAGCAGATCCCCGCCATTGAACCGGTCGTCGAGGTCATCGATCTCGAACGCCGGCAGCTGCCGCAGCCACCGTGGCCGCAGTTCCGGCCGCCCGATCAGGTCGAACAGCCGTGGGCCGAAGCCGACGGTGAGCGTGAGCCGCGCCGGGTTCTCGGCGAGCTCGGGATCCATGTCGGCGAGGCCCGACTCGCCGCGCACGAGGCGCGCGCCGTCGTCGGTCCACACGCGAAGCACACCCTTGAGCGCGGCGGCGAACCGCTTCGTGTCGTCCCCGCCCAGACGCGGAGTCGCCGCATAATCGCGGCGATTGTCCGGCGCCCCGGCGAGGTCGAACGCGCGAAACACGCAGTGTGCCTGTGGCGGTGTGGCGATCCCGGCCTGGCGTTCGCCGTGGAACGGGATCTGTGCCTCGCCGATGGCAGTCGGCGATGGCAGCGCCTCTGCGGCCTTCGCCGCGGCGTCGGCGTCGGTGTCCGCTCGGGCGCAGCCGGTCAGCGCGGCGCCGCCGGCAACGCCAACCGCGGCGGCCGAGGTGCCGCCGAGAAAGGCGCGGCGCGTGTGGCTGCGGCTTCGGGTGCTGTGTTCGCTGGTGTGTTGAGTCTCGTCGGGGCGGGGCTCAGTGGTCATGGCCCTCGGAACCGTGGTCCATGTCGCCGTGGTCCATATTCTCGTGGTCCATGTCGCCGTGGTCCATGCCCTCGTCATCGCCGGCGTGGTACTCCTCCTGCGCTCCCTCGAACGCACGCGCGGGCACGGTCGTGACCGTCTCCGAGCCGTCGGAGAAACGCAGCGTCAATTCGAGGTCCTGGCCGGGCGTGATCGGCTCGCCGAGCTCGACGAGCATGATGTGATACCCGCCCGGCTCGAGGTTCAGCTCGCCGCCCGCAGGAATCTCGAGCCCGCCGTCGACCTCCTGCATCACCGACGACCCGGCCTCCTGCACGACCTCGTGTAGTTCGGCGTCCGCATCGACATCGACTTCGGCGGATTCAAGCGTCACGTCTGCGTCCGAATGATTGGACAGGGTGCCGAAAATCGCGGTCATATCCTCGTCGGTCGCCTTGACCCACGCGCCGTCGAGCGTCACCCCGCCGTCCGCGACCTGGTCGGCGCCTGCTTCGGCGCCCGCTTCGGCGCTCGTCGTCGCCGAATTGTCGGCCGACTGTTGGGCGTCTTGGGCGCCGCAAGCCGTCAACGACAGCGCGGCGGCAACGGAAAACGGGAGGATGGCGCTACGGAAAGAAATGTGGTGTCCCATGGAGTATCTCCTGCTCAGGGTAAGAAAGTGGTCTCCGGGCGCACGGCGGCACGGATGCACGCCGGCCTCGGCCGGAGCTTTAGTGAGCCTGTCGCCCACCGCGCGCAGCGAATGCTGTCAGGCGGCGAGCGTGAGAAGGGACGGCGGCGCTCGCGGCGCGGCGGGAGCGAAACCGGTAACACTTCCACCTGTGACGGCGGAGCCAAGAATCCCCCGGGCCGCCCGCGGAAGCGTCGGACGCAGCAGCGCCGAGGTAACCCGCCCGACGAGACGCCGAAGCGCCCGCCGCGCGATGATGCTCACCGCTAGACACACGAGCACGCCCACCGCGTGAGCGACAAGCATCGGCAGTACCATCTCGGAGCCGCCGGCATGCGCCGGTCCCCCGGCCAGCGCGCCGGGGGCCGCGACAGCGTCGCCGCCGGCTGCGAAATCAGCCGACACGCCGTGCCCTGTGTGGAGGCCGTGGCCGCCGTGTGACGCGGAAGCCGCGCCCCCGGCACCGACGCCGGCTGCACTCGAACCGCCGGCGAGCATGTGGTCGGCCTCGAGTACGGAGTGCGCGAACCATTGCCCGGCCGTCACCGGCAACAGCAGACCAAGCACCCGCGGGCCCGCGGCCAGCGAGACCGCGCGGCCGCTCTGCCCGGGCAGCGTGCCCGCGAGCCGCCCGGCAAAGTAGGCGAGAGCGCCGGCACCGCCACCGAGAACGGCGGCGCCCGCCGTCAGCAAGAATATGGCGTCGAAGCTCGGCGCATGCGCCAGCGACGATGGGGCCGCGAGCCCATGCGCGCCGACACCTGCCAGCGCGGCGAGAAAAGCGAAGAAGGCACCGGGCACCGCGAGGCCGGCGGCCCTATGGGCCGGGCGGCCGAGACGGTCGATGTCGCGGGTGCGACGCTGGTGCTCGGGCACGGTGTCATCATAGGATTTGCCCGTACGTGGCAGGTAATCGCCGCCGCCGCCACCGACACCGCCACCCCGATCGAAGCGAGGCCCCATGTTCGACATCAACGCACACGTCGACTCGACGGACGGTGTCTGGCTCGTCGTCGAAGCTCGCGTGGACGTCCCGGCAGCTCGCGCGTTCACCGAGGTTGCCACCGCCGAGGGCATCTCGGCGTGGTTTTCCCCGACGACGCTCGACCCGGAGGTCGGCGGCGAGTTGCTCCAAGGCCTCGATCCCACCGTCGGCCCGGATTCGCCCGACTTCGCAGAGATGGCCACGCGCGGCACCGTCACCGAGTACCGCGCACCGTCGGCATTCGGCGCCGGCCGCTTCGCCTACGTCGAGCGCGATTGGATGGGTCCGGGCATGCCCGTCGACCCGTGGATCACGTCCTTCGAGGTCGCCGAGTCCGGCCACGAGTCCGGCGCCGCCACGCTCATCACCCTCCGCTCGGGCTTCGAGCAGGACTCCCAGCTCGGCCGCACCTCCGCCGAGGAATCGGAGACCGGCTGGACACAGGCCATGCACTGCCTCGCCCATCGCCTCACCGCGTTTCCTGACGGCGGAGCCCGCATCACCCAGGCCCTCTCCGATGTTCGCCCCGGATCCGTCGAGGCATTGTGGGCGCGGGCGGCCAAGGCGCTCGGGATCCCGGAGGGCACCGAACCCGGAACCCATATCGACGCCGCCTCGCGCACCGGCCGCGTCGCCGGCACCGTCCTCCACGCCTCAGAAGGTGCCGCGGTCCTCGCGCTGTCCTCGCCCGGGGTGGGCACGCTCAACGTCTATTGCTTCCCGGCCGGCGAATCGGCTTCCGAGGCGACCTCGCACGCGCAGCTCGCCGCTCGTTTCGCCGAGCCCGCCGACGCGCCGAGCGACTGGGATTCCATCCGCTGGCAGCGCTGGCTCGACTCACTTGCCTAGCGCCCTCAGTCGCCCTGTGCCGCTGCGACCGGCCGCGCCCGAGGCGTAGCCTCGCTGGTGCGAATCCATCGTCCGTGCGGCCACCCCGCCGCGCCGTCAACCATGCTGGGAGAACCCCCGATATGACCACTGCTTCCACCCTGCCGGGCGCCGAGAATCTCGACCGCCTCGAAGCCGTACCCGCCGTTGCCGCCGTCGCTCCCGACGCCCCGCTCGAGGCGCAGACGATCTCGCGCCGCGCCGTCGGCCCCCGCGATGTGCGCATCGCCATCGAATACTCCGGCATCTGCCACTCCGATATCCACACCGCGCGCAGCGAGTGGAGCGAGGCGAAGTACCCGCTGGTCGTCGGGCACGAGATCATCGGCCGTGTCGATGCCGTCGGCTCCGACGTCACCAATTTCTCCATCGGCGACCGCGTCGGCGTCGGCTGCATGTCGAACTCCTGCCACGACTGCCCCGCCTGCGCCGACGGGCAGGAGCAGGAGTGCCACAACGGCACGATCATGACCTACGGCGGCGTCGACGTCGACGGCTCGATCACGCAGGGCGGCTACAGCGCGGCGACGGTCATCGACGAGCGCATGGTGCTGCGCATCCCCGAGGCGCTGCCCGCCGACGCGGCCGCACCGCTGCTGTGCGCCGGCATCACGATGTACTCGCCGCTGCGCCAGTGGAACGCGGGCCCCGGCACGAAGGTCGCGATCATCGGCATGGGCGGCCTCGGCCACGTCGGCGTCAAGCTCGCCGCGGCGATGGGCTGCGAGGTCACCGTCCTGTCGCAGACCACGTCCAAGCGCTCCGACTCCCTGCGCTTCGGCGCGACCGAGCACTACGCCACCGGCGGCGACGAGGGCAAGGAGAACCTCAAGGCGCTTCGCGGTTCCTTCGACCTCATCATCAACACGGTGTCCGCGAACCTGCCGATGGACGCCTACGTCGGCCTGCTTCGCACCCGCGGCGTCTTCGTCGAGATCGGCCTGCCCATCGAGAAGCTCAGCCTCTCGGCGTTCACGCTCACGCACGCACGCCGCGTGCTCACCGGCTCGCTCATCGGCGGCATCCCCGAGACACAAGAGATGCTCGACTTCTGCGCCGAGCATGGTGTGACGGCGGAGATCGAACTCATCTCGGCCTCCGAGATCAACGCCGCCTACGAACGAGTCGTCGGCTCGGACGTCCGCTACCGCTTCGTCATCGACGCCTCCACCTTTTAGCCCGCCGCATTCGCCGCGGTCCCTACCCCACCGGGGTCGCAACGTCCCGGCCAGCGGCAACCCCGCCCGGCCTCACAACCTCGCCCGGCACTCCACCACGTGGCCCCGCCCCTCCCCGGGCGCGGGGCCACTCGCCTACCTGCACTTTCTCCCCAGCCTGCCAAAGCACGCCGCGCGCCCGGCCGCCGCGAGGACTTCCCGAGCCCGAATTCGCTCCGTCCCGGCCGCGAGCGCTCGCCTCCTCCCGTAGACCGCACCGCGAGTCACCTTTCACCTGTGTCCTGACACGAGGATTTGTGGTGCCGGATAGCGGTATGTCGGAGGGGTCGGCGTCGTGTTTGAAGAAGCGGCGAAATGGCGCCGTCACGTGACCAAGCGCGCCCGACGTCATATGAAACGATGCTGGTGAAAGCCTTGAAAGGCAGTTGTCCACAGGGGCCAGCGAATTCCCCACCGGTTGATTTTCTTGCACGCCGCGGTCCTGCTCGGCGAGGGCGGCGCGGAACGATCGAGGCATGGAATCTACTCGAAACACGGGCGGGAACGGGCGCGAGGCGAAGGGGAGGCACGAGGGGACTAAGGGGAGGCAGGCGGGGACGAAGGGGCCGGTGTATTTCACACACGCCGATCTGCGCGCGATGGGGTATCACCAAAATGCGATCGCGCGGAATGTGCGCACCGGGCGGTGGACGCGGCCACTGTCCAACGTCTATTTGCTCGACGATCCGAAGGAGTTCTCGAATCTGGAGCGTCATCGCGGGCTGGTTCGGGCGTACAGCCGAAAATTCGGTGGCGCACGGGTTGCCTCGCACTGGACCGCCGCCGCATTGTGGGGGCTACCGACCAGCATCTTTTCGCAGAACACGATGGCGTTTACCGAGAACCGGCCGAGACAGGGAATGCTCCGGCCACGTTATTTAACCGTGTACCAACGTCCGCTGGGGACCGAGGACATCGTGACGGTCGACGGAATCGCGTGCACCTCGCTTGCGCGGACGGTGCTCGACTGTTCGCTGCTCGGCTCGTTTACGCAGGCTGTGTGCTCGATGGAGAGCGCGCTGTTCTTTCTGCCTGCTCGTTGGGAGCAGCGCCTGAGCAGGGATGACCTCGCTGAGCAGCTCGATAGGGCCGGCGGGCGCCGGCACATCGGGCTCGCGCGCGCGGCTTTCGAGTTCGCGGGCACGAAATCGCAGTCCGTTTTCGAATCCAGGATGCGGCTGTTCCTGCGGCATCATCGCATCGAGCAGCCCGAGCAGCAGGTGGAGTTCTTGCGTTCCGACGGGTCGATTCTGTCGATCGCGGATATGGCCTGGCGCGAAAGGCGCAAGATTCTCGAGTGTGACGGCGCCGGCAAATATCTCGACCACTTGGGCGGGCTCACCCCTGCGGAGCGGCTTCGCCGGGACCGCGAGCGCGACCGGGCGCTCCGCGAACGCGGATACGAGACGATCCGGGCCACGTGGAGGGACCTCGATCATCCGAATTCTCTACTCCGGTTGCTCCAGGGGGCCGGGTTGTATTCACCCCACTAGCGCGGCGTTAGCGTTCGCGGTCGAGGGCGCGGTAGATGCGGTGGATCATGCCGAGGCGCGCGCCCATTGCCCTCGGCTCCCTCTCCACCCCGGTGAGCAGGCGTTCGGCCTGGTCCAGCAAGTCCTCCGCGAGTACGTCGTGGAGTTGAATCACTAGGCGGAACGCGGTGTCCGGGAGGTTCGCGGCGACGTCGAGGCGATGCTGCCACTCGAGATTCATCCACCCCGGCCGGGTTTCCTCGCCCTCGCCCGGCGGGCGCCGGAACGTTCCCTGCCCGGCGATGCGGACCGACAACTCGTGTTCCCCTCGCAGGAGGGAGCGCGGGGCGAAACCGAATCTCACGCTCCGCGGCTCGACCTCGACTACGCGGTAGCGCACGGATCCGTGCCCGCCGCGGCTGCCCACCTGCAGGCCCCGATCGAGCAATAGCGCCGGCCACCGCCACCGCGGCCACAGCTCGTCCGCCGGACCCGCGAGTTCGCCGAGGATCGACTCGGCCTCGGCGATGTCCCCGCGCATCGCGCGCGTGTGGACGTTTCGGATCATGTCGTCATCGACTGGGTGGTTTCGGCTCCATTGCGAGATCACTGGTCGCGGCTCCAATTGCAGCGGTTCTGCCGTCGATCTTACGGCGGCGTGGGGGGACGCGGACCGGGTTTCGCGACTGGACCGTTGATCTGCCCTCCCCGCTCAGCATCCCGACGGCTCGACATCGAGTTGCCTGGCTCACATTTTTACCGGAACGCGGACATCGATTTCGCCGCGCCCCCGAGGCAGTTCCGCTGCTCTTTACACTTATTTTCATCTCATCTTCGGCCGCCCGGCGTGGACGAGCGCCCTGGATACCTGGCGTAGAACCCACCCCTTCACCGGCGTGGAGCAATAAATGTTTTGTAAACAAAAACGACGATTTCACGATTAATCATCGATATTTCTCGTAGTGTCATACGCACAGCGCGGGAAGAAGAGTCCCAGAGGTTTCACACGATCACGGTGTCCCGTCGTCCCGGGCCTTCTGAGCACCACCACAGGATGAGGTAACGGAAAATGACTCGCAGAAAGTCAATCGCACTCCAGGCGGGCGCCATCGGCTCCGCCGCCCTGATCGCACTGGCAGGCTGCAGCAGCGGCGACGATTCCGGAGGTGACGGCGGAGAGTCCGTCACCGTGGCGATCGCAGGCGAGGAGCCCTATTCCTATCTGGATGACAGCGGCGAAGCGACCGGCGCATCGGTCGCGCTCGCCGAGAAGATCCTCGGCGAGGACCTCGGCTACTCCGTCGACACCGAACTCACGGATTGGGACTCCCTGATCCCCGGCCTCGAGGCCGGTCAGTGGGACGCCGTCTCTGCCGGTATGTCGGTAACCCCGGAACGTTGCGCGCAGGCGGCGTTCTCGGAGCCGGAGATCATGTACACCACCGCGTTCCTCGTCGAAGAGGGCAACCCGCTGGGCGTCGAGAACTTCGAGGACATCGCCGAGAAGCAGGAGGCCGGCGAGGACATCCGCGTCGTCACCCTCACATCAGGCGTCGAGGCCGGATACACCGAGGACCTAGGGATCGAGAAGACCGGTGTCGGCACGGCCGAGGACGGCGTCGACTTCGTCACGGGCGGACGCGCAGACGTCTTCGCACTCACTGCGATCTCACTCAAGGCGATGGCCGGAGACATCGACGGCTACGAGGTCACCGACCCGTTCGCCCATGAGGTCTCGGCGGGCGCGACCGTGTTCCCGAAGGACAATCCGGAGCTGCTCGACAAGTACAACGAGCGCCTCGCCGAGCTCAAGGAGAGCGGCGAGTTCCTCGACATCATCAGCGAATTCGGCTTCACCGAGGAAGAGGTGCCGCCGGCAGATCTGACGAGTGCCGAGCTGTGCGAGGGCAATATCGACGAGCTCAACGAGAAGTACCTCGACAGCTGATCGACTCCGATAGTCCCCCGCCGGCGCCGCCCGGGTGCCTCGTTCGAAGGCACCCGGGCGCCGTGGCGGAGTGGCACGAGCGGTACGTCCGACGTCATACATGCCCCTATTCCGCCTGTGAGGAGAACGGCTCCGTGACATGAACTGGCTTGACGAGCAGAAAGCTAACTTCGAGGTGCTCGGGAACTTCTCCGAACGCATCATCGAAGGGCTGACCACCACCATCTACCTCACGCTGCTGGGCGGCGCGCTGGCGTTTGTCATCGCGATCGCGCTGGGGCTGGCGGCGGGCAGTCCGAGCCTGTGGCTGCGGGGGCCGGCGCGGGTGCTCATCGAATTCCTGCGCGGTATCTCGCTGCTTGTGCTGCTGTTCTGGCTGCTGTACGTGCTGCCGATTTTCTGGATCCAGTACCACATACCGCTGCCCGCGCCGCAGGACCACACGTTCGCGATCGGCGTGGCCGCGCTCGGGCTCAACTATGGCGCGTACGGCGCGGAGGCCGTGCGCGCGTCGCTGACAACCGTTCCGAAGGCGCAGTGGGAAGCGACGACGGCGCTGTCGATGTCGTGGACGCACAAGATGCGGCGCGTAATTTTCCCGCAGGCATGGGCGCTGATGATCCCGTCGCTGTCCAACCTGTGGGTGCACCTCCTCAAGGGCAGCGCGATCGTCTATATCGTGCCCGGCGTCAACGATCTCACCTTCGAGCTCGACAATCTGCGCAGGCCGACCGACATCTGGTTTTCCCACGCGTTTATCGGTCTGGTCACCTACTTCATTCTCGCTCTCGTGCTCACCCTGTTCATGCAGGCGCTCGAGGCGCGCGCCAAGCACCGGCTCGGCCGGGGTCCGTCGCTGCGGGAGATCCTGTCGCCGACGCCGAAACTAGGCGGGCGGCGATCGAAGCGCGACGGCGCGGAACAGGGGCTCGGCCAGACCGGAGCCGAGGCCGGCACTCTCGCGGGAGGTAAGGCATCGTGAATTCTTCGCTGATCCTCGCGCAGGCGACCGAGGTCGACTCCCCCACGCGAGTAACCGACACCGGACCGTTCTTCGATTTCGGTTTCGCCGTCGACATTTTCCCCGAGATCTTCATGGCCTTCCTCAAGGTCACGCTGCTCGTCACCGTCGCGGGCACCATCATCGCGTCGATCCTCGGGCTCGTTATCGCGATCCTTATCATGGTGCTGCCGAAGCCGCTGGCGTGGATCGTCAAGTGGGCGGCGAACTTCATCAGGATGACGCCGATCATCGTGCAGCTCATCTTCCTGTTCTGGACATTCTTGTGGCTCGACCCCATCCAGATCGGCATCATCGTCTTCGGCATCCACTACGCCACGTACATGTCCGAGGTGTACCGCGCCGGCATCGAGTCGGTGCCGAAGGGGCAATGGGAGGCGACGACGGCATTGTCGATGTCCGCCGTCCGGACGTGGCGAAAGGTCATCATTCCGCAGGCCCTGCGCTCCACCGTCCCTTCGCTCGGCAACTATGCGATCTCGATGTTCAAGGACACCCCGTTCCTGTTCGTGATCTCGGCGGCGGAAATGGTGACCGTGGCCCAAACCATCGGTTCCGAGACCTTCCGCTACAACGAAGCAATCACCATCGCCGGGCTCATCTTCCTGGCGGCCAGCTACCCCACCGCAGTGCTCATCAACCGTCTGGAGAAGCGCCTTGCCTACGCCAACTGAGTCCACCCACGTCGCCGAAGCGACCCAGAACTCCGGCGCGCACACCATCGAGTTCGTCGATGTGGAGAAGCGTTTTGGCGACAACGTCGTGCTCAAGGACCTCAACTTCACGGTCAAGCAGGGCGAGCGCGTCACCCTCATCGGCCCCTCGGGCTCTGGCAAGACGACGATCCTGCGACTGGTGATGACCCTCGAGGAACTCTCCGGCGGGTACATCTACATCGACGGCGAGCCGCTCACGCATGCCCAGCGCGACGGCAAGCGCGTGCCGGTGCCGAAGAAGCAACAGAAGAAACTCCGCACCCGAATCGGAATGGTGTTCCAGCAGTTCAACCTGTTCCCCAACATGACCGTGTTGGAGAACATCATCGAGGCGCCCGTGCACGTTCTCGGCCTGCCGAAGAAGGAGGCAATTGCCAAGGCACATTCCCTTCTCGAGCAGGTCGGCCTGCCGGATAAGGCCGACGAGCACCCCTCCTCTCTTTCTGGAGGACAGCAACAGCGCGTCGCCATCGCGCGAGCGCTAGCGATGGATCCGGAGATCCTGCTCCTCGACGAGGTCACTTCCGCGCTCGACCCCGAGGTCGTCGGCGATGTCCTGAACATCCTGCGCGAGGTCGCCGACACCACCAATGTCACGATGCTCATCGTCACCCACGAAATGGGTTTCGCCCGCGACGTCTCCCACAAGGTGATGATGTTCGACGAGGGCCACATCGTCGAAGAGGGGCACCCGGACACGATCTTCACCTCACCGAAGCACGAACGCACGAAGCGATTCCTCAGCGCGGTCCTCGGAGACGGCTCGGCACAGAGCCGAACAACCTCGGACGATTAACGGCCCCCGTGAAACGGCGGGTGGGCGATCGCCTAATGTGAATCTAACGTTCCACCGTTCGCGAGCGACAAAGGCTTAGAGTGGATACGTACTTCGCCGTCGATGACGCGTGGTGTGCGCACCACACCCGCCGCGCGCACCGAGCGGCGGGCGAAGACCAGAACACTATGGAGGATCCTTCGAGATGGCAGAGAACGCAACACCGATCGCCGTGAGCACCGGGGTCGACGGCACGAAGATGTACGGTATCGGCGCCTACCGCCCCGAGCGCGTCGTCGACAACGAAGAGATCTGCCAGCACATCGACTCCAGCGACGAGTGGATCCAGGAACGTTCGGGCATCAAGACCCGCCGCTTCGCCGACCGCGAGGAGAGCGTGGTGCACATGGGCACGGTGGCCGCGCAGAAGGCGCTCGACAATTCCGGCGTCGATCCCGAACTCGTCGATGCGATCATCTTCTGCACCTCGACGTACGAGACGATCATCCCCCACGGCGCGCCGATCATCGCGAACAACATCGGTCGCAACGGCATCGCGGCCTTCGACCTCACCGCGGGTTGTGCCGGATTCGGCTACGGCCTCGCCGTCGCGACGAACGTCATCCGTGGCGGGGCCGCCCGATATGTTCTCGTCATCGGCTCCGAGCGCCTTTCCGAGGCCATCAACCCCGAGGACCGCGGCACCGCCTTCATTTTCGGCGACGGCGCCGGGGCCGTCGTCGTCGGCCCCGCAGACGAGAACGAGCTCGGACCCGTCGTGTGGGGCTCGGATGGCGAGAAGGGCCAGGCGATCCGCCAGACGAAGAACTGGTACCAGGTCATGGACGAGGCTGTGAGCCCCGAGTCCGCCGAGCACCCCTGGCTCGTCATGGACGGCAGCAAGGTGTTTCGCTGGGCCGCGTTCACCGTCGCCAAGGTCGCGCAGCAGACACTGGAGGCCGCGAACGTCGGCCCGGAGAACATCCAGGCCTTCATCCCGCACCAGGCGAACGGCCGCATCAACGATGCGCTCGCCAAGCACCTCGGCCTCCCCGACACCGTCGCCGTCGCCAACGACATCGAGGCCACCGGCAACACCTCCGCCGCATCGATCCCGCTGGCGATGGAGACCATGCTCCGCGAGGGCGAGGCGAAGGAGGGCGACACCGCCCTGTTGATCGGCTTCGGCGCCGGCCTGTCCTACGCCGGCCAGGTCGTCAAGCTCCCCAAGGCGCCGCAGAGCTAGCCTCGCGCCACCTCGCCACCGCGCCCGAAGGATCCGCGCCATTTCGGCCCGGCCCTGCGGGGGCGTCGTTCGTCTGCGCTCGTCATTTATGACGTCGGACGTGCTTTTCCCGCAAGAACGAAGGTCCCAGGTCTACAATCTGAGCACATGAGGCCCTCCCGCACCACACCCCTCGCGGCCGCCGGCGTTGTCGCAGCGGCGGTGGCGCTGGGCGCGTGCGGGACGGCCGAGGACACCGGCGGCGAGACAGACCCGCAGGCCTCCACCGCAGGCGACGCCGCAGCAGCGGCAGCGGACGAGGATCCGGCTCGCGATTACCACAACTACGTGGCGCTCGGAGATTCCTACGCCGCCGTCGGCGGCCGCGACGCCGGGTTCTCCGGGCCGGAGTTCTGCCAACGCTCCGGCGACAACTACCCCTCTCTACTTCTGCAGAGCTACCGGGTATCCGGCGGGGAGGACGTCACGTGCCAAGGCGCCCAGGTACCTCATCTCCTCTCGCCTCGGCAGACGCATTCCGCGGACCCGGGCTCGGCGCAGATTCCTGCACAGCTCGACTCCCTCACGCAGGACACGGACCTGGTGGCCCTGTCGATCGGCGGAAACGACATCGACTTCGGCGGCATCGTCGCCTGCTACGGACGATCGATGGTCACGCAGGTGGCCTCACAATGCGGCGCGGAGCTCGAGACCACGACCGATGATGCTCTCGCCGGACTGCCGAGCGCCCTCGACTCGGTGTACGAGGGCATCTCGGACCGGGCGCCGCAGGCCCGCATCATCGCCACCGGTTACGTTCCGCTGCTCGGCGAGGACGACGATTGCACGCAGATCGGCGCGATCTCCCCCGAGGACCGCGCGTGGGCGGCAGACACGATCGACGCGCTCAACGACGTCATCGAGGAGGCGGCGCAGCGCCACGACGCAGAGTTCGTCCTGCCGGCGCGCGCCGACGAGCACACCGCGTGCGCCGAGGCGAGCGAGCGGTGGGTCGACTTCTCCGGCGAGGACACGGGCTCCTTCCCCATGCATCCCACGCCCACCGGGCACGAGGCGGTCGCACGCGCCGTGGAAGACGCACTCTGAGCGCGTGTCACTCGCGGGGCCGGAAGAGGCGGCGGCCCGAAATAGACGAAGGCGCCCGCTGCGGGCATGACCTGCTCGCTGCGGGCGCTCGTCGAGAGCGCTGCCGGGGCCGTGGGCCCTGGCGCGTCGGCCTGACTTAGTAGCCGGCCTGGCCGCCTCCTGCGCCATCCGGAAGCTCCGGCGCGCCGCCTCCGCCGCCGCCCTCTGCCGGCGCGGGAGCGGGGGCAGGAGCGGGAGCGGGAGCGGGTGCGGGGGCCTGCTCGGGTGCTGGCGCCGGGGCAGGCGCGGGAGCGGGCGCCTGCTCGACCGGAGGCGCGACAGCTTCTCCACCACCTTCGGCCGGCGGTGCGATTACCTCGCCACCTTCTTCGCCTTCTGCCGGCGCCGGCTCTTCCTCGGGCGAGGAGCTCGGCGACGAAGAGGAGGACGATGACGAGGAAGAAGAGGAGGAGGACGACGAGGACGACGACGTGGTCTCGTCGGTCTCGTCGGCCGCACCGCCGCAGGCTGCAAGCCCGAGGAGGCCTGCGGACAGCAGGGCGAGCGCCGCGGACGTCCGCGTGGTGGTGGAATTCTTGATCGCCATGATGTGACTACCCTTCGTATAGTTCATGCGCGTTCCGAAGTTTGTGCCCACCGCAATTGGTGGCGCAACACACATTTTTCCGGTTCCGCCGTCTACCGTAGCGAAGTCGACGCGAACTCGTGGGAGCTTGTCGGGGCTGTCGGTGCCCTGGGCAAGTTTCGTTTTCTTTCCGCTTCGGCAACCGCTACACACGAGGCCGAGGCGCGGAAAGGCGCTTCTTTCCGCTGCGCGCGCGGTGGTAGCGACCGAATGCCTTCATCGCGGGATCGTCGACGAATCGGAAGATCAGGTCGGCGATGACGTGCGAGATGACCAGCGCGAGCACCGCGAATCCGAGCCACCCGGCAAACCCGTATTCACCGTCGGCGATGACCCATTTCTGCAGGGCCGCCATGACCGGGAATTGCACGAGATACAGCGCAAAGGAGGTGTTGCCGCCCCAAATCGTCACCTTCGACGTCATAAATGGGCCGGAGCGACCCTCCATGTCCCGGACGGCGAGCGTGCACACCACCGCGAGCACCGGCAGCAGCATGGGCACGGACATCTTGAAGTTGACCGGCAACACCCAGGTGAGCGCGACAGAGGCGACCAGCGCGAGCATCGGCCACCACGTCTTCGTATTGCGCCACACCCCTTCGATGACGGCGCGCGCGCCGAGCACCCCGAGGATGAACTCCGGCAGTCGCGACAGCGGGAACGTGTAGGAGAGGTAGTAGCCGATGTCGACGCCGTGCTCGGGCAGCAGGAACCACGCCGGCGCCGCGTGGACGTCGTACGGCGGGGAGGCGTCCATGTCGAATAGCAGCGGGACGAAGGTGTTGTCGATCCCCTTGTAGCCGGGGGTGAACAAGTAGTAGGCGAGGTGGAGCACGACGATCGCCGCAAACAGCGCGCCGATCCACGCCATGAGGCGATGGGTGGGGATCCTGCGCACCAGCGGAAGGAAGAAGGGGAACGAGACGTAGAACAGCAGCTCGGCCGCGAGAGACCACGAGGGCACGTTGAGCCCGCCGAGCTGGGACCAACCCGGCACCCACGTGTGGATGAGCAGGAAGTTCGGCAGCCACGCCGCGGTGCGCTCCCATGGGAACTGCCACACGACGGCGACGAACATGATCGCGGTGATCAGGTGCGTCGGATACAGCTTGAGCAGGCGGCGCAGCACGTAGTAGACCGGCTCGCGCATCTGGTGGTTGGACCAGAAGATGATGAAGCCCGATAACAGGAAGAAGAAGGTGACGGCGGCCGAACCGACCTGCATCGGGAGCACGCCGTGGATGGTCTCGAACAGCTCGGACTTCTGGAACGGGTACACCGGCATGAACACCAGCGCGTGGATGACGAACACGAGCAGGGCCGCGTACCAGCGGGCGCTGGTGAGCGAGGGTAGCGCGCGCAGTCTCCCCGCGGAGTCGAACGCATCGGGGCGAATCGTCGGCTGCGCCAACTGGTCCTCCTAGTTCGGGCCCTCGAGCCGGGCACAAAAGTGGAAAAGCCCGACCCGCGAAAGACGGGCCGGGCGATTTCCCTGAGCTTACATCTGGGACTGGACGATTCCTGCGACCGCGTGATCGCCGGCGGGGTTGAGGTGCACGGGCACGCCCTGGTGCCCCGAGGCTGGGTCGAGGATGCCCGAGACCCACGGCTCGCCGGTGCAGCCGCCGTGCGCCGCGCTCGGGGTCTTCAGGTCGATGAAGTTGACGCCGAGCTGCTCGGCCGCGCCGCGCTGGGCCTCCTGCATGTTGTTGAACAGGCGGGTGATGGCCTCGTCGCGCGGCTGCTCGGCGGGGAGGCCGCCGATGGAGATGCACGTCCGGTCGTTCGTCGCGTAGGTCGGGTAGCCGACGAACGAGACCTTCGCGTTCGGCGCGTAGTGCTTGATGTAGTCCACAGCGACACGGGCGCGGTCGGCGTAGGCCTGCGCGGTGACGGCATCCGGGTCCTGCGCGCGGCCCTCGCCGACGGCATTCATGTCGCAGCCCTGGACGAGGTTGATCGCGCAGTTGAGCGCGGTATCGAGCAGGTCGACGTCCGGGTTGCCCCACTTGTCGTTGAGGCCGGCTTGGATGAGCACGTGCTCGGTGCGCGGGCCGAAGGAGCCGCGGTCGCGGTGGTGTGCGGCCTGGTCGACGAGAGTGAGGATCGGTGGGGAGTCCAGCGTCGCGCCGAAGCACGAGGTGTCCTGGAAGTCTGGGGTGTTGTACACGCCGATCGAGCGTGCGACCTGGGACACGTAGCGGTCGGAGGAGCGGAAGCATTCCTGCCCGCCATCGACCAGTGGCAACGTGGTTCCGGCCATGACCGAGTCACCGAGGGTGACCATACGCGCGCCGCCCTCCGGGGCGTTCTGCTGGGGCTCGCTGGCGCCCGAGCCGGTCGCGGTGACCGCGGCCTGAGCGACCTCGGGCGGGATGCCCGCGCTCTGGGCATTCGCGGCGGGCACGAACATCGTGGCGCCGATGGCGACTGCGGCGGAAACGGCGGCGAGGCGCCTGACCGGGCCGTTCGTGGTGTTCGTTGCGTTCGAGTTTCGTGGGCTACGGCCGGTCTTGCGCATTCTGGACTCCTGAAGACACGCGATTACTGCACTTTATGAGCGTCCCAATAATCACACAGATCACTCTAATTATCTAGAGCAACACAAACGATTGTTTTTCGACAGCTTTATCGTTTCCCGAGGCGAAAACGTAAGCACTCGCTGACGGCGGGCTGAGGATGTTCGCGGTGCAACGCTACAGACGTACGCTGTCGATGTGAACACTCGCGCCGGCAACCCCGCGCCCACACCCCACCTCCTCGGCGCCGAACCCGAAGGGCGGGCCGACGCATACGTCCTGATTCTGCACGGCGGAAAGCCCAGGTCAGAGCGCACCTATCTGCCGCTCGCCAACGCCTCGCTTCTTCGGATGCTGCCGTTCGACCGCGAGATACGGGATCGCATCCGCGAGCATCCCGGCGCGCGGGGGCTGAGCATCGGCACGCAGCTCCTGCAGTATCGCTACCGAGGCTGGAACGAACCGCGCCGGGACAGCGCGAAGGACGCGGTGTGGGCGGTCGACGAAATCCGCGAGCGCCACGGCAAGGACATCCCGATCGCGATCCTCGGACACTCGATGGGCGGGCGCGCCGGGGCTCATCTCGTCGAACAGCGACCCGATAATGTGCGCTCATTCTTCGCGCTCGCCCCGTGGTGGCCGGACCTCGACGGCCTGCGCATGAAAGCCGCCGCACCCACGTTGCGCGTCCTCCACGGATCTGTCGACCCGATCACGAGCGCGCGGGATTCACGCCGCCAAACCGAGCACCTCGCCGAGGCAGGTCTCGATGCCGAATGGTTCGCGGTGCCGTCCGCCGGCCATTTCATGTTCCGCCAACCGTCGTTGTGGCAGGAGCTCTCGTGTACGTGGATCGTCGACTCGGCGGTCTCACTGGCCCGCGCCTAGAAGCGGGCACGCTCCTCGCCCGAGAGCGCGGAGTCCATACGGTCCTGCATATGCGCCGGAATGCCTTCGAAGGTGGAAAGTTCGGCCTCCGACACCCACCGCACCTCGGTGTTCTCCCCGTCCGCCGGGTGCGCCTCGCCGGAAATCCACTCGCACTCGAAGGTGTGGTCGATGTACTGCGCCTGGTCGCCGTTGCCGTAAGTGATGAGCTGCGTGACGCCGACCTGCGCGAGGCGGCGCACCTCGATGTGGACACCCGCCTCCTCCGCGGCCTCGCGCACCGCAGCCTCCGAAGGTTTCTCGCCCGGGTCGATAATCCCGGTGACCGGGGTCCAGGCACCCGAATCCGCGCGGCGCACCAGGAGCACGGCACCGGCGGAGCGATCACGAATCACCGCGGTCGCGCCCGCTAGCCAGAGCGGTTCGTGGCCGATATGTCGCCGCAGGCGACGGATGAATTCGGGGGTGGACATGACCTCCAGGCTAATGCCACGTCCGACGTCATACGGAGATCTTTCGTTCCGATTCGGCAGCGAGCCTCCGCACGCGGGCGACTTTTTCACTAACATGATGGAATCATCATATTTGACGTGAAGTAGACCACCCCACAAGGGAGCAACGATCATGGCAGCACCGAGCATCCAAGGTAAAGCGGACGCGACGACGGCCGCGCGCGGCGTGGAGTTCCCCGCCGACGCCTCCGGCAGGCGATCGACGGGATCGCTCGCGAGAGACGTCGTCGCCGAGGCACTGTCGTCGATCGACCCGAGCGCGCGCCGACGTATGGACGCCTCGAAGAACTGGCGCAAGGACTACGTCTCGCCATTTGTAGAGATGGTGGCGTGCGGCGTGAACAACGACTCCGCCTACCGCACGGTCTCCTCGACCGCGCTGCACACACTGCAGTCGCGAATGGTGGGCATCACCGGTCGCGGCGAGATCCCGATGAAGGACTATCTCTCCGAGGTTCGAGTCGACGCCGCAGGCGTGCCGGACACCGAGACCATCGAGGGCACCGGCGAAGCCGCCACCGAGCTGGCGATCCCCTACCGCGGCAGCGTGCTGCGCGGGGCCGCGCTCTCGGGGCAGATCGAGAAGTGGCGCGCCGACGGGGTCATCGAACCGTCGACCGCGGACAAGCTCCTCGAGGTACAGCAGCATCCCGAGTGGCTCTCGCTCCCCGGCCGCGAGGTCGCGGTGCTCGGCATGGGTTCGGAAATGGGCCCGGGCAACGTGCTGCTCTCCTGGGGCGCGACGGTGCTCGCCGTCGACCTGCCCTCGTCGAGAGTGTGGGCGCGGATGCGCGAGCAGGCCGGCACGATCGCCGGCACCGTGCGCGTGCCCACGTATGACGGCGAGGCGGGTATCGATCTCCTGACCCAGCTTCCGGAGACCCGTGCCTGGATCGGAGCGGCCGCCCAGGCGCCTGTCGCGCTCGGGACGTACCTGTACGCCGACGGCGGAACCCACGTGAAGTTGTCCTCTGCCTCGGATGCGCTCGCCGCGGCACTGTTCGATGACGGCACGGTCGACGCCCTCGCGTACCTGGCGACACCGATGGACACGTTCGTCGTGCCGGGAGATGTGCACGCCGAATCCAACGAGGCCTTCGAGAAGGCGAGCAAGGTGACCTCGGTGCGAGGCGCTCTCGGTCGACTGTCCATGGGCAGGGGTTTCGCGCGCAACTACCCGGTCGGTTCGGGGCCCGCGGTGCACGATGCGCTCGTCACCCAGCAGGGGCCGAACTACACCCTCGCAAAGCGCGTGCAACGGTGGCGCGCCACCGAGGAACTGGCGAAGGGACGCCGAGTGTCCATCAACGTCGCACCTGCGACACGTACGCATTCGGTGCTCAAGAACAAGGCGCTGGCCGCGGTGTACAAGGGCGCGCACCACTTCGGAATCGAGATCTTCGACCCTGAAACCTCGCAGGCGATGCTCGCCGCGCTGCTCGTGCACGACCTGTCGACCGAGCAGCCCACCCGCGATTTCCTCTGGGAACACGAGGCCGACGGCGCGAGCTCGGGCGGACTGTGGCGCCAGCCCTACATTCCGCGCAGTGCGCTTCCCGCCGCGGCGGCGATCGGGATGGCGCTGCGAGGCAAGTAGGTTTGCCGCGGGCGCACCCCATCGGCGGCGCACATTTCATTAGGCTTGGGTGGTACGCGGGCACGAGGCGTGCCACCCGTCTTCGTGCCTTTAGCTTTTCGCACGCGCCGACAACACAAGGGACTACTCATGTCGAACCCGTTCTCCAAGGGCTGGAACTATCTCAAGGCCTCCCTGGATAAATCGATTGAGGACAACGCGGACCCCAAGGTCCAGGTCCGCCAGGCGATGGAACAGGCCCGCGCGCAGCACCGGCAGATCGCCGACCAAGCGGCGGCGGTCATCGGTAATGCCAAGCGCACCGAGGAGTCCATCACGACAAAGGAACGCGAACTCGACAAGCTGCAGGGCCAGGTCCGCCAGTCGGTACAGCTCGCCGACGATGCCCGCGCGAACGGCGATCTCGACAAGGCGTCCGAGTGGGAGCGGAGCGCCGAGCAGCTCGCCGCGCAGCTCGTCAGCTCAGAGCAGGATCTCGAGAACACGAGGACCCTCGCCGAGCAGGCGAAGGTCGACGCGCAGTCGGCCAAGCAGGCGGTACGGGAGAGCGAGGCGAGGCTCCAGGAGACCCTGGCGCAGGAAGACCAGCTGCTCCTGCAGGCGCAGCAGGCAAAAATGGCCGAGCAGCAGCAGACCTCGGTCAACTCGATCACCGGCGAGGTCTCGACCGGCTCCAACCCGACGTTCGAGCAGATCCGCGACAAGATCGAGGGCCGCTACAATACGGCCGTCGGCCACGCCGAGCTCGCGGAGGCGAGCTCGGGACAGTCCGCCGCGCTCGCCGACGCCCAGGCTCTGCAGCGCGAGGGCGAGGGCAAGGCGCGACTGGAACAGATCCGCGCCGAGCTCGGTGGGAGCGGTGCGGCCCGCCCCGCTCCAGCTTCGGCCGCGAACCCTTCCAGCAATGGGGACATCGATGTCACCGATTCCGCGGTGGATGAGGGACCGTCGTCCGAGTCGGACGATGATGCCCCGGGCTTCCCTCGGGACACCCGCTCGTAGCCGCCCGGCCGGCGCCGAGGAAACAAACCCGGCTCCGAGTCCGAAAATGGCCGGCGCCCGAAAAGGACGCCGGCCATCGCTGTGCCCGGACGACTATCGCTGCATGACGATGCCGCGGATGCCCTCGTGGAAGCCGTCGCGAAGAGCGACGCGCTGAAATTCGTTGAGCGTGAACTCGTGCAGCATCTGGCACGCGAACTGCAACAACGGGCGGTCGATCTCCGGGGGCAGCGCCCCGCCGGTGAGCGTGTGCGCCTTCTGCCGCTGCTCGTCGTCCGCAGCGTGCTGGTACCACCACGTCGCGTACTGCTGTCCGACGTCATACGGAGAGGCCTCGCCGGATGAGCTCCACACCTCCTCGGTGAGCGGCACGTACCGCGAACGCATCGGGCGGCGGCGGGCCGCCATCATGCCCGGATTGGGGCGCGGCGAATCCTCGTCGCCCGTTCCGTCGTGCTCGTCGTCCGCGGACATCCGCGCCCGCTCGGCGCGCGCGGTCACGGTCACCGAACGGCGGGTGACCGTGACGGTCGTGCGGCCACGATGGGAACCGTCCTGCCCGGCGTATTCGGACTGCCGGACGTCGGAGACCTCGGACGCGTCGGCGGTCTCGGTGACTCGTTCGGGCCGCTCGGAAGCGCCCGAGGGGCCGCCCGCGTAGGCGGGCTCGACGATGTCTCCCGAGCCGGTGGCGGCGGGATCGTCGTCCTCGGCCACGTCGGCGTCATCGATGCGGTCCGGCACTCCCGGGGCGCTGTCCCGGTCGTGTGCGGGCTGGGACGCGCCGGCACCATCGCGCTCCGAACCTCCGGTCCAGTGCGCGGACCCGGGCTGAGACGGAGCCGCCCCAGCCGATGACGGCGCGCTACGGGCGCCCTCACCATCTGAGCCGCCCTCGGGGTTCTCTGTGGAGTCGCCGTCGCCGGCATCGGGCTCGGCCGCGCCGGCACCTCCAGTCCCCTCGGCGGGAGCCACCGGGACGGTGTCCTCGGGGGCCGGAGCCTTACCCTTACCGTGCGCGCCGGCGACGGATTCGTCCCTCGCGCGCTCGGGCTGGAAGTCGACGTCCTCGATATCGACCGACTCCTTGAATTCCTCTTCGCCGCCGCCCTCGTGGCCCGGTTCGCCATTGGGGTTCGGCCGAGGATGCTTGACCTGCGGCGGGAGCGGCCCTTCGAGGACGCGAATTTGCATCGAGTCGGCGAAATCCGAGCGCGGATCGAGCATGAGCGAGGTGTCGCACGCATTGCGCAGGGCCGAGGACACCGAATCCCAGCCGAAGCCGACGAGGTGCACGCGCACTCCGGCTTCGACGGCCGCCTCGACCCCGGGGATCATGTCCGCGTCGCCCGAGACGAGCACCATGTCCGTGCACTGCCGACGGTGCGCCGCGATGACCATATCCGCGACCAACCGGGTATCCACGGCCTTCTGCGAGCGCCGGTTACCCCATTCGATGAGCTGCCCCGTGCGCAGGATGACTCCGTCGATAACCCGAAGGGTGCGCTGGTAACGGTGGGGACCACTATCGGGGACGCCGTCGTACCAGAACTGGCGATGCACCGGCTGGCGGGACTGCGACTTCGAGATCCGGTCGAGGGTGTGGACTACGTTCGACAGCGAGACCTCGAGCTGCTCGCGCGCGCCCTCTTCCCACGAGTTATAAAAACTGGCTAGTAAATATGACGTATCAACATATACCGTCGTTCGCTCAAGCACTGCTCCATCCACCTGTTCCTACATGTCGCTAAATATCTCTAATATCCGTACCTCCCAGCATGCCCGTTTTTGGTCACTCGCGCTTGCCCGAACAACCAACCGCTGGTCACCGATGGCGCGACGCGAAATTCTTCGCCCGGACAAAGCCCCAGCACAGCGTCGCATCCCGACGCGTCGCACGACTGTCCGCACCAATTCGGCTGCGAAAATGCACAAACGCCGCCGGATCACCCCCGCGATATCTCATCGCGAAAGTTCTACCGACGGCGAAAATGGTGTCTGCGCGGGCGCCCCAGGCGGAGCGAACCCGACGCGAGGGCGGGGCCCGGCGAGGCCCCCGTTATGCCAGTGCCCTAGATGGCGGCTGCGTTGACGGCCTCGGGCGCGCTCGGGCGCGGAACGGACAGCGTCGAACCGGTGGCGCTCCACACGAGAGTCCAGAAGATGTCGACGACGGGCTGCATGGCCTGGAGGAACATGTCGTTGGAGTTCATCAGTGATTCCCTTTCAATTGGCGTCAACCGAACTTTTTGACGCGCGACTTGCTCAGTATGTCGCATTTAGACGCCAAGTTGTTACTCGAATGTGACATTGCTTCCGACAACTTATCCTCGAACACATGCCGATGCAGGCGATTTGGACAAAAACTATGAAGCAAATCACTACTAAACCGTAAAACCGTCACACGCGGTGCGCAGTCACTCTAGTCTTTCCCCAAGGAGCTAACCCGCATTCCGCGTGCCCACACCGGCAGCCCGGCCCCGCGCTGCGCCCGCCGGCACGCCCAGAGGAGGACTTCATGGAAGACCGCCGGATTTTGATCGCCGACACCGCCATTGCGGTGATTGCCGATGTCGGCGTCCGCGGGCTCACCCACCGCGCAGTCGACGCCGCTGCGAACCTCGCGACGGGTTCCACGTCGTATTACGCGCGGTCGAAGGCGCAGCTCGTCTCGCTCACCGTCGAGCGACTCGCATCGCTTCTGCGCGGCTACACCGAGCACACGGCCCTAGCCTCGGCATCCCCGAATGACGGCGGAGAGCTGGTCAAGACCCTGCGAGACTGGCTCGAGGGGCTCTACGCCGACTATCAAGGCGAGCTGCGTTCGCGCGCCGCGCTGATCCTCGAACTCGAGCAATCCG
This sequence comes from Dietzia timorensis, assembly GCF_001659785.1. Taxonomy (NCBI): domain Bacteria; kingdom Bacillati; phylum Actinomycetota; class Actinomycetes; order Mycobacteriales; family Dietziaceae; genus Dietzia; species Dietzia timorensis. The sequence goes on from NZ_CP015961.1 coordinate 3,240,579, forward strand.
AGGGAGCGGACGCGGACCTCCTGCGCGAGGCGCTTGTCTCCGCGGAGGATCTCGCCGGACCGCTCAAGTCCGCGGGCATCGATTCCGACACCGGGCCCGCCCTTCTGGCGGCTCTCGAGGGCTGCCTGTGGGAGCACTCGGCTGGCCGCCAGCTCGGGGCCACCAAGAGCGGAACAGATGCCTTCCTACTCGAGTCCGTTCTGTCCTCGCACCACCATTCCGGTGGCCGCGGGCTCTTCGGCCTCCGCCGCTAGCACCCCACTCCCGCGGCGCCCCGCGCCGGCACCCGACAGACGTAGAGCAGTCCGCCCACCGGTGTTCCGGTGGGCGGACTGCGTGTTTCCATTACCCTCGACGAATGTCGAACGGCGTGTGGTCAGCCCTCGGCGATGGCCTCCAACGGCGAGGTCTTCGCCGCGCGGTAGGCGGGCCACAATGCGGCGACGACGCCGACGACCGCGGCCGCGATGAGGACGACCGCTATCGTTCCCCAGGGAATCGCGACACGGGAGATCCCCTCACCCGACAGCGAGGACACGAACGCCCAGCCGATATAGGTGCCCATCACCGCACCGATGAGTGCGCCGAAGATGGCGATCTGAGTCGACTCGAGGGTGATTGCGGTGCGCACCTGCCGTCTCTGGGTGCCGATGGCCCGCAGCATGCCGAGCTCGGTCTTTCGCTCGATGACCGACAGCGCCAGCGTGTTGACGATGCCGAGCACCGCGATGATCAGCGCGAGGCCGAGCAGCGCGTAGATCATGTTGAGTAGCTGGTCGATGAGCCCGGCCTGTTGCTCGACCATCTCATCCATCGTCTGCACGATGGCCACCGGGTTGTCCGACACCGCATCGATGAGAGTGTCCTGCAGCGCACCGACGTCTTCGCCCTCGGCGGCGTCGATGAAGATCATCTGGATCGACTGCTGCTGCACGGGAACCACTCGCGAGAAAGCCTCCGTGCCCAGTACTAGCCCCTGCATCGTGTCGGTGTTCTCGTAGATGCCGGTCAGCGGGATCGTGATGAGATTGCCCTGTGCGTCGTGCATCGGGATCTCATCACCCACGGACCAGCCTTGGGTGGTCGCCATCGTCTCGTTGACGACGGCCGAACCGGGTTCGGGCTGGACTTCGCCTTCCACCGCCGACGCATCAATCGCGGTATCGATCGGCCCTTCGACCCCGGCGATGAAGGACGGGGTCCCGTCCTCCCCGATCGCCGAACCGTAGCTCAGCGCGGTCGCCGCTCCCACACCTTCGACGTCGTCGACGTCGGCGTAGATCTCCTTGGGCAGCGCCATGGGCATCCCACTCTCGGCGCCCGCGCCCTGCACGACGAGGTCCGCGTTGATGCCATTGCTGAAGGCGTCGTCGATGCTCGCCTTCGTCGAGGAGCCGAAAGTACCGAAGGTCGCCACGAGCGCGAGACCGAGCGTGAGGGAGAAGGCGGTGGCCGCCGTCCGCCACGAGTTGCGGCCCGAGTTCGTCGAGGCGAGCTTGCCAATCGCACCGAACGGCGCGCCGATGATGCGCCCGATCCCGCCGGCGATGATCGTCGCGAGCAACGGCATGACGAGGAAGGTGCAGATGACGATGAGGAGTCCGCCGAGCCCCACGAGCGAGGCGCCGACCACGGTCTCGTCCTGTCTGGAGCCGAAGAAGGCGAGCACCACGCCGATGAGCAGACCCAGTCCGCCAACGACGCCGGAGAGGATCGTCATGACCTTGCTGTTCGCCGACGTCAACCCCGAACGCATGGCCGCGACCGGCGGGACCTTGCCCGCGCGCCATGCGGGTACGAGAGCGGAGAGCACGGTGATGACGATGCCGACGATCAGCGGCACGTAGACCGCGGCGGCGGTGAACTCGAGACCGGAGGAGGGCAGCCCAAGGTCGAGGGCCTCGAGGAGCGCGAACAAGCCGAAGGCCAGCGCGAAGCCGGCGGCGACGCCGAGCACCGAGCCGATGACGCCGGTGACGAGCGCTTCGACGATGACCGATCGGATCACCTGCCCCTTGGATGCGCCGATCGCGCGGAGCAGAGCGAGCTCGCGTAGGCGCTGTGCGACGAGCATCGAGAACGTGTTGAAGATGATGAATGTGCCCACCAGGAGGGCGATCCCGCCGAAGGCGAGGAAGAAGTAGTTGAGGAACGAAAAGCCCTCGGCGAGCATGTCGGTCTGTTCCTGCGCCCAGTCGGCCCCCGAGGTCACCTCCTGCCCGGGCAGCGCCTGCGCGATGCGTTCGGTGAGTGTGTTCTGGTCGACCGAACCGTCGCCCGCCACGCGGATCGCCGGAACGAATTCGCCGTCGGAGAAGAGCTGCCCGGCCTGCTCGGGCGAGAAGAAGATGCCGACGAAGCCACCGACATTGCCCTCGCGCTCGTAGGTGCCGACGAGTGCTGCGTCGACGGTGCCCTGGGTGGGGCTGTACGCCTGCACCGGGCCGCCGACGGTGAACCCGAGCTTGTCCACGATCTCGGAGTCGAGCGCGATCTCACCGGGAGCTTCCGGCGCGCGCCCGTCGACTAGCGAGTAGTCGTCGCCGATCACTCGGCCGGGATCGTGCCAGGCCTCTCCCATCGTGGGCGCGCCACCGGTCTGATAGGCCGTGCCGTCCGGCTTGAGCAGCACGAGGGTGCCATTGAAGTCGGGCTGGACATACCCGACGCCGTCAACCTGCTCAATCTTCTCGACCTCGCTGAGCGGCACGCCGGAGGCATTGGATTCGGCCGGTTCGACGATGGTGTCGAGCCCCTCGGCCTGCGAGCCGAGGATGTTGTCGAACGAGCTCTGCAGCGTCGAGGTGAAGGTAAAGGAGCCCGAGATGAACGCGGTGCCGAGGACGACCGCGAGGACCGACAACACCATTCGGAGTTTGTGTGCGGAGATATTTCGCGTGGCGACGGTCCGCATGCCTTTCGGCGTCGCCTTCGATTTCGTGGTCGAGGCCATGGTTTAGATCTCCTCCAGCGCACGCATCGCGTCGAGGATGGCGTCGGACGTCGGCGAGGCGAGTTCGTGGCGAAGCTTGCCGTCCGCAAGGAACAGCACGCGATCGGCGTAGGAGGCCGCGCGAGGGTCGTGGGTGACGATTACGACGGTCTGCGAATAATCATCCACCGCCGAGCGCAGGATCGAGAGCACCTCGGCCGAGCTGTTCGAGTCGAGGTTGCCGGTCGGCTCGTCCCCGAAGAGGATGCGAGGGCGGCCGACGAGCGCGCGGGCACAGGCGACGCGCTGCTGCTGCCCACCGGACATTTCCGCCGGGCGGTGGTCGAGACGTCCGGCGAGGCCGAGTCGGTCGATCACTTGGTCGAACCACTGCTGGTCGACCTTGCGGCCGGCGATGCCGGCGGGCAGCGTGATGTTCTCGCGCGCCGTCAGGGTCGGGACGAGATTGAAGCTCTGGAACACGAAGCCGATCTCGTCGCGACGGATCTCGGTGAGCTTCTTGTCCTTCATGCCGGTCAGCTCGGTCTCGCCGATGCGCACCGAGCCCGCCGACGGGCGGTCGAGGCCCGCCAGGCAATGCATGAGAGTGGATTTTCCGGACCCGGAGGGCCCCATGATCGCCGTGAACTGTCCGCTCGAGAAATCGACGCTGATGCCGTCGAGCGCGCGGACCTCGGTATCGCCTGTGCCGTATACCTTGTACAGTTCTCGGGCGCTGGCGGCCGGGGTTCCGCCGGCGCCGGCCTGCGTCTTTTCGGAAAGGGAATGGCTCATCTTCTGGTCCTTGGTGGTTCGTCGTGTCGAACCGGCGCACGGTCGAGGCCGGAAATGGTGACAGAAGTCATTCTTGCGCCCGGCCGCGCCCGACACATCGGGGTCAACCCCTAAATCTCCCCTGAGACCGTCCCTACCCAGATCTCAGCTTCGGTGGCCCAGCGACCGGTCCAGGCACTCAATCGGCGTGCGGAGGTGAAGCGCATGCGCTGCCCGCCGACCGGGTGCGAGCACTCCAGGCCCGCTGCGAGTAGCTGCAGCGGGGCGGAGAAATCCTCGTGCTCTACGCCTCGTATACAGGGGTAGAGGTCGTCGCCGACGATGGGCATTCCGAGGGCGTGCAGGTGGATGCGCAGCTGGTGTGTCTGCCCCGTGGTCGGCTCGAGCAGCCACAGCCCGAGCCGCCCCTCCGGCCCCTCGGCCTCGGAGAGTAAGCGCCCACGGGTGTGCGCGTTGGGCTCACCCGCGACTTCGGCCCCCTGCAGGATCCCGTGTTGTTTGAAGATCCGCGATCGCCTCTCGAAAGCGCGCGGAGCACCCTCCGGAAGCTTGGTAACAGCCAAATACCGCTTGTTGACGGCGCGCCGCTGGAATTGCCCCGCCAGCGCGCCGCGCACGCGCGGATGCACAGCCATGACCACGAGACCCGCCGTGCCGCGGTCCAGGCGATGCGCCGGCACGAGCTCGTCCTCCCCGGTCGCCACGCGCGCCCACACGAGCGCCGTCTGCCGGATGTGCCCGGCGCGAGGGGTGGTCGCGAGGAAATGCGGTTTGTCGACGACGACCATATCCCCATCTCGGTAGACCACCTCCAGCGTTCCGGGTACCTCGGGTTCCGGGGGAGGCGCGAGGTGCAACCACACGTCCTCCCCCTTGACCGGACGCGCGTATTCACCGACCGGATTTCCGTGGCGATCGACGACCTCGCCCGCTGCGAGTCCGCGACGGATCTCCTCGGCGCGTTCAGGGAACGCACGGATGAGCTCGGTCTCGATCGCGTCCCGCGCCGGCGGATCGGGCAGCCGAAACCGGACCGCGTCGATCCCGGCACGCGGCGGCAGAGGCTTCGGTCGGGGCATGCCGACCATGCTAAACCGCCACTCACAGCTCCCGAGAAACTTAAACGTTCATTTGCCCCATCTCTTAAATTGGGTATCGTCTGTAACGCAGTTACGGGCGCCGGTCTCGGTGCTCCGACCCGCTATTTCCAGCTATTTCAAGGAGTCTCTCGTGGACGGAATCATCCAGTTCTTCCTCACCGGTCCCGGCCAGGCGGTACTGCCGCTGATCCAGGGCAGCTTCAATCTCGCCTACCCCTCGAACGAGGGATTCCCGGAGGGCGTCGGCCAGGTCGCAGGCATCGCGGCGTAGCGGTAGGCGGGGCGCTGCGCCGATCCCGAAAATCGGCTCTCCGACGTCATAAACGGGAGTAAGCTCGGGGTATGAGTACATACCAAGGTGCTGCAGTTGTTGGTGTCGATGGTTCGGACGTGTCCAAGGGGGCCGTGGCGTACGCCGCGAAGACCGCCGCGGGCAGGGGGATCAAGCTCCACGTGGTGATGGCCTATTCGATCCCTTCGACCATGTTCGCGGAGGGCATGGCCCCGCCGCAGCAGCTCGTGGACCATTTCGAGAAGGAAGCCGAACCGGCCGTGCAGGAAGCGATGCAGATCGCCCGCGACGCCGCTCCCGAACTCGAGATCACCGGCGCCGTCGCAGAGGGCAACCCGGCGCAGCTCTTCATCGAATACTCACGCGAGGCGAAGATGATCGTGCTCGGCTCCCGTGGGCTCGGCGCACTCAAGGGCGTCGTACTCGGCTCCGTGTCCGCGCACGTCGCGACCAACGCGTTCTGCCCGGTCATCGTGACGAAGGCCGACACCGTCGCCAACATCAACGAGTCCGGCCCGGTCGTAGTCGGCGTCGACGGCTCGGACAACTCGATCCGCGCCACCGAATGGGCGTTTTCCGCAGCAAAGGCGCGGGGCACCTCCGTTCTCGCGGTCCACACCTGGATGGACCCGGAGGTCCAGGCCGCTGCCGCGGGAGTGATCCTCTCCGAGGACGACCTCGAACGACTCTCGGGCGAGCAGCGCACAATGCTCGACGACGCCCTCGGGAACCTGCGCGAGCAGTACCCGGATGTCGAGGTGGAAACCCTCGTCACCGAGGATCGCGCGACCCGCGTGCTCGTGGAGAAATCGCGCGATGCCCAACTCGTGGTCGTCGGCTCCCACGGCCGCGGCACGTTCACCGGCATGCTGCTCGGCTCGACCAGTCGCTCGCTACTCCAGGCCTCGTATTGCCCGGTCATGGTCGTGCGCCCGCAGGCGTGCTCGAGTGAGTAGGCTGGATTTCTATGTCGGATATGCCAGAACAGACCGCGGAACGCATCGAGGTGCAGCGCAACGACGAGGCGGGCCGCTACGAGATCACGGTCGATGGGGACGTGGCCGGCTTCGCCGACTTTCACGATGACGGCGGAGTACGGATCATGCCCCACACGGTCATCGATCCCGCGTACGGAGGACGTGGCCTCGGCGGAACGCTCGTGCGCTTCGCGCTCGACGACACCCGCGCGGCCGGTTTCACGGTCGCCCCGCACTGTTCGTTCGTCGATGCATTCATGACGAAGAACCCCGAGTACGCCGACCTGCGGGCATAGATCCAGTCACAGATAGCTGAGAAAAAGAATTTCGCTCTCGTCGATTCCGGGGCCCGAGGCGCCCTTCCGGAAGACTGCAAGTGTGCAGGTCGAGCGGGGAATTATCGCCGCTACACGCTCGCCCCGAAGGCATCTGAAGTCCGACGTCAGACTGCCTTTCCCTGCAGGAACCGGTGAGCTTCGTTAGGGTCGATTTTGTCAGGCGTAAACAACAACGCTATATCGATGGAGGATAGACACCATGGGCATTTTCGATAAGGCCAAGGACTTCGTTCAGGGCAACCCCGACAAGGTCAACGACGCCGTCAACAAGGCCGGCGACGCAATCAACGACAAGACCGGTGGCAAGTACTCCGACAAGATCGATGCCGCCAAGGAAAAGGTCGACGGCGCGCTCGGCGACAAGGGCGGAGACCAGGGCGGCCAGCCGCAGGGCGGCGAGCCGGGCCAGGGCGGCGAGCCGGGCCAGGGCGGCCAGCCGGGCCAGGGTGGCCAGCCGGGTCAGTAATTCCCCGCACGCCCGCGCCACTGCGCTCGGGCCGCGAATCGGCGGTGGGACACGCTAGGTGATCCCATCGCCGATTCTTTTTGCGCCGAAGCGATAATCTGGTCCCGTGAGTTCCCAAGGTGCCGTAAAAGCCAGCCCGCGCGAGCGGCTGCTCTCCACTGCCACGGAGCTGTTCACCACCCAGGGGATCCGCGCGGTGGGGATCGACCGGATTCTCAAGGACTCTCGTGTCGCCAAGGCGTCGCTCTACAATTCCTACGGCTCCAAGGATGCGCTCGTCGTCGCCTACCTCGAGCACATGCACACTGCGGACGAGGAGGCCTGGTCCAAGCGCACGGCGCCGATGGACAGGCCGCGCGACCGCATCCTTGCGTTCTTCGATCTCGTCCTCGCTTCCGGGTCGATCCCCATGGGTTCGCCGTTCATCGCCGCGGCCCTCGAATTCCCGGAGCCCACCACCGCCGGCGAGCGCGCGATCCGCGCCGCCGTCGATACGCACCGTCAATGGGTGCTCGACACGATCACCGAGCAGCTGCGGCTCATGGGCCTGCAGGATCCGGACAACATCGAGGAGATGGCGCTGCGACTGGTCGTGCTGCTCGATGGCGCGGTGACGGCCGCGCGCATGCTCGACCGCGTGTCGTCGACGATGACCGCGCGCGCCATGGCCGAAATGACCCTCCGATTGGTCGACTAGTGCACCCAGGTCGCCGCCTGGTCCTCGTCGGCGAGGTGCTCATCACGCTCGGCGTCGTGCTCGCCGGTTACGTGTTCTACCAGGTCGTCTGGACAAACCGCGCCTCGGCAACGCTGCAGTCCGCCGCCTCCGAGCGGCTGGAGGAGGCGTGGCGAGCACCCGAGAATCCGCGCGCGGTCTCCCTCGCCGATGACGGCGACGAGCCCGTGCCCTTCGTGCGTATCCGGATACCGGAGTTCGGCGGCGATTTCGACTACGCCGTCGTCTCCGGTGTCACCGACGCCGATCTCGACGCCGGGCCGGGCCACTATCCGGAGTCCCAGGGGCCCGGCGAGGCCGGGAACTTCGCGCTCGCCGGGCACAGGGTCGGACGCGGGGCACCGTTCAATGCCCTCGGCCGGCTCGCCGTGTGCGACGCGATCATCATCGAGACCGCCGACACCTGGCTCGACTACCGCGTACTCCCCACCATCGGCGGGGAGTTCGGCGACGCACCGGACCCTGCCGCCGCGAAGGATGCCGCGTCCGCGTGCATGCCCCGCGACATCATCGACCGCCTGAGCACCGAGTACGTGAACGTGCCCGGCCGGCAGATCGTCGCCCCCTCGCACACCGATGTCCTCGACCCGATCCCCGGCCGCGAGGCAACGCAGGAATCGCGACAGCTGCCGCTGCTCACGCTGACCACCTGCCACCCGCAGTTCTCCGCCGCCGAGCGCCTCATCGTCCATGCGGTGCTGGTGGACACCACAGACAAGTCTGACGGCGGACCTCCGCCCGCGCTGGAGGGCAGGTAGATGTACGGCTGGCTGTGGCGGCACATTCCGGGTCCGACTCCCATGCGCGTGCTCGTGGTTCTCGCCACCGTTGTCGCGCTGTTCTTCCTGCTGATGGAGGTCGTCTACCCGCTCGTCGAGCAGGCGATGCCGTTCTCCGACGTCTCGGTGAGCTGAGCAGCGCGAGCGCCTACAGGCGCGGAATCACGGTATCGGCGACGGACTGCACGGCCTCCGAACGTCCCTGCGTCGCCTGCACGGTGAAGACCTGATCCTCGCGGTACACCGCGAGCGTCGCCCCGGCTTCCGAGGCGTTCTTCCCGCCGGTCCAACCGCCCTCGACGTCGGCGCGTTCGGTCGAGTCCGGGGGCACGACCTCGTCCACGAGGCGCACCGCCTCGTCCGCGGATTCGACGGTCTCGACCGACACCATGAGCGACACCGCCCCGTCTTGCGTGCCGAAGAAGCACGCCGGCGGATCGTAGGCAGGGTCGATCTGAGTCTTGTCGACCATCTCCCCTGTGAGCTCCGCGGCTTCCTCCGCCGACAGGTAGGGACAGTCCGCATCCTCGGTGGGCGCCGGCTGGCGAAACCCCTCTTCCGAATCCGGAGCCTCCGGAGCCGCGGTAACGATCTCGCCGTACTCGGCATCGTCGGAGGCCTGCGAATCGGCACCTCCGCCGTCATTACAACCGGCGAGCAGCGCGCCTGCGACGAGAGCCACCGAGGCAACTGCGAATGAGCGGGCGGGGCGATGTCCCGAGTGGATACGCATGCGGCCAGCCTATCGGTTGGACCCGGGCGGGAGGGGGCGCGGTAGGATCGTGCGCATGACAGAATCGCCCTCCGCTCGCCGCGTGCCGCCCCTCGCGCGTCTCGGAGCGGCATTCGCCCTGGTCCCGGCGCTGGCGTTGGGTGCATGTGCACCGCGCACGGACAGCGGTTCGCCCCAGGAACCGGTGGAGAACACGAGGCTCACGTCGATCGAGCCGGCGCCGGTCGCCGACTCCGAACTCGCCCCGACCGATCGCGGCCCCCTGCCCAACGTGTGCGACGAGGTCGCGTTGTCGGTCGCGGAGGTTTCGCAGATCACGGGACTGTCCCTCCCCTCCTCGGAGCCGGCACCGCCCGGAGGACGTCCCGAGATGTGCGCCTATGGCAGCTCGTGGGACGACCCGGCCTCGCTGTTCCTGTCGCTCGAGGGCAATAAGGACGCACCGAGCACGTCGGCGACCACTTCGGCCACCGCGACGTCCACGGCCGCGGATGGCGGCGACTCCGATGCCGGCACGGAGGAGTCCGACGAAGAGGACGATCGGCTGACAGCCGAAAACTCCGTGTTCGTCTCGGCGCGAGAGTTACACGACGACGACTCCCCCGAAGAGCTACTCGAGTCCATTCCCGAGATCGCCGGACCCATATACGAGTGCGCACTCGACACCCATGACGTCGCACTTCCCGAACTCGACACCTCCGGATACGCATCGCTCGAGACCTCCGGTGAAGGCGACGGCGTATCGGCCCTGGGGCCAGTGAGCGGATACGGGATGGCGACGGAATTCGGCGACGCAACGAGCACCCAATCCACGGCGTCGACAACAGCGACCTCGTCAGCGCGCCCGTCCCGCGGGGCCGGCGCAGCGGGCGAGAGAGCCCGCGAGGACCGGGAGTCCGAGGAAACCGTGGACCTGGAGATCCTGCGCTGCGATAACGACCCCACCGGTCATGTGCCGCACGTTCAGGCGTTCTTCGTCACCGATTCTCAACTCTGGCAGGTCAGTATGACCGTGTCGGACGAGGATGCGGACGATCTGACTACTGATCAAGAAGCAGAGGGCCTGTTCGCGCTCGCCGCGTACATTTCCGAAAACGTGTGACCACCTAGGTGTGCCGACCGCGCACCGGAAGCAGCTCGAGAAAGCGTTGCCGCAGGTATGCGCGCGGCGGACCCATTCGGGACAAATCTAGTATCTGAAAATAACAATTTCCTCTTGATTTAGTTTTGCTTGTTCTATAACCTCGAGCGCAGCACGTTAGCTCCGCTGCATCCCCCTTGTGGCGTCGAGCGATGGATCGAGCGGCTCCCCCCGCCTTCTCGCTCCGCACGTGCCCCGAATGCTGGCCACCCCCCTCGTGGCCAGCATTCACTTATTTCCCCAGGAAACGCTTCTCGCGTCACGTCGGGTCGACTGATCTACGCAAGCCGCGGCCCCGAATTGCCTCGCGCGATAACCACGGGCGTTGACTCGGCGTCAACACCCGGCCCGTCATTTGCGCCGCTTACGCACACCCGGGGCGATCCGTGGGCGAATCTTCATCTCTTCCGCACGCGCATGTATCGACTCGGCACTGGCATTTCCGGCGCACACCGTGCATTATTGTTACTAAAGTGACGAATGTGATTATTGAGGCTTGTGTTCCGCATAGGTTTCGTTCAGTTCGACCCTCGGCCCCCAGCAATTCATCTAGGAGTGCGATGCTTCGCCGTCCCCTATTCGCGCGCGCAACGACCTCGGCGACCCTGGTTGCCGCCGTTCTTTCCTCGGTGGCGCTTGCGCCTATCGCAGGAGCGCAGAGCACGGCCCAACTCCCCGGTTTCAACGCCGGTTCGCTCGAGTCGACCCCGGTGAGCCTGCCCGGCATCGAGTCCGCACCCCTGCCCACCCCGCAGGTTGCAGGGCTCGACCTGCCGATTTTCACGGTGCCGATCGTCGCGCCCGCTCGCCCCGCGCCTGAATACGGCAAGGTGGGCATCTTCCCGACCGACGGCGAGACCGTTGGCGTTGCACAGCCGGTGATGTTCACCTTCGACAAGCCGATCACCGACCGCGCGAAGGCGGAGGCGACGCTCGGGGTGCGGACCGCCCCGGCGATCGCCGGGAAGTTCTACTGGATCAGTGACACCGAGGTGCGCTGGCGGCCCCTCGAGTTCTACCCACCGAACACCACCGTCACCGTCTACGCGGGAGGGCGCCAGCAGTCCTTCAGAACTGGCGACGCCGTCGTCACCACCTATGACGACAACACCAAGATGATGACGACCACCCGCAATGGTGAAGTGGTTCGAGAGATGCGCGCATCAGCGGGCCAACCGCAGTACGCTACTCACAACGGCACGTACTACACGGGGTGGCGTGCGCGCGAGGTGCAGATGGATTCCTCCACGTGGGGGCTCGCGCGCGATGCAGGCGGCTACGACGTGGCGGTCAACGACGGCGTCCGCCTGTCCTACGACGGCATTTTCGTCCATTCCGCACCGTGGTCCGTTGCCGACCAAGGCGTGCGAAACGTCTCTCATGGCTGCATCAATCTGAGCCCCGAGGATGCGCGCTGGTTCTACGAAAACACCCGCAATGGCGATCCCGTGATCGTCAAGAACACGCTAGGCCGTCAGCTCGGCTCTTTTGATGGTCAAGGCGACTGGAATTACTAGTTACCCATCAAGGAGTTCAATGTCCTCGCGTTCCGGCTTCCTGCGCCGCGCCATCCTCCTGGTCGCGGTGTCCGCCCTCGGACTCGGCCTCGCACCTGCCGCATCAGCACAACTGCAGGTGCCCGACCCCGCCACGGCCTCCGCCGAGATGAACCTACCCTCGGTCGAGACCGCCCCCGTCCCGGGAGCGGGAATCCTTCCGTTCGTGCCCACGTACCCGGTTCTCGGCCCGACACGACCGGTGCCCAATTACGGGAATGTGGGTGTGTTCCCGTCGGAGAACGAGGTTGTCGGCGTCGCTTCGCCGATCCATTTCTTCTTCGACCGCCCCATCACCGATCGCCGACTCGCCGAGCAGACCATTGGCATTCGCACCGAACCCAACGTGGCGGGCAAGTTCTACTGGATCAACGACCGAGAGCTGCGGTGGCGTCCATTGAACTTCTGGCCGGAGCGCTCGGCGGTAACGGTATGGGCCGCCGGTCGCCAGCACACTTTCCGCACCGGCGATGCCCTCATCGCCACCTACGACGACCACACCAAGAAGGTCACCGTAACGCGGAGCGGACAGGTCGTGCGCGAAATGCGCGCCTCATCCGGCGAAGCTCCCCGCTGGTCGACGTACAACGGTATCTACTACACGGGCCAGCGCGGCCGGGCGGTGCGCATGAACTCCGCGCTCTTCGGCCTGCGCGTCGAGGACGGGGGCTACGACTCGATCGTCAACGACGCCGTGCGCCTGTCCTACGACGGCATCTACATCCATTCCGCCCCGTGGTCGATCGCGGATCAGGGCGTCCGTAACGCGACCCATGGCTGCATCAACGTCAGCCCGGAGGACGCGGCCTGGTACTACAACAATTCGAAGAACGGCGACCCTTTCATCGTGAAGAACTCCGTGGGGCGCCAGTTCGGGGCGTTCGACGGCCAGGGCGACTGGAACTACTAGGACGGGGCGCATCGCCGGCAGCCACTACGCCCTACCCAGACACAGAAAGAGCCTCACCCCACAGCGCGGGGTAAGGCTCTTTCTATATTTTTTACTGGGAAATTCGGTAATTCTGGCAGCTACATAAGGATACGTCCATGTAAAAGTTCAGCTGTTCGTAACCCTTTTGCAATCGCGGAGTTTCCCGAACTGCCCTCGCTGGTCACTCGCATGGACTTCGATAGGAATCGTGAAGTCAGGTTCAACCGAGGACGCTCCCGCGGCGGGCGCCGAGGCGGATTCGACGGCGCCGGGTACAACCCGTCGCCGGCGCAGCAGAAAAGCAGGACGTACCCAGGAGTATTTACTCTTCGCCGCGCTCGTCCTCCCCAACCTCGTGCTGTTGGGCATCTTCACCTATCGTCCCCTGCTGGATAACATCCGGCTGTCGTTCTTCAGTTGGAACATCTCGTCCCCGAACCCACCCAAGTTCGTCGGGTTCGACAACTACACCGAATGGTTCGATGGGCTCGTCAACGGTGGGCATTCGTGGACGGTCGTATCCAACACGATCATCTTCACCGCAACGACCGTTATCGGCTCGATGGTGCTCGGGCTCGCGCTCGCGATGCTCCTCGACCAGCAGATCAAGGGGCGCGGCCTCGTGCGGTCCGCGGTGTTCGCCCCCTATGTCATCGCCGGCGCCGCGATCGGCATCGCCTTCCAGTTCATCTTCGATCCCCGATTCGGGCTGATCTCGGGAATGCTCGGGTCCCTCGGTATCAAGTCCCCGGACTTCTACCAGGATCCGAACTGGGCGCTTTTCATGGTGACGATGACGTTCTTGTGGAAAAACCTCGGCTACGCCTTCGTCATCTATCTTGCTGCGTTGCAGGCCAAGCCTGCCGAGCTCTATGAGGCCGCCGAGATCGACCGGGCGAGTGGCTGGACGGTGTTTCGTAGGGTCACACTGCCGATGCTGCGGCCCACGACGTTCTTTCTGTCGATCACGGTGATGCTCAATTCGCTGCAGGTCTTCGACATCATCTACGTGATGACCCGCGGCGGACCGCAGGGCAACGGCACGACGACGATGGTGTTCCAGGTGTACCAGGAGACCTTCGTCAACTACCGCGCCGGCTACGGCGCCACCGTGGCCACGATCATGTTCCTCATCTTGCTGGTCATCACCGTGCTGCAGGTGCGCTCGATGGATCGGGGGAATACGAAGTGAAGAAGAAGACCTCCCTCGGCGGGAAGATCCTCGGCTACGGCGCCATGGTTCTCACCCTGCTCATCGTCGGGATTCCTCTGTACTGGGTGCTGTCGAACTCCTTCAAGACGCCCGATCAGGTGTTCCGCGTTCCGCCTCTGTGGTGGCCGGAATCGTTCACGGCCAGCAACTACCCGAGGGTGTTCTCCGAGTCGCCATTCGGGCAGTACATGCTCAACTCGGTCATCATCACCTCGATCCTCGCGGCGATCAAGATCGTGCTCGGTGTGATCAGCGCCTACGCCTTCGCCTACCTGCGGTTCCCCGGCAGAGGCGCGGTGTTCATGCTCGTACTGGCCGCGCTGATGGTGCCGAACCAGATCACCGTGATCTCGAACTATGCGCTCGTGTCCCAGCTCGGCTGGATCAACACATTTCAGGGCATCATCATCCCGCTGGCCGGCGTCGCCTTCGGCACGTTCCTCATGAGGAACCACTTCATGTCTTTGCCCTACGAGATCATCGAGGCAGCTCGCATGGACGGCGCGAGCCACATGCGCCTGCTGTTCCGCATCATCTTGCCGATGAGCTGGCCAACCCTCGTCGCTTTCGCGCTCATCACGGTGGTCAACGAGTGGAACGAATACCTGTGGCCCTTCCTCGTCGCTTCCGATGATTCGGTCGCGCCGATCCAGGTGGGGCTGACGCGCCTGGTCAACACAGATTCCGGCTTCACGGATTGGCCGCTGGTGATGGCGGCCACCGTCCTCACCGTCATCCCGATCCTCGTGGTCTTCCTGTTCCTCCAGCGATACATGATCAAGGGATTGACTTCCGGCGCCGTCAAGGGCTGAGCGCGCCACTCGAGAATTTCCCGTCCGACCGATCCAGATCCGCCAGGTTTCACCCGAAAGGAATCACACATGAGTCAGTTCACTCGACGCTCGTTCATCGGCCTCGTGGGCGCTACGGGGGCCGCAGTCGGCCTGTCTGCATGCGCCGGATCCGGAGGCGGCGGTAATGGCGGCGGGGGAGGCGAAGAGGGCGACGCGAACCGCGTCATCTTCTGGTCCAACCACCCCGGCACCTCGAAGGATCTCGAACTCGAGATCATCGAGGCATACAAGGAGGTAGCACCGGACATCACCGTCGAGCTCATCGACGCGGGCAAAGACTACGAAGAGGTCGCCCAGAAGTTCAATGCGGCTCTGTCCGGCGGCGGCCTCCCCGACGTGATCGTCGGCTCCGACGTCAACTGGTTCAACTTCGCCCTCAACGGGCAGTTCGCAAAAGTCAACGAGCTGTGGGACGCCGCCGAGGAGTTCGACAAGGACGACTACGTCGAGTCGCTGCTCGGCGACTACGAGCTCGACGGCGACAATTATGGCATCCCGTTCGCCCGCTCGACCGTGATCTTCTACTACAACAAGGAACTGTGGGAGCAGGCCGGTCTTCCCGACCGCGGCCCCGAAACCTGGGACGAGTTCGCCGAATGGGCACCGCGCCTGCGTGATGTGCTCGAAGGCGACGCGCGTCCGATCGCGATGTACAACGGCGCGAACTACCTCGACTGGACGATCCAGAACCTGCTGTGGGAGAACGACGGCGGCTTCTCCGAGGAATGGGATCTCACCTTCACCAAGCCCGAGACGATCTCCGGCCTCGAATACCTCGTCAAGCTCAACGACGACGACCACCTCATCCTCTCCGACGACTCGATCGTCGAGTTCTCGGCGGGAATCGCCGCCTGCGCAGTGGCGTCGACCGGCTCGATCTCCTCTGTCAAGGAGCAGGCGGGCTTCGAGTGGGGCACCGCGTTCCTGCCGGGTGCCGCGGAGAATGACTCCTGCCCGACCGGCGGTGCCGGCGTCGCTATCCCTGCCGGCATCTCCGACGAGCGCAAGGCCAACGCGATGAACTTCATCGCGTTCCTCACCAACCCCGAGAACACCGCGAAGTTCGCGCAGGGCACGGGCTACATGCCGGTGCGCAAGTCCGCGACCGAGTCGGCGGAAGTCAAGGCGTACCTGGAAGAGACTCCACAGGCCAAGACCGCTATCGACCAGCTTCCGCACACCCGCCCACAGGACTACGCGCGCGTATTCGTACCGAACCCGGGCACGCGCATCGGCGGAGCTCTCGACAAGATCCTTGCCGGCTCCGATATCACCTCGACGATGGAGGCGCTGCAGGACGAAACGCAGAACATCATCGACACCCAGATCGAGCCGTTGCTCGGTAATTGATCGACTCCCCGGGGTGCGCCCGCCCATCGCGGCCGCACCCCGGCGATAGCTTGATCCCGTTCGCTTCCCAGCCCGTGAAGAAGGATTTCGCCCCATGGCTTCCGTCACCTACGACAAGGCCTCACGCCTGTTCCCGAAGGCCGATCGCCCGGCCGTCGATTCCCTCGATCTGCACGTTGATGACGGCGAGTTCCTCGTCCTCGTCGGCCCGTCGGGATGCGGGAAGTCGACGAGTCTGCGGATGCTCGCCGGTCTGGAGGAAGTCACCTCGGGCAGCATCCACATCGGCGGCGAGGATGTCACCGGAATCCAGGCGCGCGACCGCGACGTCGCGATGGTATTCCAGAGCTATGCCCTCTACCCGACCATGACGGTCGAGGAGAACATGGGCTTCGCACTGCGCAACATGGGCACGTCCAAGAAGGACACCAAATCACTCGTCCTCGAGGCCGCACGAATCCTGCAGCTGGAGGAATACCTCGGCCGTAAGCCGGGCCAGCTCTCCGGCGGCCAGCGCCAGCGCGTGGCGATGGGTCGAGCGATCGTGCGCCGACCTCAGGTCTTCTGCATGGATGAGCCGCTTTCCAATCTCGACGCGAAGCTGCGCGTGTCGACGCGTTCGGAGATCGCCGGGCTGCAGCGCCGCCTGGGCATCACGACCGTCTACGTCACCCACGACCAGACCGAGGCGATGACGATGGGCCACCGAGTCGCGGTGCTCAAGGACGGACTCCTCCAACAGGTCGCGACGCCGCGGGAAATGTACGACGCCCCGGTCAACACGTTCGTCGCCGGGTTCATCGGCACACCCGGCATGAACCTCATCACCGTGCCCGTGGATTCGGCGGGCGATCCCACCTTCGGCGGGGAACCGGTCCGACCCTCGTTCAACGTCGGCGCCCGCAAGGAGGTCGTGCTCGGCGTGCGACCGGAGTCCCTGCAGATCGTCGGACGCGACGCCCCGGGGCTCGATATCAAGGTCACCCTCGTCGAGGAGCTCGGCCTCGAGGTCTTCGTCCACGGCCAGGCCACCGACGGCACCGCCACCCTCGAGGGCAAGGACCTCGTCGTGCGCACCGTCCGCTCCAAAGCCCCTTCGCTGGATGACGTCGTACGTATCGCTCCCCTCGAAGAGCACGGCTCGCGGCTGTTCTTCGACGCCCAATCCGGCGAGCGCATCGTCAAGAACTAGGCTGCCCACCGCACACCGGGAGCCCGCCACATAGCGAAATCGGGTGCGCCCCAGCGGGGACGCACCCGATTCGTCGTCGGATGGGTGGGGCCCGGTCTAGACTTCCAGCCCCGAATCGAAATCGGCGCTCGATCCGGGCACCGATGCGCCGGAGAGCTTAGGCTCGTCGCCGGCATCGGCGAAGGCGTCGAGCGCCTCTACAAGTGCGTCGACGCGGTCGGTGGGCATGTTCGCCACGACCTCCGCGATGAGCGCGCGGCGACGATCGGTGACCTCCTGGACGACCTGCTGCCCCTTCTCGGTGACCCGAAGGGCCAGGCCGCGCGTTCCGCTGCCCGCGCGGGTCCGCTCGACGAGGAACGCCGACTCGAGGCGGTCGACCATGCGGGTCACAGAACTCGGGGCGACGTCCAGCTCCTCGGCGAGCTGGGTCTGGTTGTTGGCGGAACCACGGGAAATCACCAACAGCGCCCGGAACTGGGCGAAGGTGATCGGCGACGAGGCTTCGTCGAGGCTACGAGCCGAGAGCGCCACGAGTAGACGCGAGGCGCGCAGGAACGAATCGATGAGATCCGAGTTCGTGTCCACCTCGGCGGAGTCCGGTCTGATTTGGGTTTCCATTGTGTTCCACCATCCTTTGTTGCGCTGGACGGATTACGTCCAGATACTTACGCGTTGTGACTCGTCGAGCCACATCTGGTCTTCGGCTGTGACGTCGAAGGCTTCGTAGAATGCACCGATGTTGCGCACGACCTGGTTGCACCGGAATTCCGGCGGCGAGTGAGGGTCGATTGCCAGGCGACGGATCGCCTCTGCGTTGCGGGTCTTGGCGCGCCACACCACCGCCCAGCTCGCGAACAGTCGCTGCGCGCCGGTGAGTCCATCGATTTCCGGCGCATCGTCCAGCGATCCGCCGAGGCTGATCCGGTATGCCTGCACGGCGATGCCGAGCCCACCGAGGTCGCCGATGTTCTCACCGATCGTGAAGGCGCCGTTGACGTGGTGCTTGTCCGGGTCGAGCCCCTCGGGGGTGAGTGACTCGTACTGGTCGATGAGCGCCTGGGTCTGCGCGGAGAACTCCTCGCGGTCGGCATCGGTCCACCAGTTATTGAGGTTTCCGTCGCCGTCATACAGCGAACCCTGGTCGTCGAAGCCGTGGCCGATCTCGTGTCCGATCACCGCGCCGATGCCACCGTAGTTCATCGCATCGTCGGCTTCGGCGTCGAAGAACGGCGGCTGCAGGATTGCCGCGGGGAAGACGATCTCGTTCATCACCGGGTTGTAGTAGGCGTTGACCGTCTGCGGGGTCATGTGCCACTCGTCCCGGTCGACCGGCCCACCGAGCTTGCCGAGTTCGAAGTCGTGGTGAAACTCGGCGGCGCGGCGCACGTTGCCGATGAGATCGCCCGGGCGCATCTCGAGCTGCGAGTAGTCGCGCCACTTGTCCGGGTAGCCGATCTTCGGGGTGAACTTGGCGAGCTTGTCCAGGGCGCGCTCGCGGGTCTCGGGGGTCATCCAATCGAGAGTCTCGATCGATTCACGGTATGCGGCGAGCAGGTTATCGACCAGCGCCGACATCCGCGCCTTGTATTCCGGCGGGAAATGGCGTTCGACGTAGACCCGCCCGACCTCCTCGCCGACGGCGCCCTCGACGAGCGATACGCCGCGCTTCCAGCGGTCGCGCATGCTCTCGGCGCCCGACATCGCCTTGCCCATGAACTCGAAGTTCGCCTCGACGAGCTCCTCCGGCAGGCAGGCCACGCGCTCGGAGACGACGCGCCAACGGGCCCAGTCCTTCCAGCGGTCCAATTCGAGCTCGTCCCACAACAGCGCGACGGACGTGAAGAAGGAGGGCTGCGACAAGATGACCGTCGAGAACGTCTCGGACGAACCGCCGAGAGCTTCGATCCACCGCTGCCAGGGGAAGCCCGGGGCCTTCTGCTCGAGTTCGTCCCAGGAGACCGGGTTATACGTCTTGACCGCGTCCCGACTTTCCACGACGTCCCAGTGGGTGGCGGCGATCTTTGTTTCGAGATCGACCACGGCTTCGGCGCGAGCGGCCGCGTCGCGATCGCCGAACACCGACGTCAACCCCACCATGCGAGCGACATGCTCGCGGTAGCCGGCCAGGGTGTCCGCGTGTGCGGGGTCGCGATAGTAGGACTCGTCGGGCAATCCGAGGCCGAACTGCACCATGTAGACGACGTACTTGCTCGAATCGCCGGCGTCGTTGGAGATGAAGGAGCCGACGAGGCCTCCTACGCCCGAGCGCTCGAGCGCGGCCAACGCCACGGCGAGCTCGTCCTTGTCCTTTGCGGCATCGATGAGTTCGAGGTCCGCGTCCAGCGCGGAGATACCGACCTTGTCGACGGTGTCGGTGTCCATGAAGGAGTGGTACAGGGCACCGATAGCCGAATCCTCCGGCGCCTCGGTGATGATCTCGCGGACCTGCTCCTCGGCGCGGTCGCGCAACACGATGAACGCGCCGTCCTGGCCGCGGTCCGCGGCAATGGTGTGGGTATCGAGCCACCGGCCGTTGATGTGCCTATAGAAATCGTCCTGGGGACGGACGGACTCGTGAACATTGTCCAGGTCGAGCCCGGAACGGAGCTGGGTGGTGCGTGAGTTTTCGGTCATGCATCCCACCCTACGGACGGCGGGTTCGCATGCGCGCAGCATCGGCCGGTGCGGCGATACGACCTGTTCGACATAGCTGTGGACGGCGCGCCTTCCCTGATTGTTCCGAGCAAGATAAAACCAACCTTACATTCCAAATCTAAATTTTCTCTAGGTTTCCGCTATGCAATGCCAGCTTGTTTCGATTGGGATGTTTGTGAAGAACGTTGTGAATTGTGTCTTGTGTGACGTAATTGAATTACTGCATACTGGTGTGCATGTATGTTTATCGCCAGCGTGACGGCCGACGGCCGCTCACCCTCGTGTCCCTAGGTGTTCTCGCCGCCGTCGCCGTCCTGGTGGCCGCGTTCCTCGCCGTCACCACCCAAGGTCAGCAGGTACGGAACGTCGCGGAGCCCAGCGACTACATCAATTCCGACCTCGCTTCGAAGCCGCAGGGCGTGGACGTCTCCAAATGGCAGCATCCGAGCCCGAACTCGATCGATTGGAAGGCCGCCGCCGCAGGCGGTAAGGAATTCGCCTTCATCAAGTCCACCGAGGGCACCGAGCCCGGCAACGACAACCTCGACAGCGACGTCAAGGGTGCTCGCGCGGCCGGCTTGCACATCGGGCTTTATCACAAGGCGCGGCCCGCGATGGACGCCACGGCACAAGCCGACGCGTTCGCCGAGTCGGTGCTCGAGGTCGGCGGGGAGCAGCTTCCGCCCGTGCTCGACTTCGAGCTCGACGAGGGCAAGAACGCCGAGCAGCTCGCGGCGTGGGTCCAGGAGTTCATGGACCGCCTCGAGGACAAGACCGGCCGCACGCCGATCATGTACACCTATAAGTCCTTCTGGCTGGTGCAGATGGCGAATACGAAGAAGTTCTCCGAATACCCGCTGTGGCTCGCCGAATACCGTCAGCAGGAGCCGACCTCACCGCAGATCGGCGGCTGGGACTCGTTCACGTTCTGGCAGTACGCCGGCAACGACGGCCAGGCCGACGGCTTCCCGACCCCGGTCGACCTCAACGTCTTCAACGGTTCGAAGTCCGAGCTCGACAAGATGGTCGGATCCGTGGGTTCCGGCGCCCAGGACACCCCGGCGCCGTCCGGTGGGGACACGCCCGGCGAGTCGGAGTCCGAGTCCGAGTCCGGCGATTCCGAAACCGGAACCGACGAGACCACGAGCGACGAGTCGGGCACCGAGGAAAGCGGATCCGGCTCAGGCGCCGATTCGGGCGATAAGCCACTCACGCTGACGATTCCGAAGCTGCCGATTCCGGAGGGCTCGCTACCCGCCGGCGTGACGCTGCCGATCAAGATCGTGTTGCCTTCGAGCATCTTCGGCGTCGGGTCCTCCGGAGTGAGCTCCGACGTCGACTGGCTCAAGAGCCTCCTCGGCGGACTTCCAGAAGATGTCCTCAAGTCCGTGGAGATCAGCTAGCTCCATAGCCCGGCGGCCCCCTGGCGCCCTTCCCTACGGGTTGGTGATTCCGACCCCGGCGGATGGGTGATCCAAGGGGGCCGCCGTCGTTGGTGCGGCACCAGGCGCGCTACTCGTCGGCGCCGGAGTTGCGCGCGGCGAAGACCACGGTGTCCTCGGAACGGCCGCGCAGAGTGAGCGTCTCCGCCTCCTCCCAGCGCCGCGATTCGGCGCTGTCGGCGGCCTCGAGCGCACGGCCGGATGCGAGTGGCCGAGTCGGGTCACGCTTGGCGAGCTCGGACAGACGAGCGCTCTCGTTCACCGGGTCGCCGATGACGGTGTACTCGAAGCGCTCGATCGCGCCGACGTTCCCAGCGACCACCCGTCCATAGCTGACCCCGATACCCGCCGAGAGATACGGCACGTCCGACGTCAGACGATGGGCTATCTCACGCGCAGACGAGAGGGCGGCCGCTGCGCTGTCGTCGAGCGCGATGGGCGCGCCGAAAATGGCGAGGACGGCGTCGCCCTCGAATTTGTTGACCAGGCCGCGATGCGATTCGACGGATCCCACGATGACCGAGAAGAACGTGTTGAGCGCCTCGACGACCTCCGAGGGGCTGCGCTCGGCGGCGAGGGAGGTGGAGCCGATGACGTCGACGAACACCACTCCCACGGTGCGCTCTGTCCCGCCGAGCTCGGGATCGGTATCGAGCGCCGCGGCGGCGACGTCCCGCCCGACGTGGCGACCGAAGATGTCGCGCATCCGGTCGCGTTCGCGAAGGCCCCCGACCATCGCGTTGAATCCGGCCTGGAGGTCGCCGAGCTCGGTGCCGTCGTAGACCGTGACGTCGACGTCGACGTCGCCATCGGCGACCGCCTCCATCCCGTTGCGCACGCTACGGATCGGGTCGGTGACCGAGGTGGACGACAAGATCGTGAGCAACAACCCCGTCGACAATGCGATCGCCGCAAGCACGATGACGCCGACGAAGAGATCCATCTTGGATGTTTCGTAGCGGAAGGTGCCGAAGAACATCACGAGGATGATGCCGACCAGCGGGATACCCGAACCGACGAGCCAGGACACCACCGTCCGGGTGCGGACCCCTCCGCGGCGGCGCGGGCGGTACCCGGCGGTGATGACCTGCGCGGCGACGGGGCGCAGCGAGAATTCGATGAGCAACTGCGAGATCGCGACGACGACCGCGCCGCTCATGGCGACGACGAAGAAGACCTTGGGAATGAGATCCGGCTCTCCGATGCCGTACATCAGGGTGAAGGTGACAACCGCACCCGCCCAGAGCAGTGCCTGAAGACGAACGAGCGTGCGGGGTGCCCGGCGGAAACGCTTGGCCTCGCGAGCGGTGGGGGCACGATCCTCATTGGCCCATTTGAGTTCGCGCGTGACGCTGTAGGTGCCCCAGCCGATGCCCACGATGAACGCCATGCCCACGTAGATCGGCAGCGCGATGAAATGAACCCACCACAGATGCGGCAAGAAGATCGACGGCAGCGGGATACCGACGGTTGCGAGCCCGATGGCGCACAGCGCGCCGATGAGGTTGGCCACCACCAGCGAGGAGGTCAGGAGCACCTGGACGCGAATTCGGCGCGCGAGGCCACGTTCGCCGGAGGAGCCCAGCAGGATCGACCCGAAGTCACGTTTGGGCTTCCAAGTGGAGGTCATCGCTCAAGTGTCCCACCCGGGGCGGCCCCGGTGCGCAGAATTTCCCGAGTACGGCGGGAATACCGCGGATTCAGCGCTCGCCGCGGCGATTGACCAGCCCCGCGAGGGCGCGCCAGCCGAAGAACAGCACGGCCATCGCGATAGCGGCGACGATCATGAACGACCAGTGCGGGACGCGTCCGGTCGCGAGGCCTCGAATGACCATCCCGCCGACGAGCGTGACAGCCCACAGGTAGCCGGCGGTCGCCATCGTGAGCGGTGCGGGGCCCGACTTCCACACGAGACGGACGATCCACGCGACGGCGAGCGCGAGAAGAAAAGGCCAGGCGGTTTCCAACACGCCGGCGATGCCGGGGGTGCGGTTGTGGGCGCCGCGGCCGAGTACGGAGAACACGAGCACCGCGATGACGTCGACGACGAGAATCCACCACAGGCCCTGCCCTGTGGCGCCGTGTGCGGGACGGGGGTTCTGGGTCGTCATCTCGGTCGTACCTCCGGATCTTTGTCGTTTCCTGTGAGCCCTGTGCCGCCATGGCCCGGCGTCGGGTGTCCGCCGTCATTCTCGCCGGAGCGGCGCACGGGGGAATACGTGCGGCCCTTGAACGGCCAGCGGCTCACCTCGACCGCGGAATGGCGGACCGAGTCGACCAGCGGCGGGATGGTCGTGTCGGCCTCCGGTTCGAGGCCGGCGACCTCCTCGTCCTCTACGGATGTCGCGGAGGAGGTGGTGGCGCGTGTGGCGTCCCCGCGTCCGGTGCCGCCGCGCGCGCCGGGAGCGGGGTCGTCGACGTCCGGGTCGATGTCGGTGGCGCTGCGGTAGAAGAGGACGAATACCACCCAGCCGGCGGCGGCGACGAGGAAGTAGCTCACCACGCGATAGACGAACACGGTGGCCAGCGCGAGGTCGGCGGGCATGCCGCCGGCGGTGAGCGTGCCGATGAGCGTGACCTCGACCGTGCCGAGCCCGCCCGGGGTGACCGGAACCATCGCGACGACCTTGCCGGTGACGTACGCGATAGCGAGTCCGCCGATGGAGTGCTGTGCGCCGACCGCCGCGGCCGCCGCCCACAGGCAGCCGATGTCGGCGACCCAGTTGAGCAGCGACCAGAAGAACGCAGAACCGAGGTGGCGGCGGCTCAGGTCGACGGCGTCTGCCTGGTCGATGATCGACTTGACGCTCGCCGAACCGTGGTCCGCGGGTTTGCCGCGCTTGCCGTTGATCCATCGCAGCACCGTCATCACGACGCTCTCGATGCGGTCGGGGTGCCGCGCGGCCCACTGCACTCCGAAGATCACCGCGAACAGGGCGATCCCCGACAGCGTGAGCAGAATCGGGTTCGACACCGCGCCCACGAGGAAGAACCCGAGTAGCGCGAGGACCACGATGCCGATGGTCGCGAGCACGCCGGAGATGACGAGTTGCCACGAGGCGATGACCCGCGTCGCGCCCCACTGCCGCGTGCGCCGGTAGGTGAGGGTCGCCGAGAACACCTGCCCGCCCGGGATCGACGTGGCGATCGCGTTCGCGGCGAAGATCAGCCCGACGCTGTCCCAGTACCCCACCTTGACCCCGGCCGAGCCCAGCAGCGTCTTCTGTACGGAGCCGTAGCTCGACATCGACAGGTAGGAAAATCCCAGCGCGATGATGAGCCAACCCCAGTGGATGTTGCGCACCGCGTGCCAGCCCTCGGCGAGGAACGGCATCTGGTCGCGCAGCCAGAACACGAGCAGGCCGAGCACCGCGAACGCGAGGATCGTCTTGACCCAGGGGTTCGACAGAACCAGCTGAATGCGGCGGAGCACACTCACGGGCTGGCTCGTCTCGGTCATTCCCTCACCCTAACGGTCCCCACCCCGGATATTCCGGAGGGCAATGGGCCTTTTGCTTCCCTAGTGCCGCATTTATGACGGCGAACTTACTTTCTCTCCTCGCGGACGCGTGCGATCAGGTCCTTGGCCGAAATCGACTCATCGCGGCCCGCATGGCGGCCGTAGCGATCGGAGTCGCCCGCGGCCGGATTCTCCCGGCCGGAGACGGCGTCCTCCACAGGCGCTTCGGGCGCCGAGAACTCCGCACCCCCGGTCGACGAGTCGACTGCGACCTCGGCGGACGGGCTCGCGGCGAACGTCGCCGCCGGGGTTCCGGCGGCCGGGGGCTGCTGCGCGGCCCCGGGAGCGTAGGAGCGC
Source organism: Dietzia timorensis (assembly GCF_001659785.1). Lineage (NCBI taxonomy): Bacteria > Bacillati > Actinomycetota > Actinomycetes > Mycobacteriales > Dietziaceae > Dietzia > Dietzia timorensis. The sequence continues at coordinate 3,265,881 of NZ_CP015961.1, forward strand.
GCGACGCTGCGTCGTTTGATCGACGGGCGCTTGGCCTCGGCGGCGGGTGCCTTCGTCTCCGCGGACGCGTGGTCCTTCGCACCCGGGTATCCGGGTACCTCCGGGGCGGTATCGATCTCTCCGTCGTCATGCGTGGAGGTGGTTGCTGCGGTGGCGGCGCCGTGGGCTTCGCCATCCTCGTGCGCGGCCTGGCCACTACGTCCGTCGAGTTCGGCGCGGCCCTGGCTCGGCAGGAGGTGCTCCTCGTCGTCGAGCTCTGCCTCGGACAGGCCGACGCGCTCCTGGATGCGTTTCATCCACCGCGGCGCCCACCAGCAGTCCTCGCCGAGCATCTTCATCACCGCGGGCACAAGCAGCATGCGGATGACGGTCGCGTCGATGATGAGCGCGGCGATCATGCCGAAGGCGATGTACTTCATCATCACGATCTCGGAGAACGCGAACGCGCCGGTGACGACGATGAGGATGAGCGCGGCGGAGGTGATGATCTGGCCCGTGCGCGCGATGCCGGAGCGGATCGCGACGTTCGTCGGTACCCCGCGCGTTTTCGCCTCCACCATTCTCGACAGCAAGAACACCTCGTAGTCCGTGGACAGTCCGTAGATGATCGCGACGAGAAGGACCACGACCGGCGACGTCAGCGGGCCGGGGGTGAAGCCGAGCATGCTCGCTCCGTGCCCATCGACGAAGATCCACGTGAGCACGCCGAGCGTGGCGCCGAGCCCGAGGAGGTTCATCAGCGCCGCCTTGATAGGCAACACGAGAGAGCCGAACGCGAGGAACAACAGGATCGTGGTGGCGACGAACACGTAGAGGACGAACCACGGCAGGCCGTCCATGAGGGCCTGGATCGAGTCGTACTCGAGCGCCGGGTTACCACCGACGTGCACCTCGGTGCCGTCGGGGATCGGGAATTTCTGCAGGTACTCGACGGTCTCGTCCGCGTCGTTTCGATCGACGATGGACGCCTGCAGGACGGTGACATCGCGGCCCTGCTCGTCTGTCTCGCCCGAGCGTGCGAACTGGAAGGTGCCGGTGAGCCCGGGCGCGTCGTTCGCTTCGTTGCGGATCTCGGTGAGCTGGGTCGAATCGGCGCCGGTCACGACGAGCTTGACCGGGTCGGTGCGCGACTCGGGGAACGCCGAATCGTAGGCTTCCTGCGCGACGCGGGTGTCGTTGTCCGGCGGCAGGTAGGTCTCGTTGATGCCGCCGAACTTGACGCCCGAGAACGGGGCGATGAGCGCGAGAAGCACCACGACGATCGGAATGGTGACGATCACGGGGCGGCGCATGGCGAATGCCGCGATGCGCGCGAAGAAGCCCCGCTCCTGCCCCGGGGCGACGGCCTTGCGCGGCCCGGAGTCCTCGCGCAGGCGCGGAATGAAGCGTGCGAGGACCTTGCGGACCGAGAGCATGTCGACGCGATGGCCGAGCATCGCGAGCACGGCCGGAAGCAAGGTCACCGACAGCAGTGCGGCGAGGAGGACCGCCGCGATGGCGCCGTAGGACACGGACTTGAGGAATTCCTGCGGGAACAGCAGCAATCCCGAGAGCGTGACACCGACCATGAGCGCGGAAAACGCCACGGTCCGTCCGGCGGTGGCGACCGAGCGTCTGGCCGCGTCGGGCGGGGCGTATCCGGCCGCCATCTCCTCGCGGAAGCGGGACACCACGAACAGGCCGTAGTCGATGGCGAGGCCAAGCCCGATGAGGGTGACGACATTGTTGGCGAACGAGTTGACCGGGTGGATGATGCCGAGCAGCTGCAGCAGGCCGAGCGCACCGAGAATGGTGAGCACGCCGACCAGCACCGGGAGCGCGGCGGCCACGAGCCCACCGAACACGACGACGAGCAGCACGAACACCAGGGGCAGCGCGATGAGCTCGGCCCGCTTGAGGTCGTTGGTCATCCCCTCGTCGATCGCTCCCGCCACGGCCTGGAGGCCACCGACCTGCGTCTCGGCCCCGTCGACGCCGAGGTCGTCCTCGATCGCCTTGAAGTGCGGCAGCACCTCGTCGCCGGAACCGGCGAGCTGCACGGAGGCGACGATGAAGCCTTCGTCGCGGTTGACCAGCTGCGGCGACTGGTTCTGTGTGTAGCTGGTGACCCCGATGACGTCGTCGGGGTGGGACTGCTGCAGCTGCTCGAGCGAGCTCGAGACGTCACCGAGGAAGCCCTGGTCGTCGACGTTTCCGCCGGGCGCGTGGTAGAGCACGACGACATCGCCCATGGCGTCACGACCGTAGGCGTCCTGCTCGATCTGCTCGGCGGTCGCGTAGCCGGACTTGGGATCCTCGAATCCGCCTTGCGTGAACTCCTTGCCGAACAAGTGGCCTGCGCCGGCGATGAGGATCATCGCCGCAACCATCACCACCAGTACGACTCCGCGCTTCGCCGCGACCGTTCGTCCCCATGCGTTAAACAAAACCTGGCCTTCTTACGGGTTGATTCTTCTTGCGTGTGCGCTTGTTTCAGCGCGCGGACAACAACGTGGACAGTGGGCGGAATGGCTGCAGCCAGGCGCCCTCGGCCGGGAGGTTCTCCAGGCTCACGCGCGGCAGCGGCTCGCGGAACACCCCGTCGACGTCCTCGAGATCGACGAAGGTGAGCACCTCCGACTGCGTCGCCCACGTCGCGTGCTCGCGAAACCCGATGACCGTGACGGGAATGTCCTCGGCGAGCTCCTCAAGGGGCTCGCGAAACGCCTGTCCGTCGGCGGACGCGACGACGAGACCCGCGAGCCGTCCCTCGTCGGCGATGCGGTCGATATGGTCGAGCATGTCCTCGTCGACGTCGGAGTCCTCGGTGCTCTTCGGCTTCGCGAACACCGCGTAGCCGACGTTGCGCAAGGCCTCGACCCACGGCCGCACGACGTCAGACTGCCCGGGCACGATGTTGGTGAACACGGTCGCCTCGGTGACCAACTGCTGCCGGGTGCGCCGCGACACGTCCGCCGTGAACCCGAGCAGCCACCGGCCGAGCGCGTCGAACCGTGGACGGTAGGCCGAGGTCGGCCGGCCGCCGAGAATCGCGCCGAGCCCCATGTCGAGGTTCGGGGCATCCCAGACCAGCAGCACCACGCCCTGGTCCGAATCGGGATCATGTGTGACGTCGGAAGCGGCACCTGCCGCGACGTCCGATCCGGCGGCCCCGACGGACGGGGCGGACGGATCGGCGGGCGGGACGTCGGTGTTCCCGGGCATGAGATTTTCAGGTCTATTCATAAGGAATGCCGATTTCTTTGTAATGAGCGCACTATGGGTGTCAATGGCCCCCGTGCGGGAGCAAATATCTTCGAATCGGTGCCGCCGCCGGGCGGCGGATCATGCACCGACTACCCAATCTATCGGCCACTACCGCCCCGGATGAAACATGCGGACTCGCTCCGACGCTACCGAGTCCGCCGTTCACGGCCCCGCCACATTGCGCGTTTACGGCGACCTACCAGCTCTTTAGCTCCCCATGGCCGTCGATTCGGCGTCGATTCGCCGGCGCCAGAAAAATTCCCGGATCACGCGGTCCTCGTCGAGCCCCTTGCCCTCGAACTTCGTCACCGGCCGCTCGGTGGTGAATGGAATCGCATCGGGAATCTCCGATTCGGAGATCCGCGACAGGCTCGGCGCGCTGTTGCCGACCTCGTCGATCCATTCCCCGTAATCGACGTGGTCGGTCGCGACGTGAAGAACACCGCCGGGGGCGAGCCTGGACGCGATCAGCTCGAAGGTGCCGAGCTGCAGCAGCCGTCGCTTGTGGTGGCGCGCCTTCGGCCACGGGTCCGGGAAGAACACGCGCACCCCGGCGAGCGAGGCGGGGGCGATCATGTTGGTGAGCACGTCCACGCCGTCGCCGCGGATCATGCGCACATTCTCCAGCTCCCCACGCACGACGAGGCCGAGCAGCTGTGCGAGGCCCGGCTGGTACACCTCTACGGCGATAACGTCCTTATCGGGCTCGACCTCGGCCATCGCGGCGGTCGAGGTACCCGTGCCGGAGCCGATCTCGACGATCAGCGGAGCCTCGCGGCCGAACCACTCCTGCCGGTCGACCACTTCGTCTGCGACGTTGCGCCCGTACGTCGACCAGTACTTTTCCCAGTTCTTCTGCTGCCCCGGGCGCATCGATCCGCGGCGGAATCGGTATGCGGTGACGCGCGGAAAGAGCCTACGGTCGTCGTCCGGTGTCACCGCCGCGGAATCGTTGTCGCTCCCGGCCGCGCGCACGTCGTCGCCCTCGCCGGTGGTTTTCGCCTGCTCATCTGCCGTGTCACTCACCGTGGCATTGTGTCCACAAGTGCGCGCTGGCGCCAAAATCCTCGTGCCTCGCCGACCGAGAAAATGTAGCGCCCCCATGACTCGGTGCCGATGCGGTTCGATGTTCCCATGACCGAAACCGGCGCTCTCGCCGCCGCGGCCTCCGCCCTCATCCGGCGGCACGCCGCGGCCCTCGGCGCACCTCCCCGCGGCGCCATCTCGGCAGACGCGCGCTACGGGCGGCTGCTCGCCGAAATCGCGTCCGGACTGGAAGCGCCGCCTCGTGTGCGCGTCGTCGGCGGTCCCGGCGCCGGACGAGGCCGCCTCGCGGCCGCGCTGGAGACCGCGTTGGACGTGCGATGCGAGGTGGTCGACGCGAACCGGACGTTACCGGCGACGGTGCCGGACATCGAGCTTTTCGCGTGGTGCACCGCCCCGTGCAGGCACGAACTGCAGTGGCTGCGCCGTCCCCGCCGCCATCCAGCGGTTGTGGTCGCCACCCGCGCGGACACTTGGGCGGGTGAGGAACGCCCGGCGTGGGCCGAGGGTCTCGTCGCCGTCGGCGAGTGCGCCCCCGGCTCGACGGGGTTCGACCAGGCCTGCAGCCTCGTCGACGAGGCTGCAGCGGAGGTCCCCGCGCTGCGCCTGGCAGTGGCGACTCTGCGCCTGGATCGCGACTGCGATGGCCTTGGCGCGCGCGATGTAGCCGAGGCGCTCAGCGCGGAGCTGTCCACCCTCGCCCACAACGCCCCGTTCGCACGGCAGGGCGCCTCATGAGCGCGCCCACCACCGAAAATCCCGCCCATACCGTCCCCGGCATCAACACGGCGCCAGTACCCGCCCAGGGGGATGACGTCGCCGCTCCTCTCCCCCACGCGGGCCTCGCCGTCGCTGTTCTCGGCGCGCGCGACTGCGGCGCCGGCGAGCTCGCGGCCGAGTTGCGCGCCCACACCGCGGCCGAGGTCACCGAGACCCTCGGGGACGCCGCCACTGGGGCGCCTGCACCGGCGGTACCGGCGGGGGCCGTCGATGTTGTGCTTGTCGCCGTCGACCTCATCTGCCCGATCCGCCCCGACGACATGGAGGCGATCGTCGCGCTCGCCGGTCAGCTCCCGGTGGCAGTGGTGCTGGTTCGCGCCGAGCGCTACCCGGACTTCGCGAATACCGCGGACACCATCACGACTCAGCTGCGCGAACACGATATCGCGGCACCGCTGCTGTGGGCTCCCGGGCGGGGTTCGCACGCCGCCGCGGCCGGGCTGGACGCGCCGGACGTCACGGGTGCGCTGCTTCGCGCCGCGCGGGAACGCGCCCGCCGCGGTGGGCGGGGCATGTCCGGCGTCATACCCGGTGGTGCATCCGCGCCGCAGGACGCCGCTCGCAAGGCGCGTGAGACACAGGCAACGCTCGACTGGTTACAACGCGCCAGAACCGAGTCGGTGACGGCGCGTTCGGCGGTTCTGCGGCAGCAATCCCATGCGGCGCGGGTCGGATTGCAGGCCCTGGTGTCCCGGCAACTGCGCGAGCTCGCCACGGATGCGAAGAACGCGCTCGCCGCGTCGGGGCGGGGCGAGTTGGAGCATTCGATCGAGTCGATCAACTCCGCATCGGCGAAGGTCTCCCGGCTCCTTAGCGAGCACGCCCGGGCGGAGGCGACGCAGCTACGTCGGCGACATCTCGGCTCGGATGGGGACGCACCCGCGGAGACGTCCGCACAGCTTCGGCTGCGTTTCAGTCGACCTCCGGTGCACCGCGGGGAGGAGGCGATCATGTTGCTCATGGGCGCGGCCGGAGGGGCCGGCCTCGGTCGGCTCGTCGCCGTGCCGTTCGGCGGCTCGTGGGCGGCGATGGCGCTCATCATCCCACTCGCACTGGCCGCGGGCGCGGCGCTCGGTTCCCTCGGCGTGCGCGCCCGGCGCGTGGCCGCGCTGCGCAGCCATCTCACCGCCGCAACCGTCGAGCATTTCGCCGCGCTTCGTTCCGAGATCGAACTCGTCGTCTCCGAGCAGCTCCTGCATGCGGAGGCGGCGATCACCGATGCCTTCGCCTACGACAGCGGCCACAGGGTCAGGGAAATCGAGAAACGCATCGCCGCACTCCGGCATTCCATCCACAGCGGATCACCAGAAACGACAGGACCACGGTAATGAGCGACTTCTTCGATGCTTACCCCTTCGGCGAGGAGCACCTCGGCAATGGCGTCAACTATCCGTTGACCACGCCCGCGGGCGACCCCGTCCTCTGCGGGCTCGACAAGTTGTCTCTGGCTTCGGCCGATTCGCTCAGCTTCCGTATCCCGTTGTCCGGTGAGGTGCTCGACATCGGCGACCCGGAAGCGGACATGGACGGCGACGGGTTCATGGAGGCTGTCACTCTGCAGGACGAGCGCGGATTGACCGTATATAGCGACGAGGACGGCGACCGCGCTATCGATAAGGTCTCCACCGTCCGCTTCGACGGAACCTACGATTCGTGGGAGCTCACCAACCCGAAGGAGCGGACCAAGTTCGGCGGCTTCCTCAACGGGGATCCTTCGCTCAACGAGGACGTCCCGCGCTGGACGTGTACCGGTTGGGGACGTATCTAGCGCGCCGAATCGGCGTGTTGCGGCGAGAATTCAGCGGTCTCCGTTCCCCGTCCGGCCCGCGACAGTCACAATTGAACTCATGCCCTACCGGATAGAGCGCAGCAAGGCGCCGCACAGCCGCCGCTGGTGGTCCTCGGCGCGCCTGCGCATCGTCCTCGGCATCTCGCTGACGACGCTCATCGTCTTCGCGGTCGTCGCGCTCATCGTATTCCAGCTGCTGCGGCTTACGGAGCAGCGCGAAACGAACCAGCTCATCGAGCGCAAGGTCGAGGATTTCATCAGCTACGTCGAAAGCGGCGCCGGCGAGCTGGCGTCGAGCGGTTCGGCGTCGACGACCGCGATCATGCGCGCATTTCTGTCGCAGCAGTACCCGCAGGACGACCAGATCATGATTGCGACGTCGCAGGACTCGGGCACCCAGATGACGATGGCGAAGAACGCCGCGGAAAGCGATCCCTACTTCGACTTGGAAGAACGCGCAGCCCTATTGAATCTGGCGCTCAACAGCCCTGATTCTTCCGGCGTCACCGCCTCGGAGATTCGCTGGGCGAAGGTAACAGTCACCGGCAAGGACGAGGACGCCAATCTGCTCGTCGCGGTGAGCCCGCATTCGGCCGAGAACGACATTCAACGGGTGATGGAGCTGGTGCTCTACGCGCTCGCCGTCGGTCTCGTCGTCACCGCGCTGCTGTCGTGGGTGCTGGCCGGCTGGGTGATCAGCCCGGTGCGCCGAGTGCGTCACGCCGCACAACGCATTTCGGCCGAGGATCTTTCGCGGCGGGTGCCCGTCTCGGGAGCGGACGAATTCGTCGAGCTCGCTCTCACCGTCAACGCGATGCTCGACAGAGTGGAGATCGCGTATTACACCCAGCGCGAGTTCCTCAACGACGCCGGCCACGAGCTGCGCACCCCGTTGACGGTGGTCCAGGGCTACCTCGACATCCTCCCGGAGGAACCCGAAGAAAGAAAAGAGACGCTCCTGCTGGTGCAGGACGAGCTGTCCCGAATGACCCGTATCGTCGAGGATCTACTCCTCCTCGCGCGCTCGCGCCGCCCCGATTTCCTGCGCCGTTTGGCCACCGAGCTCGAAGAACTCATCCTCGAGGTCGAGATGAAGGCCGAGGTGGTCGCCGACCGAATATGGGACGTGCGCCCCGAGGCGCAGTGCACCGCGTGGCTCGACCGCCAGCGCATCACCCAGGCTCTGCTGCAGTTCGCCTCCAACGCGGTTCGCTACACCGAGCCGGACAGCCGCATCGAGATCGGTTGCCGCATCTACGCCGAGGGACAGCCCCTCCCCCTCGGACTCACCGCCCCTGACGACGGACCGCAAATCCACTTCTGGGTCCGCGATCACGGCAACGGCATACCGGAGGGCCAGGAGGAGCTGATCTTCCAACGTTTCGCCACGGCTCGCGGGCAGCTCCGCGATCGAAGGGCCGGTACGGGCCTGGGACTGGCGATCGTGTCGACGATCGCCGCAGCGCACGGCGGAACCGCCGGCGCCGCGAATGCCCCGGACGGCGGTGCCTACTTCGCCCTCACTATCCCGCTCGTTCGGCCCGCAAGTGCGCAATGAGACAACGTAAATGTCCCGATATCCGTAATATCTGGTCTTATAGTTGAAGCAATGGCATTCAAGCGTGCCGCCGACGGCGTCGTCTATGCTCGTGCGAAGTTCAGATAGCGCGGCATGGACGTCCAGCGCCCACGCGGCGGACCCGATCAAGTCGATTTTGGAGGACACTAGGTGAAAAGCATCCTGGTGGTCGAGGACGATGAGCTCATCCGCTCAATGCTCGTCAAGGCACTTTCGGAAGCCGAGTACACACCTCTGGAGGCCGCGGACGGCGAAAGCGCCCGCGCCATCTTGTCGTCGATCTCCGACATCGATTTGGTGATCCTCGATATCGGTCTCCCGGACATCGATGGTTTCGAGCTGCTGCGCGTGGAGCGCGAGCGCGGCCTCGCGGCGCCGGTCATCATCGTCACCGCCCGCGACAGCATCGACGACACGGTCGAGGGCCTCGAATCGGGCGCCAACGACTACATGTCGAAGCCGTTTCGCGTTCCGGAGCTCCTCGCGCGGGTCCGTCTACGGCTCAAGGAGCACGACGAGTCCGCGGGCGACGATTCGACGTCGATCATCGAGCACGGCGGGTTGCGCCTCGATATCCGCACGCGCCGCGTCGAGGTCGACGGTCAGATCGTCGAGCTGACCAACCGCGAGTTCGCGCTGCTCGAGCTGCTCATGCGCCGAAAAGGCGAGACGATCAGCCGAATCCAGCTGCTCGAGAGCGTATGGGGAATGGAGTTCGACCCGGGTTCGAACATCGTCAACGTCTACATCCGCTCCCTTCGCCGCAAGATCGGCGAGCAGAAGGTGCAGACGATTCGCGGGGTCGGCTACCGCGTCGGCTAATTCTCGCCTTTCGCAGTCTTTTCCAGCACGAGAACGAGATTCGACACCGCGACCTCTCGCATTCCGGGTACGCGAGTGCACCACCACGCCCACCACGGGTGGTAGCGCGGGAATCCGGCGAGGAATCGCGCCCGCCCCTCGGCGTCCGCTGACCGCGCCCAGCGCAGCCCCTCGGCGCAGCCGACCTTGAACAACGAGGTCCCGAAGTAGTTCTTCGGACGGTGCCCGTGCTTACGCTCGTACATCCGCGCCGCCCGCGCCCCGCCGAGATAGTGCGTCAAACCCATTTCGTGGCCGCCGAAAGGCCCGTACCACAGGGTGTACGACAGGACGACGATCCCGCCGGGCCTGGTCACCCGCAGCATTTCCTCGGCGAGCGTCCACGGCTGCGGGACGTGCTCGGCCACGTTCGACGAGAAGCAGATGTCGATGCTGTCGGTGGCGAAGGGCAATTCCATTCCGGATCCGCGGACGACATCGCGGTGCTCGATCCCCGCGGCGGACAGCTCCCGCGTGTCCGGCTCGACCGCGACGTACCACGCTCCGGCCCCGGCGAACTCGTCGCGGAAATAGCCGGGCCCTCCGCCGACGTCGAGAACCGTCGACCCGGCCAGGCGCGCGGACTCGCCACGCACGCCACGGTGCAGGTCGTCGAGTAGCTCGCGGGTGTCCCTTGCGAGCCCGCGATAGAACACCTCGGGATCCGACTGTTCCAGCGGGAACGACGTGAGCAGCCCGAGTGACCGGGCAAACGTCGCGCGCCGGGCGACGAAGCGCAGGGCCGCCGGGCGCACACCGGGCACGGTTCGCTCGACCAATGCGAGCATTCGCCGGTTCGACTCCCGAGCACTCACCGGTGGTCGGCGCCCATCCGGCCGGAGCGCTGTGCGCGCCGTTCGGCGCGCTGGCTCGTCGTCACGGTCGATTCCCTACTCGGGGCCGGATCGTCGTCGACAGCGCGGTCTCGCTCGGACGTCGTCGTCGCTTCGGCCCGCTCGCGGGACGTGGCGGATGTGTCTGTTGTGACGTCGGAGGTGCGAGTATCTTCAGCGGTCGGAACCTCGCTGTTCGGCGTCGACGTCCGCGCGGTCGTGCTGGATTCCGCTTCCGTCGTCGCATCCGCGGGGCTCGCGATTTCCGAAGAACTCACGGTGGCCGATGTCGAGGTCGAGGTCGAAGGCGAAGACTTGGCCGAAGCGCCGATTTCGATGTGGCCTCGGTCCACGACGATGCAGATCACCCAGTCGGTGCCGAACGTGCACCGGGTGTTGGATCCGTGCGGAGCCGTTTCCTGTGTGGTGGGCACGGACTCGACAGTCGTCGTCGCCGTCGGCGCCGACGTCGTAGCCGAGGACTCCGACGTTGCCGTCGTCGTCTCCGACTCCGCGCTCGACGTGGTTGACGTGGTTGATGTGGTTGACGCAGTGTCTGTCTTCGTCGTCGCACTCGGCGACTCCGAGGATTCCGTCGCGGGGGCCGCGGTCAGCGTCGCGCGTGTGGGGCGCGTCTCGCCGTCAGGCTTCGAAACCGGGGGTACCGCCGTCAGCGTCCGCGAGCTGGTTTCCACCGCCCTAGGAGATTCGTCCGCCTCGGCCACTCGCGGCGAGATGACATCCTCCCGCGCCTCAGGCTCGGGAGACGCCTCCGGCGTGATCGGCGGTGCCACGGCATCGCGTCCGGGATCCACAGGGACAGGGGCCGCAGGGGCCTTGGGCGGATCGATCGGCACGGACGGGGTGCCCGGCGACGCGGACGAGCGATCTCCCTCGCCGACGCTCGGGCTCGACTCGCCCGAAGAACTCTCGGAATCGCTATCGCTTGCCGACGTCGACGAGTCCGAGTCAGAACTCGACGTGTCCGTCGCAGAGGTCTCGGACGACTCTGACGGCTCGGTGGTGGACGACAGACCGCTCGGGTCGCTCTCGCCCGTGGATTCGGCGTTCTCGCTCGTCGTCGCAGCCGGAGGTACGGGGTCCTGACTTTCTCCGGAATTGAGGGCGATACCCCCGACGACCGCCGTGGCGACCACTCCGACAGTCGCGGCCACCGCGACCACGGCTCCCAAGCCGACTCCACCGGCCACGCCCGCAGCGCCGGCCGCGCCGGCGGCACCCGCCACCCCTGCGACACCGCCCGCTCCGGCGCCGGCGGCACCCATTGTTCCGGCGCCCGCCGCCGCGGCCGATCCCCCTGAACCCGAGGCCAGGGATGCTGCGCCGCCGATGAGGGCGGCGGCGCCCGCGGAGCCCGCGACGACTGTGAACCCATCAGCAGAGGGCAAACCGGCGCGCGCCGAACCCAGCAGTGATGACAGGGGGGATCCCGCCAACTCACCGCCTTCGAGCAATCGCTCGAGTTCGTCGCCCTCGCCGGGCAAGCTCTCGCCGTTCACACTTCTCCAGTTCCTAAAGAAGAAATTTCGTTACGCCGCCTTAAGTAACGATCACATATCAATAACCGTTACGGCCTTTATTTTTTTCCGCTTTTCCGTCACAATGCGCAAGTTTGCAAAGTATTCACGATTCGCCGCCGATTATCCATCGGGAGGGTCCCCTCGTTTGCTTTGACGCCCCCTGATCGTGGGTCGCACCGCTGATCGAGTCTTCCTGCTTCCGCCGCGGGCCGCGGGATTTTCCGCCGATCCGGCCGCCTCGAGTCTGCGGTCCGCATCACGTTCCGCGACGAGCTGCTTCTCCAGATTCTTCAACCCGCGGTGCGCGGAGGTGCGTACCGCACCCGAGTTCTTCCCCAGAACCTCGCCCGCGCTCACCGCGTCCAGGCCCACGATAGTGCGGAGAAAAACCGCCTCCGCCTGTTCCTTGGGCAGGGCGGCGATACGCGCCATCGCGTGCGCCGTGGACATCGAGTCCTCGACGCTCTGGTGCGTATTGGATTCCCCGGCGAGAATCTCCGCGAAGTCGTCGATCCCGGCGGCGCTTTGCGGGCGCGACTTCTGTCGCCGGAAGTAGGTGAGCGCCCGGTGGCGGCCGATGCCGATGACCCATGCGCCGATGGTGTCCGCTCCTCCGACGTAGCGCGGCAGGCTCCGCATGACCTCGACCCAGGTGTCGGAGGCGACGTCGTCGGCATCTCGACCGACCATGAGCCCGAGGTACCGCACGAGCCGAGGATTGAGCACCGCGAACAACACGCCGATGGCCTTGGCATCCCCGTCGACGGCGGCCGCGACGACCTCCTCGGAGAGCCCGGCTATCGCTCGGGGTTTCTCATCATCCTCCCCCAGTTCCTGACGGCGCGCTGACGAGCCTGCGAAAGGGGCGCCCGATCCACCGCCCGATCCGGCCTCGCCGCCGGATCCGGGCTCCGAGGATTCGGGTTCGGAGGAGCCGGGAATCGGCGTCGACGACGGTGCCATTCCCCTCCTCCTCTCTTCTTCACGGCGCTACTCGCCGCGCCGGTGCCCGCGCAAGACGGCGGCGTGGCGAGACCGCCCCTCGATCTATCTCGTGAAACGTGACCGCAGGACAAGGGCACGCACATACTCCACTTTCGACGGTATTTACTTTGCCCCCTGACCGCCCGGCCCGCGCGAACGCGCGTGAACCCGGCCTTCAGTCGGGCACCGCGACGACGAGGGATTGTCGCAAGCCACGAGGAACTCGCGGACGCCACGGTGCTTCCGGCCAACTGCTGTAAACACGTCGATAATTCCTGGAGAATATTACTTGCCTCTACTGACAAAAATCGAACTCCGCCTGTTCGAGCGCTTATCGTGTGTGCACCGACGGGCCGGGAGTCACCACCGCGAACGGCTGCCGGTGCCCTGGGGTTTCGAATCGCCACCGGCCGGGGCCGCCGGTAAACTTGCCGCCCATGGCTCGATATCTCCTCCTGTGCTGGCGTGACAGCAGCCACCCTCAAGGCGGCGGCAGCGAACGCTATCTCGAGCACATCGGCAGATATCTCGCCGCCTCCGGGCACGAGGTCGTCTTCCGCACAGCGAAGTACCGAGGCGCCGCGCGCACCGAGTCCGCGGGCGGGGTCACCTTCCGCCGGGGAGGGCGACGGCTTTCGGTATACCCACGCGCGTGCCTGTTTCTCCTGCGCGAACGCGCGGCGGCGCGCATGGGCCGGCGCGAGGCGTTCTCCGCCGTCATCGATACCCAGAACGGCGTGCCTTTTTTCGCTGCGACGTTCTCGGGCGCGCCGACGGTCGTACTCACCCACCACTGCCACCGCGAGCAGTGGCCTGTCGCGGGGCCGGTCCTCGCGCGGATCGGCTGGTGGATCGAATCCCGGCTGTCCCCGCGTGTGCACCGGCGCCGCCAGTGGCTCACGGTCTCGCGGCCCTCGGCAGCCGAACTCGCCTCGCTGGGCGTGCCCGCCTCACGCATAGCGGTGATCCGCAATGGTGTCGATCCCATTCCCGCCGGGATCTCCGCGGGCACGCCGTCGGGACGCGCGCCGGGGCCGCGCCTGGTCGTGTTGTCGCGGCTCGTGCCGCACAAGCACGTCGAGGACGCGCTCTCGCTGCTCGCCGAGCTTCTTCCCGACCTGCCGGACCTGCACCTCGACGTCATCGGCGGGGGTTGGTGGGAGCCGCAGCTGCGCGAGCACGCCGACGCGCTCGGCGTATCCGGCGCAACAACCTTCCACGGGCACGTCTCCGAGCACCGCAAGCACGAGATCCTGCGCGCCGCGACCGTGCACCTCATGCCCTCGCGCAAGGAGGGCTGGGGCCTCGCGGTGATGGAGGCCGGGCAGCACCGGGTGCCGACGATCGGCTACACCCACGCCGCGGGCCTGCGCGATTCCATCGACACCGGGCGCACAGGCATCCTCGTCGACGGACTGGACGGGATGATCGCCGCGACCCGCGAGCTCCTCGCCGACCGCCCACGGCTCGAGCGCATGGGCGAGGCCGCCCGCGATAAGGCGGCCGGTTTCTCCTGGGAATCGGCCGGCGCCGCCGCCGCATGGCTGCTCTCCGAGGCCGCCACGGGGCGCGTGCACTCCGGTGTCATCGCCCCACCGGCGGATTCCGGCCGGGAGCGGTAGTGCCGGCCGCCGCACGGGTAGGTATGACGTCGGGCGTGGCGTTCTGCCTCGCCGTCGCGATCACCTGGTTCGGGTGGACCGATGCGGTCGATACGACGGTCCACGATTTCGCGCTGGAGCTGCGTTCGCCGTGGCTCTCGCCCCCGATGCGCGCGGTGAGCGCGGTGTTCGCGCCTCTCACCGCTTCTGCACTCACCGCGGCGATCGCGTTGTGCGTAGCCGCGTGGACGAGACGGTGGCGGCGACCGCTGCTCTTCGCCGCGGGCGTGCTCGCGGCGGCACTAACGTTCCGCCTTGTCAAGGAGTGGTTGCGCCACCCGCGTCCGGATGCGCGGGACTGGCTCGAGTATGCCGGCGGCTGGTCGTTTCCCAGCGGGCACACGACAATCGCGACAACCGTGTGCCTCGGTGTCGTCGCCGTTTTTGGTACCTCATGGCCGGCCGCGCGGCGGCGGGTGGCGTGGGTGCTCGCGGTAGTCGTGGCCGCCGCGGTCGGGATCAGCCGCATCTATCTCGGCGTTCACTGGTTCGGCGATGTCGTCGGCGGTGTATGCCTGGGGATCGCGGCGTCCGCCGTCATGGGTGGACTGGCGGCGACGGCCGCGAAGCGCGACGCCAGGTCTGATCCTGGCGCCGATTCCGTAGCGGAGGCCGCGAGAGGTTAGCGGCGACGCCCGGCGATGAGGGCTCCGGCCGCGCCGCCGACGAGCGCGAGTGCCCAGGCGGCGTGCGCGACGAGAGCGAGTCGGCGGGCGGATTCCGACGCGGGGGCGAAGGCTTCGGCGTTTTCGGTGGCGGCCGGATCCGCGGCGGGTAGGCGCCACAGCGTCAGCTCGTCGTCGGCGAAGCGCTGCTGCGCTCCCGCGAGAGTGTCGGCGGCGTTTCCGCGCTCGCCGCGGCTTGTCGTCTCGTCGAGCACCCAGTCGACGCCCATGGCCGCGAGCTCGCCCGCGTCGGCGCCACCGAGGAGTGCGCGCTGCGCGTCGCGGGCGTCGCCGCCCTCGCCCTCGACGATCTGCCCGCCGACGGCGAGGTCGCCCGGTTCGAGCACGTCCGCGTGCAGCAGCCGCGCCGCTGGGTCCAGCACAACGCGGCCGCCGGCCCACAGTGGCGTGGAGCGGAAGCCGCCCGCGGGCAGGACGAGGACGGTCTGCCGACTGCCGGATGCCTCGCTCGCCGCGGCGAGTACGTCGTTGACTCCGTCCCAGCCCCCGCCGTAACGCACGGGGACGAATTCCCTGTTCAGGAACTTTCCGGCGTCCGGTACCAGCACGAGCGGCACGAGGACGAACGCCGCCGCACCTGCCGCGGCGAGGCGAGTCGACGAGGGGGCGATTCCCGTGCGGACCGCGTGTGCGACCAGTGCGATGGCGACGGCCGCGCCCGGGATCGCGAGGCCCACCCATTTCTGCCCGTCGCGGAGGATGCCGAGGGCGGGAGCGGTATCGATCATCGCGGTGAGCGTCGCTTGGCCGGGTGGGGTCGCGGCAAGCGAGACGAGGGCGATGACCGCGGTCGCGGCGCCCAACGCGGTGCGCGCGGGCAGCATGTCGGCGGGGGCGCCGGAAGAGGCACTGGAAGCGGAATCGCCGGTCGGGCGCACGCGGCGGAAGGCGAACACGGCCCCGGTGATCCACACCAGAAGTAGAGGAAGGGTGAGCAGCACGGTGAGCGCGCCCGTTCGGGAGCCTGGTACCGCGTCGGAGTTCCAGATGCCGCCGAGTCCGGCGAGCGAGCCGATTGTCGCGAGCCCGGGCTCTGCGCGCGCAGCGAACGCGGCGACGCCTGCCTCCGCGCTGCCCGCATCACCGGCGCCCCACCCGAGGAGTGTCCCCGCGAGCGCCGGCATCGCAGCCAGTGCGAGCGCCGGCACGGCGAAGGCCGCAGCCCGTGCGACCCGGCGGCCCGCACAAGCGGCGACCACCATCGCTCCCACCACGGCTACGGCAGCCATGACCAGTCCGGTCGGTGTGAACGCGGCGAGCGCGATCACCGGGACGAGCCACGCGGGGTTGCCGCGGGCCGAGCGTTCGCGGCTGGGCGACGTCAGCAAGAAGTAAAGAGGAACGAGCGCGGCCGCTGCCACGCCGAGCAGCAGTGACCATGCCCCCTGGGCGAGGCGTTCGGCGACGAAGGGGTTCCACATCGCCACCGTGATGGCGGGCGCCCGCACCGCAAACCCGGCGTGCGGCACGGCGGCGAGCGCCCACGCGCGTCCGGCGACACCGAGCAGGATTAGCGCCGCGGCGACGAGTAGTGGCAACACGAGCGCCTCGGGCGCGCCGACCGCCGTGAAGGCGTGCTGAAGCGCCCACATCGTCACGTCCTGCGGCACCGCCCGCGCCGCTGCGGGCCCGACGCCGAGCGCCGCATCGGACAGCGGCGGGCCCGGCGTGCTCACGGCATCGCGCAGTAACACGAAGCGCCCACCCGCACCCCCGACGAGCGCGTGACCCCACAGCGCGGCGACCGCGATCGCGATGAGAAGGGCGTCGGGCGCCCACGTTCGAATGCCGGCGCCGGCGCGGGTGCTGGGTGCGTCGGTCATGGACACGACGGTAGCTGCCCGGCGGACCCGCGCGGCGCAACTGGCACACTGAAGCCCATGTCCGACGCCCCCACGCCCAGTTCCGCGACGCCCCGAACCCCCGGTTTCGGGCGCAACGCGCTGGTTGTGACGGCGGGGGCGATGATCGCGAATATCGCCGCCTATCTCGTGCACCTGCCCGCCTCGCGCTGGCTCGGCCCCGAGTTGTACGGCGAGTTCGCGGCCCTGCTGTCGGTGCAGCTCATCGCCGCCGTACCGACCCTCGCGCTACAGGCGGTCGTCGCGCGCGACCGCACGCTCGGAGCGTCGCAGGAACACCTTCGCCGTATCGGCTGGAAGGTCGCGGCCGGGCTCGCGGTGGCCGTAGCGGTCCTCGCGTGGCCGGTGTCCGCGGCATTGTCCACGTCGATGGTGACGGCGGTCGCCGCGATGGCCAGCGCCCCGGCGCTCGCGGTGTTCAGCGTCGAGCTCGGGCTGATGCAGGCCGCGGGGCGTTTCGTGCGCTTTTCGGTATTCTCCGCGCTCGCGGGGATCGGGAAATCGGTTCCCGCGATCGCGGTGCTTGCCGCCACGGGGCACGTCGCGCCGACGCTCGCCGCGGAGGCGGCGGGGGTGGTCGCGGTGTTCGCGCTCGCCCGGTGGACCGCCGGACGGGCCGCGCCCGAGGCGGCGCACGAGGGCCGGCCGTCCGCGCACCCCCGGGTCGCCGATGTCGTGCGGGCAAGCCAGGTGCAGCTGGCCCTCATCGCGCTGACCACCACCGACCTGCTCGTCGCGCGCGCCGTGCTCGACCCCGTCGACGCCGGCAACTACGCGCTCGGCTCGATCGCGACGAAGGTGGCGTTCTGGCTTCCGGCCGCCGTGGCGACCGTGTTGTTCCCGCAGATGGCGGACCCGGCCTCCCACGCGCGGGCCCGCCGACTCGCATTGACGGTCGTCGGGGGCGTCGGCCTCGCGCTGTGTCTGGGCGCGTTCGCCGTCACTCCTGTGGTCCCGATCGTGGTCGGTGAGGACTACGCGCCCGTGGCGGGATGGCTGTGGCTGTTCACGGCGCTCGGCGCACTGCAGTCGGTGATCCAAGTGCTGCTGCTCGCGGGAATTGCCGCGCATCGCACCCGCGAGGCGGGGGTCGCCTGGATCGGCGTGGCGCTCGTCGCGGGTGCGCCGCTTCTCGCGGCGACCGGGGCTGCGGGGTCCGCCGTTCGCGATGCGTTGTCGGTGACGACACTGGCGACGTGGACCGGGCTGTCGCTCGTGGTGACGGCGGTCGTAGCCGGGCTCGCCTTGCGGCCGGCCGCCGCGCGGTCGGCGCGCCCGTAACTCCCCGCGCGGGATCAGCCCCTGCGGGAGGTCACGCAGAGCAACCGGGCCGCTTTCTGGGTAGATCACGTTAAATCACCCGTGGCCGGACCCCATCTCGGGGTCCGGCCACTAAAAGCGGTGGGCAGCGCGAGCGCTAGTTCTTGCGGCGGGTGACGAAGAATCCGCCGACGATGAAGAGCAGGCCGATGATGCCCAGGCTTATCGGGAGGGTGCGCCCATACAGGGTGACCCGCGAATCGCTTTCCTGGGACCGCTCGACCGCACGATCGATGGTCGGCTGATCCCAGGCGCCGACGTACGAGAACGCGGTGCGGGTCGGCTGCTGCTTCTCCTGCTCGACGGCCGCTTTGTCGGCGAAGAACTCATCCGCCGCGCCCTGATCCTCGGCGAAGAACTGGAACTGGTCCTCGCGACCCTTGAGGATCTGCCCCGTCGACTTCGACACCGAGATGGTGCGCTCGTTGGTGTAAAAGCGATTCATCCGGACCTCGCGGTTGGGATCGCCGTCGAGGCCCCAGGCGCCGGCGGTGCCGCTGATCCGGTAGGACGCGAGAATCGAGTTCACGGCCTGGGAGAAGCCGGGGTTGATGGCCTGGAAGTGCGCGGCGATCGAGTCGTACATGTTGATCGGCCCGACTTCTTGCCGGTAGACGTTCACCGGAACGCCGTCGACCTCGGACTCCTCGACGAAATGGATGGGGTTCGTGGTGAAGGTGGAGGCGTCGAAGTAGTCGTAGTCCTCCTCCTTCGGATCGAACGGCCACTTGTACTGCAGGCCCTCGCGGTGGAACTCGGCCGGCGCCTCGCCGGTGGTCTCCGCGTCGACGAGCTCGACCGAGCCGTTGTTGCCCTCGATCGGCTCGGCGGTCTTGCGGTCCATGGTCACGCGGTCCTTGGTCGCCTGAACGAGCGCACCCTCTTCGTCGCCCTCGTCGAGCCGGTCCTGGCGCAGCACGGACTGCGAGGCCTGGAAGGTAACGGTGTCCTTATCGCCAGGCTCGACCGCGTACACCTGGCGTTGCGCGACGGTGGGGACACCGGCCTCCATGAAGCAGGACATCGGCAGCGGCGCGTCCTCCGGAGCCTCCTCGGGCTGCGCCTCCTCGCCTTCGCCCTCGGCCGGCGCCTCGGCATCTTCGCCTTCGCCCTCTTCCTCAGGGGACGGCGGACGGCATTCTTCGCGCTCGGCGTTGCCCGGCGTCGGCTCGCCTGCTGCGAAATTCGCGCCGACCAGAAGGTTCGCCGGGGCTTCCTCGGTGATCGTCAATGAATCGAGATCGAGCGGCGTGACCTTCTGGCTCGGCACGACCGCGAACACGAGCATCAGCGCCAACGTGATGAGAAACGCGCCCAAACCGAAGAAAATGGCTGGCAGCGCGAGGCGCGTCTTACTCCCCCGCGGCGAGTGGGATGTCATGCAACAGGCTCCTTTTCGGCGTGACCTCCCAGCACGTTCACCGACGTCAAGCGGGGCCGGAGGATACTCGTTCTGCAAGGCAAGCGTCGATTTGTCGTTCTGTGAAGTATAAACGTGTCCAGCCTCACGCTGCGAACCGGCGCGGCGTGTAGCCCAGCGGAATGCGAATATATGAGGCGGACGATGAACACCCCAGCACAGCACGAGACGCCTCCAGCGCCGCCGGCCACCGCCGCGGCGCCGCTTCGCACGGCCAAAGGATTCATCCCGCCGCTCGAGGGAATGCGCGCGCTCGCCGCGTTCGGCGTCCTCACCACGCACGTCGCCTTCCTCACCGCCACATCCACCGGCTCCCCGCTCGCCCGCGTGTGGGGTCGCTTCGACCTCTGGGTCGCGGTGTTTTTCGCGCTGTCCGGATTTCTGTTGTGGCGCCGCCACGCCAACACCGCCCATGACGGCGGAGAGAGCTCACGCCCGGGCCGCCCGCAGCGCCCGGTGCGCGAGTACTACCGCTCGCGCCTGGTGCGCATCATGCCCGCCTATCTCGTCGTCGTCCTCGTCGCCATGCTGGCGCTGCCGGAGAACGTCGGCATCGGGATCGGCGAATGGGTGGCCAACCTGGCTCTCGTCCAGGTACTCGTGCCCGGGGCACTCGTCGCCGGTCTCACCCACGCCTGGTCGCTATCGGTGGAGGCGGCCTTCTATGTCGTGCTGCCGCTGCTGTGGCTCGCGCTGGCGCCGCTGCGCGGAGACCGCGCGAAATGGCGGGTGCCACTGATTCTCGGCATCGCCGCCGTCAGCCTCGCGTGGGCGTACGTGCCGTGGGAGGCGGCCGGCCTTCCCGCCGGAATCAACCCGCATACGCTCCCCGCCGCGTTCGCTTCGTGGTTCGCGGTCGGCATCCTGCTCGCCGAGTTCACCGCCGCGCCGCCTCGCGCGCTGCTCGCGCTCTACCGGGCCCCGTGGTCGAAGTGGGCGTGGTGGGCCGCGGCGGCACTGATCTTCCTCACCACGACGAGCACCCGCCTCTACACCGAGGGCTTCGTGCAGGCGAGCCCCGCCGAATTCGCCGGGCGCACCGGCTCGGGCGCGCTCATCGCGTGGTGCCTTCTCTCGCCGATCGTTCTCGCCGGTCCCGCGGCGCGCTTCCGGTTCCTGGGTTCGCGCCCCATGCTCGCTCTCGGTCGCTGGTCCTACGGTATTTTCCTGTGGCACATGGTCGTGCTCCAGCTGCTCTTCGGCGTGCTCGGGGTGCCGATGTTCGGCGGCCACATGCCGATCATGTGGATCGCGACCGCCGCGGTGACGATCGTCGTGTCCGCGGCGAGCTACGCGTGGATCGAGGAACCCGCCAGACGCGCGGCCGGTCAGGCCCCGCTGCGGCCGGTAGTGCCCGCGTCGGCGCCCGGTTCGGCATCGGGCTCCGGCGCGCGGCGCGGGTAGTCCAGCGCCCCGCGGGCGAACACCACGGCGAGCGCGGCCAACGCAAGCAGCTGCGCGGCGATCGAATCACCGCCCCACTCGGTCCCCGGCCACGGCTCGCGCGCAACGAGCATCGCGGCGACGCCGAGGGCCCCGGCGATAAGGACGGGCGCGGCCCGCCGTGGGAGCACACGCAGACCCGCGACGGCGGCAGCGAATAGCGCAAGTCCGGGCACGCCGCCGATGACGACGCCGGTAACCGCTCCCCCGGCCAGCCACCAGCGCCTCGAGCCTCTGCGGGGTTCGCTGGCGGCGCCCGCCCGGTCGTGGCCGCGCGCAAGCAACAGCCACAGCACGAGGATCAGCGCGAACGGTCCGGTGGAGAGAGCGGCGCGGTAGTAGCCGTCGAGAGGGAAGTCCATGACGATCTTCGCGCCCGCATCGACCCCGGCGGGAAGAATCCAGCCCTGCTGCCAACCGCCGACGGGGATCGGCGTGAGTTCGGATTCGCCGTCTGCGGAGACAAGGCGCGCATTCCATCCGGTGTTGTACGACTGCGGCACAACAAGCAGGGTCCCCGCGTCGCCGGTGCGAGTGGTCAGCTCGAGGACGCGGCGCGCGGGACCGTCCTCCTCGACGACGGTGTTCGCGCGGTCCTGTGCGGCCTCGCCGAGCGCCGGATCGCCCGCCCGCGCCGAGGCCGGGGACAGTTCGAGCCCATCGACGCTGAGCGCGGGGCCCGGTTCAACGGTGACCGTACCCTCGCCCGCCGGAAGGCGTGCCGGCGCGTCGCCGCAGGGCGCAGCGAGGACGGGTTCGCCGCGGCGCAGCGCGTCGACCGTGGTCGTCACCGTCATTCGCGTTTCGGACGCGACCTCGCCGTGGGCGTCGCGGACCCGAATCACGGGGCCCTCCGAGCACGGCACGCGGATCGGTTCCTCGCCGGTCCCGAGCGGCCGGGCAAGTGGGAGCCCATCGGTGCCGAGCAGGCGCACGTCCCCGATCGCGGGCGGGCGGGCGTCGAAGCCGGAACCCGCATCGTTGCGCACGACCGAGTATTCGAGCACGCGAATGGTGGCCTCCGAGGCCGTGGCGTCCGGGATATCGAGGATCCACGAGCCATCGGTTTCGGGCTCGGTGTCGGTGAGGTCGACGCGCTCGGTGCGGTCGCCGATCTCGATCTCCACGACCTCCGGCCGCGCCCCGTTCACCGCCGCCGTGGGCCAGATCCGTACCGAACCGATGCGGCCGCGCTCGGGCACACCGATGCGCAGCTCCGCGGGCTCGGCCTCCTCCGATCCGGCGTCGTCGTCCTTCCCCCTGCCGTCGCGTTCGTCTTCGGCTTTCGCGTCCTCTTCGTCGTCGACGACGGACTGCGGCGCCCGCCAGGCGGTGCCCGGGTCTCCGTCGACTGCTGCGAGCGCGTTGCCGAGCGGATCGTCGACATCGGCATCCCCACTCGCGGTGAGCTCGTCACGCCCGGCGGTGAGCAGCGCGTCGAGCGCTCCCCCCGCCCTCGCCCGCACGCTCAGCAGCGGACGGAACTCGCCTTCGCGCGCCGAGTCCAGGGTGCGGGTGAATTCGCCCGGCTCCTCGGCAGGCACCGCGAACCCTGCCTCGCACGCAGTGGGGGCCTCCGGCCCCGGCCTGCCTCCGGGCCGGGCGATACGCCCGGCCTCGGGCATGCATGCCGAGCGGCCCGGGTACTGCGCGCCCAGCGACCAGCCGAGCACCTGCCGCCCGCTCGCGGGGACGACGACCTCGCGCCGCGGGGTCACGTCCTCCCCGCCGCTGCGCACGCCGAGTTCGGAAATCGCGAAATCAAAGCCCCTCGTCCCGGCTTCGGTGGCCACCGCCGTCACCTCTGCAAATGTCGAGGCGCCGGTGGGCAGCGCGATCGTCGACGGCTCGCCCGGGGTGATCGACGCGACCGTCGAGCCGGTGTCGGTCTCGACGTTGACCCGCACGACCGGCGAACCGGCGAGCTCCTCCGGGCCCGGGGTCTGCACGGTGAGCACGAGCCTGTCGCGAGGGACATCGAAGTCCACGCGCACGCTCTGCCCGAACGCTCCGTCCCCTCCGCGCGAGTGCCACGTGGTTCGCTCGTCCCGGTCGGCGAGCGCTGCGACACCCTTGCCCTGCGCGACGGGACCGGGCTCGTCGGCGGCGCCCGCCGAACTCGACGCGGTGATCTCGCCCCCGCGCCAACGCAGATGTGTGCGGTAGGCCTCGGCGGAATCGCCGGCCCCGGGATCGGCCTGCTCGCCGTCATCCGGATCGATCTGCGCGGCGTAGTCGAGCTGCGAGCTCAGGGTGGTCCGCTCCTGCCCGGGAGTGCGCAGCGCGGACGTCGACTGCGACGCCCTTCCGAAGTCCGTCTCCCGCAGGCCGGGTGTGTCGGTTCCGATGACGGCGGACGTGCCCAGATCCCCGGCCCCCGCTGCCCCCGCCGCCTCGGCGTCCTTCGCGAGCAGCCGCGTCGTCGGCTCGGCGCCCGCGCCGTCGCCGGAATCCGTTGCCGAACCCGGGCGCAGGGCGGCGAGATCATCGAGCCGCGCGAGCGCCTCGGGGCCCCCGGCGACCTGCGGGACCTGGTCGAGCGGGATCGAATACGGGGTGAGATCGGTGGCCGAGCCGACGCGGTAGATGACGATGGACGGGACCTGCGGGCGCAGCCCGGAATCGACGGTCGCGGTCGCGGACTCGCCAACGATCGGGGCGGCGCCCTGGGGTACGCCGAAGCGGGCGACGGGCGTGAACCCGCCGGACTCGCGCAACGCCTGATGGACGAGCGCAGGCCGGGTCCCGCCGGTCTGGGGCACGAGATCCGAACGCACGACGACATACCCGATGCCCTGCTCCGTGAGCGTCGCCGACAACCCCGGCGAGGGGCGGCCGGAGTCGAAGACGCGCTGCACGGAGTCGAGCGCCCGAATCGCCGGCGCCGGCTGCAGCGGAATCGAATCGCGCACGGCCCAGGGCGAATCGGCGAGGGGCTGGATCGGCTCGTCCCGCGAGGTGCCCCACACCTGGACGCCAAAGGAGGAGCCGGGCGCGACGAGCGCGCGGGAGTCCGCGGCGTTGGTGGCCAGCCAGTCGGCCGCCTCGGACCAATGCTCGGCGGGCGCCTCGTGCGGACCGTTGGCGGCGAGCTCGCCGCGCCACACCGGGGTCAGCGCGAGAACGAGGGCCAGGACGACCGCACAGACGGCGGCCAGGCCGGGGTAGCGCTCGATGCGCTCGAGGCGAAGCGCGTGCGGGCGCCACCCCGACCCCTTCGGCAGACGGCCCGCGGCGCGGGTGAAGAAATAGATCGCCGCGAGGACGAGCGGCAGACGCAACACCGGCTCCCATTTGTGGGCGTTGCGCAGCGGGGCTCCGGCGCCGTCGAGGAAATCCTGGACCGCTTCGGCGAAGGGAAAGGAGGGGGTGATCCAGCCGGGTCCGGGAATCGCGTAGGCCGCCGTCAGCAGGAGCAGTCCTGACCCGGCCATGAGGGCGAGCCGGCCGCGATGGGAGATCGCTCGCTCCTCGGTTCGCCCGGTGCCCCCTCGTCCGGCGGCACCCTGCCCGGAGGCGCCCGGCCAGGCGAGCCCGACGAGGCCGGCGCCTGCGACGACGACCGTGGCGATGATGACCAGCGGGGTCGCGACGATCTGCTCGTTGGCGCCGACGTTCGGGGAGATGTACGGCACCCAGCTGCTCGAGCCGCGGAGCACCTCGACGAGCGCGGACCAGCGGGAGGTCACCGCCGCGGATTCGATGTAGTCGAGGAACGGCGGGGCGACGCTGCCGAGTACGACAAGTGGCACGATCCACCAGAGGCTCACGAGCGCACTGAGGCCGACCCACCAGCCGGCGAGCCGCCGCCATGTCCGGTTCGGACGGGAGGTGAGCAACCACAGCAGCGCGGGAAGGCACGCGGCGACGGTGGCGACGGCGTTGACCGCTCCCATGAGCGCGACCGCGAGCGCGGCCGCGGCGCCTGCGCGGCGCGGGGTCCACCGGGAGGTCAGGCCCTTGTGGATGGCGAGCACGACCCACGGCGCAAGCATCATCGGCCAGATCTCCGAGGAGATCGTCCCGAGAGAGGTGAGCACCTTCGGTGCGCCGACATAGGCGAGAGCGCCGAGGATCTGCCACGGGGTGCGGCCGATCCCGAGCGCTCGGGCAAGGCGGTAGATGCCGGTGAAGCCGATGGTCAGCGCGAGCGCCCACCACAGTCGTTCCGTGATCCACGGTGGGACGTGCGCGAGCTGGCCCACCGCGAAGAAGGCACCCTGGGGGAAGAAGTAGCCGTAGGACTGGTTCTGCACCTGCCCGGAAAAGGACTCATCGGTCCAAATATGCACGCTGCGGGAGAGGAAGCCGACAGGGTCGACGAGGAGATCGTATTTGGTGTCCGAGACGATCTTGCCCGGCGATTGCAGCCCTACGACGAGAAGGAATGCGGGGAATGCGAGAACGAAGTCGGCCAGTCCTCGCAGGCGCGGCGCGGACTTCGGCAGCGCCGGTGACGCCACCTTCGGTTAGCCGCGGGAGCCGTACTCGACCTGTCCGAACAACGACTGGTCGGCCGGCGGGGTCTCGAGCTCGGGGACCGAGTTCTCCGCCACGGCTGCCTGCGCGCCGAAAGCCACGATGACACCGGCAACGATGCCGACGCCTACTCCGGCAAGACTTCCTACCATTGCCTTCATTTTCGAGGTGACCCTTTCGGTTGCTGCGCGGGCCCCGGCGTGAATCGGCGGCCCGGGCGCGGGCGTATCTGTGGTGACTTTAACAGCTGCCACAAGGCTTGCCCAACATGACGCATCATCGCGTGGCGGCACATGCCGCGGACTCCCACTCCGAGCGTATTTGAGGTCACGCGACCGGGATCCCGCCGAGCGCGATATATTACTGGCGGGTAAGTTAGATCACAGCGCGTGGCGGACCGCCGCGCACCGCGTGGAGCCCATCCACATCACGTCGCAGTCGAGCATGGGGAGGTACATGTGCCCACCAGAGCCACATCCTCCAAGAGAGCGTCGTCCACAGCTCCGCGCGAGCCGAGTGGCGGCGAGAGTAAGAAGCACGCCGGGACGAAGCGCGTACCCCGTGCGATCAGGGAACAGCAGATGCTCGACGCGGCCATCAAGGTCTTCTCCGAGCACGGGTATCGCTCTTCGTCGATGGACGCGATCGCGAAGCAGGCCGAGACCTCGAAGCCGATGCTGTATCTCTACTACGGCTCGAAGGAGGAGCTCTTTCTCGCGTGCGTGACTCGCGAGTCCGGGCGGCTGATCGACACCCTCGAGGCGCAGATCGCGCCGGATGATTCCCCGAAGACGCGCCTGAAGAAGGTCATCTCGTCCTTCCTTCAGTTCGTCGAGTCCAACGCCGATTCGTGGAACGTCGTCTACCGGCAGGCCGAGGCCGAGCCGCCCTTCAGGCAGACGGTGACCTCCACCCGCCGACTGTTCATCGAGATGACGGCAGAGTTGCTCAAGCGCTCGACTTCGGACACGTATTCGGGCGAGGACGCCGAGCTCATCGCCGTCGCGCTCGTCGGCGCGGGCGAGGCCGTCGCCGACCGGGTGGCGAACAAGGAGGTCGACCAGAACGCGGCGGCCGATCTCGTCGTCCAGTTAAGCTGGGGTGGCCTCGCCGGCACGAACTCAACACCCCTACCTCGCGAAACATCTTAGAAATCGAAGCCGTCCGTGCGTACGGGTCCCGCGCCATCGCACGGTCCTTCACCGCCAAGCCAATTCCATACTGCACACGCAACTGCAACGTCAGGGAGAATCTTGTCCGCGCCGCATAAAGACACCTCAGCACGCAAAAACCGATATTCGACGGTCTCGATCACGGACATCGCCAAGGGGCTGCCCGACATGATCCCGGACCTGCCCTCGGTTTTTCGCGGCCTGTTCCTCCTGCGCACGATTCGTAGCCACCACAAGCGCTCGATCGGGCAGGTGTTCGAGCAGAACGTCGACAAGGCCCCGGACCGCCCGTTTCTCAAGTTCGCCGACGACGTGTGGACGTACCGCGAGGCCAACGAACGCGTAAACGAGATCGCCGCGGTGCTCGACGCGCAGGGCGTGCGTTCGGGCGACACGGTCGGCGTGTGCATTACCAACCGCCCTGAGGCGCTGCTCGCCGTGCTGGCGACGGTCAAGCTCGGCGCGTCTGCGGGCATGATCAACGTGCACCAGCGCGGCGACGTACTCGACCACTCGCAGGGCTTGCTGGATTCGAAGGTCATGCTCATCGGCGCCGAGTGCGAAGAGGCCTATCTGTCACTTCCGGGGTCGAGTAAGTGGTGCGGCACCGTCATCGGTGTGGACACCGCGCACGACCTTCGCGTGGCAGACGCCGCCGCCGGAGAGCGCCCCGACGCGATGAGGGACCTGCCGTGGCTCGACGATCTGGTAGAGCAGATGGGCGGCCACGCGAGCACGGACAATCCGCCGTCAACCCCCCATGTTCTCGCCAAGCAGACCGCCTACCAGGTGTTCACCTCCGGCACGACGGGCATGCCCAAGGCGTCGAAGATGACCCACCTGCGGTGGAACAAGGCGATGGTCGCCTTCGGCCTTTCCGGTGCGCGCCTGCGCAGCACCGACACCCTCTACTGCCCGCTGCCGCTGTATCACAACAACGCGCTCACGGTCGCGCTGTCCGCGGTGCTCGGTGCCGGCGGCTGCCTCGCGATCGGCGAAAAGTTCTCGGCGAAGCGGTTCTGGGACGAGATCGTCGGTTTCGATGCGACCGCATTCATCTACATCGGCGAGCTGTGCCGGTATCTACTGGGTCAGCCTGTCCGCCCGCAGGAACGTGAGCACAACCTGCGGATGATCATGGGCAACGGCCTGCGCCCGGAGATCTGGAAGGAATTCCAGGAGCGCTTCAACATCCCGCGGGTGTGCGAGTTCTACGCCGCCAGCGAGTCGCCCGTCGCGTTCGTCAACGCGTTCAGCGTCGACTCCACCGCCGGGTTCACCACGGTCCCGCACAAGATCGTCAAGGTCGACACCGACACCGAGGAACTCGTCCGCAATAAGAAGGGCTGGCTCGTCGAGGCGAGGCCGGGCGAGGTCGGCCAGATGATCGGCCACATCACGAAAACGACTCCCTTCGACGGCTACACGAACTCGGCCGCCACCGAAAAGAAGATCGTGCGCGACGCCTTCAAGAAGGGCGACGCCTGGTTCCTGTCCGGAGACCTCGTGTTCAACCAGGGCTTCAACCACATCGCCTTCGTCGACCGGCTCGGGGACACCTTCCGCTGGAAGGGCGAGAACGTGGCGACCACCGAGGTCGAGGGTGCGTTCGGCGGAATCGACGGCGTCGACACCGCGACCGTCTACGGCGTACAGATCCCGGGCACCGACGGCCGTGCGGGAATGGCGGCGCTCACGCTCAAGGACGGCGCGGATTTCGATGGCAAGGCCTACGCCGAGGCGCTCACCGGTTCGCTGCCGAACTACGCGGTCCCGCTGTTCATCAGGATCATCGAGCAGCTCGAGGAGACCTCGACGTTCAAGGTACGTAAGACCGATCTCAAGAAGGACGGCTACGACGCCACGCGCTTCGACGATCCGCTGTACGTGCTCTCGTCCAAGGACTGCGAATACGTGCCCTACTACGACGGCGCCGAGAAGGACGTCGCCGCGGGATCGGTATCTGGGGGAAAGTAGATCTCTCCCGCTCGCGCCGCTTGGACGGTGATTGCTCGCGTCATTAAACTCAGGCGGAGTCCCATCTCCCGATCCCCCTAGCGAGCAGGAGTTCCGTTGAGCACATCCCGCCGGCGTGGCCCAGCGTGGCGCCGCCCGGCGACGCGCCGCCAGATGCTGTGGGGCATGGTCGCAGGGGTCGGAGGGGCGGCGGCATTCTCGGTGGCCCGCACCGGCTCCGATTCCGGATCCGACGAGTCCTCGGAATTGCGCGGCGTGGACCGTCCGAGCACGTTCCACTATCAGCGGCCCGACGGGCCCGTCGACGTCCTGCCTCCGCGCCGCACGTTCTATCGCAACGCCGCCGAGGGCGGGCAGCAGACGTTCGGGGATTTCTATCTGCCGGCCTCCGTCAACCCCTCGATGCCGGTCGTCGTGCTCGTCCACGGCGGTGGCTGGTCGCAGGAGCAGAGCCTGGAGTACATGGGCAAGCTCGCCGAGGATATCGCCTCGTTCGACGTCGCCGTGTGGAATATCGAGTATCGCCGCACCGGTAGCGGCGGAGGCTGGCCCACCACGGTCCAGGACGTCTGCGATGCGGTCGATTACCTGCCCGAGATCAACGATCAGATGGGCGGCCGCCTCAACCTCGACGCCGTCTCGGTGTGCGGGCATTCCTCCGGCGGCCATCTCGCGCTGTGGATCGCCGGTCGCAGCGCCCTGCCGGCGAACCTTCCCGGCGCAAACGTCCGGCAGCCGGTCTCGCACTGCGTGTCCCTCGCGGGCGTCGCGGACCTGGTCAAGGCAGAGGAGAGCGGGGACCGCTACCTCAAGACGCTGCTAGGCACCACGCTGGACGAGGACCGCAAGAAGTTCGTCGACGCCAGCCCGGTTTCGCACCTTCCCACCGGCGTCGAGGTCGTCGCCATCCACGGCGAGAAGGACGACGTCGTCCTGCCCGCCCAGTCCGAGGACTACGTGTCCAAGGCCCGCGCGGCCGGAGACGACGCACGCCTGGAGATCGTGCCCGGCGGCAATCACGACCCGTGGACCGACATCCGCCAGGGCCCGTGGAAACGGGTGCGGACCATCTTGCTCACCCAGCTCGGTGTGCCGGGTGCCCATCTGCGCGGGCAGCCCCCTACCGTCACCGCGCCGGTCTCGCCGGGCAGGTCCGAGTCGGCCGGAGGTTCCTCCGGCAGTTCCTCGCCGTCGACGTCCAGCTCGGAATCGAGTTCCGGCTAGAGTCCGGCCGCAGAACGTGCGGCGCTACGTCGTGTAATCGGCGTTGATCGCGATGTACTCGCGGGTGAGGTCGCAGCCGTACACCGTCGCCGTGCCACCTTCGCCGCTGTTGTCGATGCCGAGCTCGACGCGAATCTCCACCGACTCCGCGCTCATGATCTGGGTGAGCCGCTCCAGCTCCGCCTCCCCCGCGAAGGTTGGGTACGTCTCGAGGTCGCCGAACACGATCCGCACCTTCTCCGGATCGATGTCCTGGTCAGGCCCGCCCTCGACACCGAGCTTGCCGATCGCCATCGCCACGCGGCCCCAGTTCGGGTCCGCCCCGTGCACCGCGGTCTTCACCAGCGGCGAGTTGAGCACCGCCTTCGCCACCCGCTTGGCCTGGGCGTCGTCGCGCGCCGCCGTCACCGACACGGTGAGCAGCTTCGTCGCGCCCTCCCCGTCACGCGCGAGCTGCCGGGTCAGGTCCAGGCATACCGCCGCAACCGCGTCCTCGAAGGCGTCCGCGGGCACCGGCCCGGCCGCCCCGGATGCAAGTATGACGGCGGAGTCCGAGGTCGAGGTGTCTGTATCGACACTCAGCGCATTGAACGTGCGGTCGACGACCCTCCGGAACACCTCGTCGAGCTCTTCCGCCGGCACCTGGGCATCGGTGCATATCGCGGCGATCATCGTCGCCATGTTGGGCTCGACCATCCCGACGCCCTTGGCGATCCCGACAACGCGGGCATCGCTGCCCGCGACCTGGGCTTCGGCGGTCTTGGGGTGCGTGTCGGTCGTCATCATCGCCTCGGCCACGGCGACGGCGTCCGCCTCCGTGGTCGCGCCGACCCCGCCGTCATCCGCCATTGCGTCGAACGCGGAGCGCAGGAGGTCCATGGGGTAGCGCCGACCGATCACGCCGGTGGAGGCGACGAACACCTGCTCTGCGTCGAGCCCGGCGACGCCGGCGGCGAGCTGCTGCAGCTCGCGCGCGTTATCGAGGCCGACCTGACCGGTGGCGACGTTCGCGTTCTTTGCGACCGTGACCAACGCCCGGCCCGCCCCACCGGAAAGCGCCTCGCGGCTCACTCGGACCGAGGGACCGGCGAACAGGCTCTGGGTGAACACGGCCGCGGATGAGGCGTTCTCGGTGTCTTCCGCGGCAAGCAGCGATACGTCAGGGCCGTGCTCGCGCAGCCCCGCCGCCGTCACGAAGCAGCGAAAGCCACGGGGAAGATCCAGGTGCTCGTGGGCCTGTGTGGGTGCGGGGCGGGATTGGGTCATGGATCCATTGTGAACGATCGCGGCGGCGAACGCGGTTAGGGTGGGGTCATGGCCGACATCGAAGTGTCCCAGGAAATCGACGCCCCGCTGGCCACCGTGTGGGAGTTGCTCATCGACGTGGCCCGCCTGCCTGAGATTCTCAGCGGAGTGCAGGCGGTGCAGGTCGCCGGTGGCGGCGATTTCGCCCCCGGTTTCCGGTGGCTGGAGAAGCGGCGCGCCTCCGGTTTCCCCGGCGAGCGGGAGTGGCAGGTCATCGAGAGCGCGCCGTACGCCGGGTTCACGCAGGAGTCCTTCTCGGACGGCGAGCGAACCCGCATCACCTACCGACTCGACGCGCGCGGTGAGGGCGCCACCGTGCTGGGGCTGCACTACGAGCGGGTGCTCGAACATGCCCCGGCGGTCGTACACGTCGCCTCGCGGATTTCCGATCCCTTCCACGAGCGCGCTGTTCGTAAGACGCTGGGCGTTGATGCGCGGCAGATCGCGGCCGCCTGCGAACAGACCCGTTAGCCGAGCGCCGAAGTAGACACATGGCCCCCTATTGTCCGGCCGGAGCTGACCGCCAGGGTGAGGGCCGTTAAGATGGCGGCTATGAAATTTCGGTCCGGGCTACTGGCTGCCGCCATGAGCACGGTGATGGCGACGACCTCCGCGTGTGCCCTGCTCCCCGGCGAATCCTCGGATCCCTCGGTGCAGCAACCCACCGTCTCGGCGGCGTCCGAACAGACGTCCACCTCGTCCCCGAAGACCGATACGTGCCCGATCCACACCGAACTCGATTCGATGGAGGTTCGCACCAAGATCGCGCAGCTGCTCACCGTTGGCGTGGCGAGCGCCGAGGACGCGATGTGGGCGGTCAACGACATCAACGTCGGCGGGATCTTCATCGGGTCCGACGTCGCCGAGCCGATCCTCGCCTCCGGGCAGCTTCCGGAGCTCCGCCGTCAGGCCCCCTTCCCGTTGATGGTGACCATCGACGAAGAGGGCGGCCGGGTCTCGCGGATGGACGCGGTGAGCGGACCGCTGCCGTCGGCGCGCGCGATGGCGCAAATGCCGATCGAGGAGGTTCGCAATCTCGCGCGGATGCGCGGCGAGGAGATGAAGCGTCTGGGGATCACCGTCGATTTCGCCCCGACGATCGATGTCTCGGCCCAACCCGACGACGACGTGATCGGGGACCGCTCGTTCTCTCCGGACCCGCAGGTCGTCATCGATTACGCGCGTGCCTTCGCCGAAGGGCTCCTCGAGGCGGGGATCACGCCTGTGTTCAAGCACTTCCCGGGCCACGGCCGCAGCACCGGGGACTCGCACCAGTCCGCGGTGTCGGTCCCGCCGATCGAAGAGCTACGCGATTACGAGCTCCGCCCCTTCGCGCAGCTGGTGGGGATGCCGCGCACCGCCGTCATGATGGGCCACCTCGATGCGCCGGGGATCACCGCGCCGGGCGAACCGGCGTCGATGTCGCCGGGCGCCTACGACCTCCTGCGCTCGGGAGAGGGCTACGGCGGTCCGCCTTACAACGGGGTCATCTTCACCGACGACCTGTCTGGGATGCGGGCGATCACGGACCACTACACAGTTCCGGAGGCGGTTCTCCAATCGCTCATCGCCGGCGCCGATTCGCCGCTCTGGATCTCGACCGCCGAGCTCGTGCCGACGATCGACATCATCGAGCAGGCGGTGAACGACGGGCGCTACCCCGTCGAGCGGCTCGACGCGTCGGTGCAGCGGATGTCCGAGCTGCGCAGCTCCAACGGCTGCAACGAGTAGCACGCGGCGCCAGGAGCGCGTAATAATCGTCTGCGTGTCCACGATCGCGTTCTTCCACGCCCATCCAGACGACGAATCCTCCCAGACCGCCGGCATGATGTTCCGCGCCGCGCGTGCCGGGCACCGCGTCGTACTCATCATCGCCACCGACGGTCGTTATGGCACGCCGCCGGCCTCGGGCGAGGACATCGTCTCCTTCCGCCGCGGCGAGGTCGAGGCGTCCGCTCGCGTCCTCGGCATCGAGCCGCCGCGCTGGCTCGGCTACCACGATTCGGGCATGCTCGGCGCGGAGACGAATGCCGACGATCTCGTGCTGGCCCGCGCCGATGTCGACGAAGCCGCCGGACGCCTGGTCGAGGTGCTGGATGACGTCGCCGCCGACTATCTCCTGGGCTACGACCACCACGGCGGGTATGGGCATCCCGACCATGTCCAGGTACACAAGATCGCCGTAGCCGCCGCGCGCCTGCGACCGGATGTGCGCCTTCTGTTCACGTCGTTCAGCGCGAGCGAGAGCGCCGCGCAGATGGCCGATCCCGCACTCCTCGAGGTCCTCAAAGCCGAGGCACCGGACTTGGCCGCGGTGTTCGAGACGATGGATCCGCAATCGATCAACATCGGCAGCGATGGCGAGCCGATGGGCCTGGACGATTCCGATCTGCGCTGGAAGATCACTCTCGACGCCGACGAGCTCGCGGCCAAGCGCCGCGCGATGGAGTGCCACGCCTCGCAGACCAGCGACGTCGGGATGATGCTGTCTCTTCCGCGCGCGATTTACGATGCCCGATTCGGCGCAGAGTTCGTGACGGTTCCCGAGTACGTCGACGCGCGCGGCACCGTGGGCCCGCCGGTCGAGGGCTGGCCGTTCGGCGACTGATGATGCGCCTTACGTTCTGAATGGCTAGAAGAGAACCCCGAGCTGGAGCATCCGGACGATCGAGAGAATGACCAGGGCCACGCCGACGGCGATCGTGAGCCATTTGCCCAGTGTCTTTGCCCGCGCGAGGAACCTGTTGATCTTCGACGTGGCCGCGTCCACCCTGCTGCTGTTGACTTTACTCAGCACGGTGATGAGGCATGCGCTCGGCGCAATGGCCACGAGCGCGAAGACGACG
This sequence comes from Dietzia timorensis, assembly GCF_001659785.1. Classification (NCBI taxonomy): domain Bacteria; kingdom Bacillati; phylum Actinomycetota; class Actinomycetes; order Mycobacteriales; family Dietziaceae; genus Dietzia; species Dietzia timorensis. The sequence goes on from NZ_CP015961.1 coordinate 3,299,933, forward strand.
ATCTCGATGATCTGCTGAAGCACTGAGGTGCCCGCGAAAGAGATGACGACGACGCCGGTGGCGAACGGAATCGAGGTTCCCGACTGGATAATGCCCAGCGCGATGCCGGTGCCGAAGAGTCCGAACTTCTGCAGCACCGATTTCGGAATCGGACTGTCCTCGGCGAGCGCCTCGTCGACTGCTTGCTCCGCAGCCACCTCGTAGCCCTCGCGCCGAGAATCGGCGAGCTTCGCCGCCGCGTGTTCGGCGCGCTTGTTCTTCTGCGGTTTGAACGCGACCGCGAGGAGTATGACACCGATGATGCCGGCGATGACGGCGACGATAGGGTTCTCCCACAGCTCGCGGAGGAAATCCTGGTTCGCGCCGATCACCCACACCGCGAGCGCGGCGAGGATCATGATCCCGATGAAGGCGCCGCCGGTGAACTGCGCGGCGCGCGGGGCGAAGAGGCCGGGCTTATCCCGCAGGCTCAGCCACAGGCCTGCGATAACCGCAAACGCGAGGAGGTTGACCGAGTCGACCGCGGCGAGCCCCATAAGCTGCAGGATGTGCCCGAAGACCACTAACGGCACCTCCATCTGTTCGCCCATGTGTGTTTCGCCGGTACCGGCGCACGTTAACTTCTATCGCCCATGAGACGAATTTCATTGCTCATTGTGGATTGTTTCAGGGCGCCGGACTACTCAACAGTACCGGGGTGTCGCAGAATGGAAGGGTCGCCCGACCAAGCCCAGTAGATTCGCGAAGGAAGTCCCCTTGATGTTCAGGATTCGCCGTGGAGCTCTCGTTGCAGCGAGCAGCCTCTCCCTCGTCGCCGGCGCCGCATTCATCGCCCCGGCCGCATCCGCGGCCAGCTCCGTCGATGTATTCCAGAACCCGGCGACGGTCGTGGGGACCGGATCCGCATCCGGAAGCGGGGGCAGCGCTGCCCCCGCTCTCCAGGAGTTCTCCCTCGAGGTGGAGCAAGGCGCGTCTGGGGTCGGCATCGTCAGCGTCGCCGACTCGGAGGCCACGTGCTCGTCCCCGGGCGACGAGCTCGAGGTCACCTGGTCGAACTTCACATCCGGCGAGCGCGGCACCTTCGAGGTCGACGCGTGCGGAACCGAACCGGGTGAATCCGGCGAGAGTGTCGAGTTCGGTTCCGGTTCGATCAACTTCTCCACCCGCGTGCTCGGTCCGCTGAGCGTCCAGTTCGGTTCCGCGGGGACCATCGGCTCGCTCGTCCCGTCGGCATACCTGTCGGGGAACGGATCCTTCACTCTCGACTAGTCCGCTCGGCGGGCGCGTAGAGCTCTTCGACTAGGAGAAGTGGAGGTCCGGGTCGTCGATCCGGCCCTTGAGCAAAACCTTCCGGTCGTCGACGTAGCGGTTACCGATGGTCCACGTCCCGGAGTCGAAGACGCGCGGCAGCTTGTCCTCGTTCCGCTTGACGTAGCCCGCTCCGAAATCGAGGAGCGGGCGCGTCGCGGAAAAGTCCCCGGAGAATCGCGGCGTCGCGATGCGGTAACCGCGTTCGTCCATATAGCGCAGCAGGCGAGTGAAGTGGGTGGCGAGCAGCCCGATCTTCAGCGTCCACGAGGAGTTCGTGTAGCCGACGGCGAACGCGAGGTTCGGCACGTCCGAGAGCATGATCCCCTTATAGGCCGCGTGTTTTCCGACCTCGATCGGCTGCCCGTCGACGGAGAGGGCGATGCCTCCGAGTGGCTGGAGAATAAAGCCCGTCGCCGTCACCAGAAGGTCACACGGTAGGTGCTTCCCCGACCGGGTGACGATGCCGTCCGACGTCAGGTGGTCGATAGTGTCGGTGACGATCTCGGCGTCACCCTCGGCGATTGCCGTGAACAAATCGCCGTCGGGGACGACGCACAGGCGCTGGTCCCATGGGTTGTAGGGCGGGGTGAAGTCCGGGTCCATCGGGTAACCGGCGGGCAGGTACCGTTTGGCGAAGGACTCGATGAACTTGCGGCCGAACGCCGGGAAGCGGCGCAGTATCGAGTACTGGGTGGCCTGGAATTCGATGTGGATGGCGCGCATGATGTGGTGCGCACGTTCGACACCGAACAGCCTTCGCAGCGGTTTGACCAGTGGGGACACCCTGGGAAGCGGGAACATGTAAGTGGGAGTGCGTTGCAGCATCGTCACCGATTCGGCTTTCTCGGCGAGCGAGGGGATGAGCGTCACCGCGGTAGCGCCCGAGCCGAGCACGACGATCTTCTTGCCGCTGTAATCGAACCCCTCGGGCCAATATTGCGGGTGGATGATCTCGCCGGCGAAGTCCTCGCGACCGGGAAGTTCGGGGTTGTTCGCCTTGTCGTAGCGGTAGTATCCGCTGGCGTTGAACAGCCACGTCGCGTGCACGGCCTCGGTACGCACGGAACCGTCGTCGCGGGTGACCTCGCAGGTCACCGTCCATTTCTTGGCTGCCGAATCCCAGTGCGCTCCGGCGACCTTGTGGCGAAATCGGATCGAGTCCTCGACACCGTATTCGCGCGCCGCTTCGCGCACATAGTCGCGGATTTCCTCGCCCGGGGCGATCATCGTGTCCCCGGTCCACGGCTTGAACCCATAGGAAAAGGTCTGCACATCCGAGTCGGAGCGGATCCCGGGGTAGCGGAACAAGTCCCAGGTACCGCCGATCGCGTCGCGCGCCTCGAGGATCGCAAAGGTTTTTCCGGTCTCGCGCCGGCCGAGTTCGATGGCCGTGCCGATTCCGCTGATTCCGGCGCCGATGATGGCGACGTCGACGTCGATCCCGCCGCCTGCGTCGTCGCCGTTGCCGGTGCGGCCGGCAGGCTGCTCGTTAGCTTCGGCCATCGTGGATCCCTCCTCCACAGGACGAAGGTCGCCCTGCGCCGTGGTGTGGGACTATTCTGGCACGAACAACTTGGCCACCGCCGCCGAAAAAGGGTATGAGTGGACGACGATGACGCCAGCCGAGAACTCGCCCGACGATGCCCCTTCCGGCGACGAGAGCAAGGGCGACGCCCTACGCGGCCGATTTCAGGTATCCCCCGAGCCCGTCGAGTATTCCGGTTCGGTTGCCGGCCACGAGGTTCTCGTCGAGATTCGGCACAGCGTCGTCGACACGACCCTCGCCCGCATGTGGGTCGACGGCTCCCCCGCTCTACAAAAGTCGGAGGATGACGCCGCGCGGAAGAAAGCCCGTAAGCGTCTCGCTGCTCTCGACAAGAAGGAAGCGAAAGAGGGCGAGCTGAGCGAGCACGACTGCGCCGCTCGCCGTCTCGACGAGGACAGCGCCGACCATCCGTGGCACGCGGTATTCGATGCCAAATACTTCTCGTTCGACACCTCCGACGCGGAAGCGGACGACGGCGACGAAGAAAGCGTCGAAGAGGACCGGGACAAGGACGGCAAGACCTTGCGGATCAAGGTCAAATTGCGTTCGCTGGGAAAGACTGCCGAGGTGACGACGGCGATGACTGCTAAGCCTCAGTTCCTTGTGCCGGCCGCCGGTTCGGACTCGGCGCGGCGCGATGCCAAACAGCTGGCGAATCCGCAGAAGTTCGCGCTTCGATCGGCCGCGATCAAGGCCATCGCCATTGTTCTCGGTATCGGCGCAGCATGGGTCGGCGGGCGCATCATTTCGTGGCTCGTCCGTCAGCTGTCTCCACTGATTCCCGAAATCTCGTTGCCCAGCATCAACATCCCCACGCCGGACATTTCCCTGCCAAGCATTTCCCTGCCGAGCATCGATCTGCCGGCACTGCCCTCGTGGTTGGGCGCCGTGGAACCGTTCATCCAGCCGGTCGGGCTCATCCTCATCGCCGGCGTCGTGGCGTGGTCCTTCGCGAAGAGGAAACAGAAGGCCCTGCAGGAACGAGAGGACGATAAGGACGCAGCGCCCGGCGAGTAGTTACCCGCCGACCGCCTCGCGAAGGTGGGTCCCGGTGATGGTGTCGGCGGTGACGAGGTGTGCAGGTGTGCCCTCGAAGACGACCTTCCCTCCGCGCGAGCCGGCGCCCGGGCCGACGTCGATAATCCAGTCGGCAGCCGCCATGACCGCCATGTTGTGTTCGATGGCAACGACCGTGCGACCTGCATCGACGAGTCCGTGCATCATGTCGACGAGCCGGTGGGTGTCGGCGAGGTGCAGTCCGGTGGTCGGCTCATCGAGGACGACGACGGGCTCGGCGTCTGTGAGGCGGGTGGCGAGCTTGAGGCGCTGGCGTTCGCCGCCGGACAGCGTATTGAGCGGTTGGCCGAGCTTGATGTAACCGAGACCCACGTCGTTCATTCTGCCGACGATCTTGCCCGCCTCGCCCGTGGTGAACAGTTCGGCGGCGGCCTCGAACGACGTGTTCAGCACATCGTCGATCGACCGGCCCTTGAACGTGTACTCGAGAACCTCGGGAAGGAAGCGGCGACCTTCGCACTGTTCGCAGCGCGTGGATACCCCGGCCTGCATCGCCAGGTCCGTATAGACGACGCCCAACCCGCCGCAACCCGGGCAGGCGCCCTCGGAGTTGAAGCTGAACAGCGCAGGCTTAACCCCGTTGGCGCGCGCGAACTGCTGGCGCACCTTGTCCATCAGTCCCGTGTAGGTCGATGGAGTGGAGCGACGGGACCCACGGATCGGCGCCTGGTCGACGACCAGCGCGTCCGCGTGTGAGTCGAGCCCGCCGTGGACGAGCGAGGACTTCCCGGAGCCGGCGACTCCGGTGATCACGGTGAGCGTGCCAAGCGGGATCCGCAGGGACTCGGAGCGGACATTGTTCTTGGTGATCCCGTCGACGACGAGTTCGCCGGAAGGCGTGCGCGGAGCCTCGGCCAACTCGAGACCCGCGTCGAGAGAACGAGACGTGATGGTGTCCGCGTCGTGAAGCCCGGCGACGTCACCGCGGTAACAGACCTCTCCACCGGACTCGCCCGAGCCGGGGCCGAGGTCGATAACGAGGTCCGCGCGGCGAATGACCTCAGGTTTGTGCTCGACGACGAGGACGGTGTTGCCCTTGTCGCGAATATCGGTGAGCAGGTCGATCATCCGGGCTATGTCGTGCGGGTGCAGCCCGATCGTCGGCTCGTCGAAAACATACGTGACGTCGGTGAGCGCACTTCCGAGGTGCTTGACCATCTTCACCCGCTGCGCCTCGCCTCCGGACAGCGTGCCCGCAGCACGAGACAGGCTCAGGTACCCGAGTCCGACGTTGACCATGGACGACAGCATGTCCTTGAGGGCACGTGCCGTGGGGGCCACAGACGGGTCGTCGATCTCGCCGACCCAATCGAGCAACTCATCGATCTGCATATCGGTCAGTTCGCCGATCGTCTTTCCCCGCACCGTCGCAGTTCTGGGCGCCTCGGCGAGCCTGGTGCCGCCACATTCCACACAGGCCTCCCGTGTGGACACCCTGTCAACGAACTCGAGGATGTGTTTTTGCTTGGGTGGGGTGTCCCGGTCGAGGTAAAGCTGCCGCAGTTTCTTCTCCACGCCGAGATAGGTTTGGTTCGAGCTTCCGCGCTTCTCTTTGACCGGCCCGCCGTGGAGGAACCACTCCCACTCGGCCTCGTCGTAGTCTTTCAACTTCTTGTTCACGTCGAGCTTCGGAGTCGCCTCGTAGGCCGTCCAGTGCCAGTCCCCGACGTTGAAGCCGGGCGCCGAAATGGCGCCCTCGGCAAGGGATTTCTCCGTGTCCAGGTACACCGAGCGGTCGAGCACACTCACAGAGCCAACGCCCTCGCACGCCGGGCACATGCCCTCGGGGGTGTTGAACGAAAACACGTAACTCGCACCCACGTGTGGTTCGCTGAGCCGCGAGAACAACAGCCGAAGGTACGAATTCGCATCGGTCGCGGTGCCGACCGTCGACCGCACGTTGGCGCCCATGCGCTCTTGGTCGACGACGATCGCCGCCGTCAGATTCTCCAGATGGTCCACTTCCGGGCGCGGAAGGGAGGGCATGAATCCCTGGATAAAGGTGGAATAGGTCTCGTCGATCAACCGACGCGATTCCGCAGCGATCGTCCCGAACACCAGCGAGGACTTGCCCGAGCCGGAAAGTCCGGTGAACACCGAAAGCGCCTTCTTGGGGATGTCTACATCGATGCCCTTGAGGTTGTTGACGCGCGCCCCGCGGACGCGGATTTCATCATGTTCGTGCTTTGCGGATTGGTCGGCGGAATGGTCGTTGGCCATGGAAATCACAGTACTGGAGCGCTCTGTCATTTCCGCTGCGTGCGCCAGCGCCTCCGCCTCCCGAGATACTCAGCGGATTCTTGGCACAAACCCTGTCGACTGTTCGTTCCTACACTTGGAGGCCACGACAGTTAGCGCCGGAAAATTACCTACAGAGGAGACGCCCACATGAACGCGATACAGATTCCGAAAGTGACGTCGCACGACGGGCTCACCCTGCCCACGATCGGCTTCGGCACCTACAAGCTCAAGGGCAACGCCGGTGCCGATGCCATCGCGCGCGCCATCGGCAACGGGTATTCGCTGCTCGATTCGGCCTTTAATTACGAGAACGAGGGAACCATCGGGCAGGGGATCCGCGCGGCGGGCCGCGAACGCTCGGGGATCACCGTGACCTCGAAGTTGCCCGGCCGCCACCACGATTACGAAGAAGCGCTCGCCACGATCGAGGAGAGCGTCTTCCGCACCGGTCTCGGCCACATCGACCTGTACCTCATCCACTGGCCGAACCCGAAGGTCGACAAATACGTCGAGGCATGGAAGGCGCTCATCGCCGCGAAGGAGCGCGGCATCATCCGCGCGATCGGTGTGAGCAACTTCCTTCCCGAGCACATCGACCGCCTCGAGAGCGAGACCGGCGTTCTACCCGCGGTCAACCAGATCGAGCTTCACCCCTACTTCCCGCAGGTCGAGGCCGTCGACTTTCACCGCAGCCGCGGGATCATCACGCAGGCATGGAGCCCGATCGGCCGTGGCAACGAGGTGCTCACCGAGCCCGTAGTGGCCGAGCTCGCCGCCAAGTACGGGGTTGACGCCGCCGGCATCGTGCTCGCCTGGCATGTTGCCCGCCGCGTCGTCGCGCTTCCCAAGGCAGGTTCCGACGAGCACCAGATCTCCAACCTCAACGCGGCCACCATCGCGTTGAAGAACGACGAGGTCGACGCGATTACCGCGCTCGGTAAGCCCGACGGCCGCAACAAGGGCCAAGATCCCGCGACGTACGAGGAGTTCTAGGCAGCTCTCGCACCGCGCGAGCCCCTTTTCCTCTCGACAGTCTCTCCCCGGGCCGTTTCACCGCGCGCGGCAGGAAACACACCTGCCAGCCGCGGTGAATCGGCCCGGAGCGTGTTTTCCGACCCCACATCGAC